>DAIQNM010000009.1:0-24869 GCA_036788375.1 Cyanobium sp. CTOTU6536 | reverse complement strand
TTGAGCCTGGTGTTCTTTCTGCTGATTCCCAAGGGCTTCATCCCCGATGTCGACACCGGCCAGATCACGGTGTCGACCCAGGCGGCCGAGGGGGTGAGCTTCACCACGATGGCCAAGCTGCATGAGCGGCTGAGCCGCAAGGTGCTCGCCCATCCGGCGGTGGAGGGGGTGAACAGCACGATCGGCCAGGGCGGGCCGAACGCCTCGGCCAGCAGCGGGCGGCTGTTCGTGAAGCTCAAGCCCCGCGCCCAGCGGCGGCAGTCGGCCCAGGAGGTGGTGAAAGATCTGCGGCGCAGCGTGAACTCGGTGCCAGGGCTGCGGGGCTTCGCGCGGCTACCGGCGGCGGTGAACATCGGCGGCACCAGCAGCCGCGCCAAATATCAGTTCTCGCTGCAGACCCCCGAGCTCGCCGACCTGGTGCGGCTGAGCTCCACCCTGCAGCGCAGCCTGCGGGAGATCCCGGGCCTCACGGAGCTCAACAACGACCTGCTGGCCGCCAATCCCCAGCTGGATCTGCGCATCGACCGGGAGCGGGCCGCGGCGCTGGGGGTGTCGGTGGCGGATGTGCAGGCGGCCCTGGCGGCCAGCTACGGCGAGGGGCAGATCTCCCAGATCCTGCGCGGCGATGGCCAGTACCCGGTGCTGGGCGGCGTGGTGGCGGCGGACCAGGGCAGCAGCAGCGACCTCGACAAACTGGCCATCCGCAGCCGCAGCGGCGCCCTGGTGCCCCTCTCCAGCCTCACCCAGGTGGCCGAATCGGCCGGCCTGGTGGCGGTGAACCACACCGACCAGCTGCCCTCGGTGAACTTCTCCTTCAACCTGGGGCCGGGTCAGTCGCTTGATCAGGTGAGCCGCGAGATCCGCAGGCGGGCCGAGCCATTGCTGCCGCCCGGCAGCAGCCTCGATTTCCAGGGCGATGCGCGGGTCTTCGCCCAGTCGCTCGGGGGCATGGGCTGGCTGCTGCTGGTGTCGGTGCTGGTGATCTATGCGGTGCTGGGGATCCTCTACGAGGACCCGATCCATCCGCTCACGGTGCTCACCAGCCTGCCGCCGGCGGCGGTGGGAGGCCTGGCGATGCTGATTCTCTGCAACGCCGAACTCAACATCTACGGCTTCATCGGCCTGATTCTGCTGATTGGCCTGGTCAAGAAGAACGGCATCATGATGGTGGATGTGGCCAACCAGCTTCGCCGCGGCGGCGCCGACGCCACCAGCGCCATCCGTCAGGCCTGCACGTTGCGGTTCCGGCCGATCATGATGACCACCAGCGCCGCCATCCTCGGCACGGTGCCGCTGGCCCTGGGCTTCGGTGCCGGCGGTGATGTGCGCCAGTCGCTCGGGCTGGTGGTGCTGGGGGGGCTGCTGGTGTCCCAGCTGGTGACCCTCTACGCCACGCCGGTGTTTTTCGTGGCGGCCGAACGGGTGGCCGAGCGCCTGGGCCTGCGGCGCGATCTTGAGCCGCTGCCCGCGCTGGCATCGGAGCAGGGCCCTCACCCCAGCATCTGAGCGGCAGGTCGCCGCTGGAGGCCGGTGTCGCCAGGGCTGCCCTTGCGGGGGTAGCCACTACCACGATTCGGCCGCGGTGCAGCCCCAGCTGGGTCAGGATTGCTGCTCTGCCCTGCCATGCTCCGTGCCCTGGACCACCGCCTCCATCCCCAACCTTTCCGGCCGCCTGGCCCTGGTGACCGGGGCCAGCAGCGGCCTGGGCCTGGAAACCTGCCGCGCCCTGGCCGCCCATGGCGCCACTGTGCTGATGGCCTGCCGCTCCCTTCAGCGCGGTGAGGCGGCCCGCCAGGCGCTGCTCACGGCACCGGGTGGGGGATCGGCGGAGACGGGCTCCGGGGCATCGGGCTGGGGTGCCCTCGACCTGCTCGGCCTCGACCTGGCGGACCTGGCCAGCGTGCGATCCGCCGCCGCCGAGGTGACGGAGCGCTACGGGCGCCTCGACCTGCTGATCAACAACGCCGGTGTGATGGCACCGCCCCGCACCCTCAGCCGCGATGGCTTCGAGCTGCAGTTCGCCACCAACCACCTGGGCCACTTCGTGCTCACCCTGCTGCTGCTGCCACTGCTGCGCCAGAGCCCGGCCGCGCGGGTGGTGCATGTCACGTCCGGGGCCCAGTATTTCGGCCGCATCGGCTTCGATGATCTGCAGGGTGAGCGCCGCTACGACCGCTGGCAGGCCTACAGCCAGAGCAAGCTCGCCAATGTGATGACGGCGGTGGAACTGCAGCAGCGCCTGCAGGCCGAAGGCAGTGGGGTGCTGTCGCTGGCGGCCCACCCCGGCCTGGCCCGCACCAACCTGCAGCCCACCTCGGTGGCGATGAATGGTTCTCAGTTGGAGGGCTTCGCTTATCGACTGATGGATCCCCTTTTCCAGAGCGCCGCCATGGGGGCCCTACCCCAGCTGTATGCGGCCACGGCGCCGGAGGCGACCCCCGCCGGTCACTACGGCCCCGATCAGCTGGGGGGGATGAAGGGCCATCCAACGCCGGTGCGAATGGCCCCCGCAGCCCAAGATGCGGATCAGCGGCAGCGTTTGTGGCAGGTGAGTGAGGAGCTGGGGCAGGCGGTGCTCGGCGACGCCGCCCTCAGCCTGGGGAGGGCGTGAAGGGCCAGCCAAGGCTCGCCGACGTTCAGCCCAGGCGGTTGCCCTGACCAGCCGCGAATGCACACGAGCGCCCGGCGCTACTGGGGGAGGTGGAGGGATGAAAGGAGCTGGGGAGGGAAACCCGCCAGCCAATCGGTGTCCGACCGAACAGGTGGTTCTCGGAGCCGCGAACCAAACCATGGCGCCTGGCATGGATCGGAGAGGCCATAGGCAGGGGAAGAGTTGGCGGGATTTTGGTAGAGTCTTAAGGTGGTGGTTCTTGGAAAAGATCACAGCTTGAGGGGTGGTTCTCGAAACCGGCCAATGACTAGTTAGGCACATATCAAAGCCCACTGCACTGTTACGACCTCTCTCTTCGAGAGGCTCAACCCTGCATGGATCACCCTGCCCCTCCATGGGAAGAGGCGATCACCGACCGGCCTTGCTCCGATGGGATGTCTGCTGGCATCCTGAGGGCAACGAACTGCCCGCCCCGTTGACCTACGCCGCTGAGAACCCACTGAGCGACGCCGGCAGCAACGACGACCTTGCCGACGAGTTGCTCGGTGCGCTGACTGCCCTGGGTGGATCAGCGGGCAACGGCCGCCTACGGGAAACCCTGGAGTGGGACGAAGCCAGTTACGAAGCGGTCAAGGCGGACCTGCTCAGCCGCCGGCTGATCGTGCCCGGACGCGGCCGAGGCGGCTCCGTGGCCCTGGCGGATGGGTCGGAGCTGGAAGCCTCCGGCAACGGCCAGGCCCCAAGCCCTGCCCCCCGCAGCCGCGCCCCCAACGGGTCCCGCGCCGCTTCGGCTCCCAGTTCCTTCGAGCAGGCGTTCCGCGCCATCGACGACTGCCTGCGCAAGGAGGCCGGCTGCGGCACCGAGCTCGACTACACCGAGCAGACCTCCTGGCTGCTGTTCCTCAAGTACCTCGACGGGCTCGAAGACGACCGGGCCGCCGTGGCCGCCCTGGAGGGCCGCAGCTATACGCCCATCCTGGAGGAGTCCTACCGCTGGAGCCGCTGGGCGGCGCCGAAGAACGCCAGCGGCCAGCTGGATCACCACGCCGCCCTCACCGGCGACGACCTGCGCGACTTCGTGAATGCGAAGTTGTTCCCCTACCTGGAGCGCTTCAAGCAGAGCGCCAGCGGGCCGAACACGATCGAATACAAGATCGGCGAGATCTTCGGCGAACTGCGCAACAAGATCTCTAGCGGCTACAACCTGCGCGAAATCATCGATGGGCTCGATGGCCTGCGCCTGCGCTCCCAGGCGGAGAAGCACGAGCTCTCGATGCTCTATGAGGAAAAGATCAAGCGCATGGGCAATGCCGGCCGCAACGGCGGTGAGTACTACACGCCCCGGCCCTTGATCCGCGCCATCGTGCAGGTGGTGAACCCCCAGATCGGCGAAACGGTCTACGACCCGGCGGTGGGTTCCGCCGGCTTTTTGTGCGAAGCCTTCGAATTCATGCGCCAAGGCGGATCCACGGGGGCCGAGCTCAGCACCGCCGATCTGGACACGCTGCAGACCCGCACCTTCACCGGCAAGGAGAAGAAGAGCCTCGCCTATGTGATCGCGATCATGAACATGATCCTCCATGGCATCGAAGCGCCCAAGGTGTTGCACACCAACACCCTCACTGAAAACCTCAGCGATGTGCAGGAGCGCGACCGCTTCGATGTGATCCTCGCCAATCCGCCGTTCGGTGGCAGCGAACGCAAGGAGGTGCAGCAGAATTTCGAGATCCGCACCGGCGAAACCGCTTTTTTGTTTTTGCAGCACTTCATCCGCCTGCTGCGGGCCGGCGGCCGCGCCGGCGTGGTGATCAAGAACACGTTTCTCTCCAACACCGACAACGCCTCGGTGGCCCTGCGCCAGAAGTTGCTGACGGATTGCAACCTGCACACGGTGCTCGACTGCCCCGGCGGCACCTTCCAGGGGGCGGGGGTGAAAACGGTGGTCTTGTTTTTCGAAAAAGGTGCCCCGACCCGGAGGGTCTGGTTTTACCAGCTCGATCCCGGCCGCAACCTGGGCAAGACCAACCCGCTCAACGACCGCGATCTGGCGGAGTTCGTGGAGCTGCAGAAGTTGTTTGCTGATTCGCCCAAGAGCTGGAGCTTGGCGGTGGACTCCATTGATCCAGAGAGTTGGGATCTCTCGGTGAAGAACCCCCATGGGGGTAATGAGGTGGCGCTGCGGAGCCCGCAGGAGATCATGGCGGAGATTGCGACGCTGGATGCGGAGAGTGCTGAGGTGCTGGGGAGGATCAGGGCGCTGGTATGAGGGAAGGGAACATTATCCCGCTTGAAGAAGCCTGCATCGTTGAATACGGCACTCGCGTAGTTCACAAGCGCGATGGAGGCAGTGGGTATCCAGTTTACGGGGGAGGCGGTGCAACATTCGAGATGGAGAGGTTTAACCGCGAGGATCGTCTGATAATTGCTCGCTTTGGCATGTCAGAACAATGTACTCGTTTTGTCGAGGGAAAGTTCTTCCTCAATGACAGCGGTCTGACTGTTTCACCAAAGAATGGGTCGATGATTCAACGCTTCTTGGATTATCAGATTCTGGCGCTAAATGATGACATTTATGACCTCGGGAAAGGCACGGCTCAGAAGAATCTTGATGTACCCGTCTTCCGAGAGATTCCTCTTTTCGTTCCTGATGACCTTCGGGAACAAGAGCGAATCGTCGCTCTGCTCGACGAAGCGTTTGCGGGCCTCGCCACCGCCAAAGCCAATGCCGAGCGGAACCTTCAGAACGCCCGGGCGATCTTTGAGAGTCATCTTCAATCCGTCTTCACACAGTCCGGCCCGGGGTGGGCGGAGCACACACTTGGTGATTTGATTGAGATTCAGAATGGCTACGCCTTCAAGAGCACCGACTACACAGAAACCGGCTATTTTGTCATCCGCATCGGCAATGTCCAAGATGGCGAAATCACGCTTGCCAATCCGAAGTTCATCAAGTTGGCGGACAAGAAGTTCGAACGGTTTATTGTGAATGAGGGAGACATCCTGATTTCGCTCACGGGAAACATCGGCCGTGTTGGCATCATTCAGGAAGACCAGCTTCCCGCGGTTCTCAATCAGCGTGTGGCCCGCATAACAATCAAAGGCCTAAGCACAGACCGCGATTTTCTCTTCCGATTCCTATTGTCACGAAACTTCCGCGAAAGCCTGCAAGAGGCCGGACACGGCGCGGCGCAACAGAATGTCAGTACGAAGGAAATCGAGTCAGTCCAGATTTCACTTCCAGACAAGAAAGAGCAGCGTCGCATCGTTGAAGAGTTCGACTCCTTCGCGGCAGAAACCCAACGCCTCACCCGCCTCTACGAACGCAAACTCGCTGCCCTGGAGGAACTGAAGAAGTCCCTCCTGCACCAGGCTTTCAACGGCGAGCTCTGAGCACCCCGGGGCTTGGGAGCTCTCAGTCGACCCACCTACAATGAAGCTCTCAGCCCAGCGAACCCATGTCCGCCCCTGCGGTCACCCCCTGCGCCAGCCGCTCTGAGGTGCTGGCGAGGCTGCGTCAACACTATCCGGATCTGGCCTCCCAGTTCAAGGTCAGCAACCTGGCGCTGTTTGGATCCTTCGCTCGCGATGAGCCAACGGCCACCAGCGATGTGGATCTGCTGGTGAGTTTCGCCGAGCCCATTGGCTTCGGTTTCATGCACCTGGGCGATCGCCTGGAAGATCTCCTCGGCCGCAGGGTTGACCTGGTGGCCTCCGATGGGATCAAGGAGAACCGTCGTCCCTCCATCATGAGCAGCCTTATTCATGTCGCGCCGTGAATGGAGGCTGTTCGTGGCCGACATGCTGGAAGCATCCGGCAAGATCAATAGCTACATCAGTGGGTTGAGCTTCGAGGAGTTCCAAGCAGACAGTCGCACCGTTGATGCCGTGGTGCGCAATCTGGAAATTATTGGCGAGGCTGCCCGGGCGATACCCGTTGAGATGAAGCAGGACCGGCCTGCGATTGATTGGTCTGCGCTCAATGGCTTGCGCAATCGCATTGTCCATGAATACTTCGGCCTCAGCTTGCCCATCATCTGGGCGATCGTTCTCCACGATCTTCCAGTGCTGGATGTTCAGCTCAGGGACTGGATCAAAGAGCATCAATGAACCCTGGAAGGCGTCCCCTCTCGGGCCCTTGGGCTCAACTGCCGACCAAGCGGTCGTAGTCCGCGTGGGTGCCGATCCAGAACCAATGGACGCCATCGGCGGTTGGCAGACCAAGTGTGCGGTACTGCAGCCCTACTCTGGCGCTGTAGACCCTTTGGCCCGCCAGCAACTTGAAATGGAGCGAGGGGTGCTTGGGGTCTGCCTTGAGCAGCCTGAAGTTCTTGTCGGCAAGATCGCGAACATCAGCAGGCAAGGCCCCGTAGCAGCGCCAGAACCTGCTCGATGCCGTGTGGTTCATAGGGGGGAGCGGGGCTGGCTTCGGTAGTCGTCTTCCGCTTCCGTCAGCAGGGCGTCCAGCTTGCCTGCGGTGAGGTCGGCTTCCAGCTGGCGATCCCAGGCGGCGGCATCGAACTCCGCAAACCAGCGCCTGAACTCTGCCAATGCGGAGGGATCTAGGGCTTCAACGGCCTCCTCCAGAGCTTTGAGTTCGGGCATGACCTGGCGCCGTCCAACGCACGTTGATGGATTCTGACTCCTTTGGCAGCTGCCGTGCCGTGCAAAAACATCCCCTGACCACAACTACCGCTATCACTGTGGTGGGCATCGACGTGGGCGGCGTCCGCAAGGGCTTCCACGCCGTGGCCCTCCGCGATGGCGTCTATGCCGGCCAGTTGGCCAGCCATGACGTTCAGGAACTCCGATTCCGATCTGGATCTGTTGGTCACCGTGCCGGATGATTGGTTGGCCGCTTATTCTCGGTTGATGGAAACCGATGCCCTGGGCTGCAAATTGGCCCATCACCGGATCTTTGGCTCGATGACCGCTGGTCTGCTCGATCACGTGGGAAGCCTGCTGCCATGAACGAGGCCGAAACCCGCGCTGAGTTGATCGATCCGCTGCTGGTGGCGGCCGGTTGGGGCGTGGTGGAGGGCAGCCGAATTCGCCGCGAGTTTCCGATCGCTCCGGGGCGGATTGAAGGGGGCGGTCGCCGCGGCAAGTCCCTCAGCGCCGACTACGTGCTCAGCTACCGCAACACCGCCCTGGCGGTGGTGGAGGCCAAGGCCGATTCCCTGCCGCTCACCGAGGGGGTGGGCCAGGCCAAGGACTACGCCGCCAAGCTCCAGCTGCGCTTCACCTACGCCAGCAACGGCAAGGGCATCTACGCCATTGACAGGGAAACGGGCGAGGAGGGGGAGGCCGAAGCCTTCCCCACGCCCCAGGAGCTGTGGCAGCGCACCTTCGCCGAAGAGAACGCCTGGCGCGATCGCTTTGCATCCATCCCCTACCCCGACAAGGGCGGCAGCTGGCAGATCCGCTTCTACCAGGAGATCGCCGTGAAGCGGGTGCTGGAGGCGATCGCCTCCGGCCAGAACCGCATCCTGCTCACGCTGGCCACCGGCACCGGCAAAACCTCGATCGCCTTCCAGATCCTCTGGAAGCTGTTTGCCGCCCGCTGGAACCTCAGTGGCGAGCCCACGCGCCGGCCCCGCATCCTGTTTCTGGCAGACCGCAACAACCTCGCCGATCAAGCCTTCAACGACTTCACCGCCTTTGCCGCCTTCGAGGAGAACGCCCTGGCGCGGATCGAACCCGATGACCTGCGCAAAAAGGGTCGGGTGCCCACCAACGCCAGCGTCTTCCTCACCATCTTCCAGACCTTCATGAGCGGCCCGCCGGTGGACGGCAAGCCCTCCCCCTGGTTTGGCCAGTACCCGGCCGATTTCTTCGACTTCGTCGTGATCGATGAATGCCACCGTGGCGGAGCCAACAACGAATCCACTTGGCGCGGCATCCTCGAGTACTTCGCCCCTGCCGTGCAGCTGGGCCTCACCGCCACCCCCCGCCGCGCCGGCAACATCGACACCTACGCCTACTTCGGCGATCCGGTGTTCACTTACTCCCTCAAAGAGGGCATCAACGACGGCTTCCTCACCCCCTTCCGCGTCAAGCAGATCACCACCACTCTCGATGAATACGTCTACACCCCCGACGACACGGTGGTGGAAGGTGAGATCGAAGCCGGCAAGCTCTACAAGGAAGCCGACTTCAACAAAATCATCGAGATCAAACAGCGCGAACAGCAGCGGGTGGAGATCTTTTTGGGCCAGATCGATCAACGCCAGAAAACCCTGGTGTTCTGTGCCACCCAGGACCATGCCCTGGCGATCCGTGACCTGATCAACCAGCTCAAGACCAGCACCGATCCCAACTACTGCCAGCGGGTCACCGCCAACGACGGTGAACTGGGCAACACCTGGCTGCGGGCCTTCCAGGACAACGAAAAGACGATCCCCACCATCCTCACTACCTCGCAGAAACTCTCCACGGGGGTGGATGCCCGCAACGTGCGCAACATCGTGCTGCTGCGGCCAGTGAACTCGATGATCGAGTTCAAGCAGATCATCGGCCGTGGCACTCGCCTGTTCGATGGCAAGGAGTACTTCACCATCTACGACTTCGTGAAGGCCCACCACCACTTCAGTGATCCAGAGTGGGATGGCGAACCCCAGGAACCCGAACCCGTTGGCCCCGGGCAAGCTCTTCCCCCACCTGAACCCCCGGAACCCAAGGACCCCGACGGGGATGACGACACCAGCGGCCAGCCCCAACGCCAAAAGGCTCGCATCAAGCTGGGCGACGGCAAGGAACGCTCCATCCAGCACATGATGGTGACCAGCTTCTGGCACCCAGACGGCACACCGATGAGTTCCCAGCAGTTCCTGGAACTGCTCTATGGAAAACTGCCGGAGTTCGTGAAAGACGAAGCCGAGCTGCGGGAACTCTGGAGTTCCCCAGACACCCGCCGCAAGCTGCTGCAGGGCCTTGAGGAGAAGGGGTTTGGTGCAGCACAGCTGGCCGAGATGCAGATGATCATCAATGCCGCGAACAGTGATCTTTTCGACGTGCTGGCCCATGTGGCCTATGCCCTGCAGCCCGTCCCCCGTGAGGAGCGCGCTGCGCATGCACGCCTTTATATCCATTCCAAATGCACGAGCAAGCAGCAGCTCTTCCTGAATTTTGTTCTCCAGCACTACGTGACGCTCGGTGTGCAGGAGCTGGCTCTGGAAAAGCTCACGCCATTGCTGCAACTCCGCTACCAGAACTCCATCGCTGATGCCGTCGCCGATCTGGGCAGACCAGAAGACATCGCCCAGCTCTTTTCAGGCTTCCAGAGGTATCTCTATGAGGCATCTGCCTGATTCCTGCTTCGTTCTTGAAGGCCTGTAGCCGCGAAAAGACAGTGACTAACAATCCACCACCTAAGACTTGCTGGCACACCCACCAGCTCATGGCGGCCTGGCGATCGGAAGCGTTATCTGTTTGCAGCAAGCCGTTGAGAGGAAGCCCCATCTGGTACCGAGTGGCAGTACCATGTTGGAATGAAGCGGAAGCACCAGCGCACTCTTGAGCTGATCTTCTCCCGTCCCGTAAGCGGCACCTTGCCGTGGAGGGACATCGAAGCCCTGCTTCAGGAGCTTGGTGGGGATGTCAGTGAGAGGGCGGGCAGCCGAGTCGCGGTCGTTCTGTTTGGCGAAGTCAGGGTCTTCCACAGACCCCATCCATCGCCCAATACAGACAAGGGTGCTGTTGCTTCAATCCGCAAATGGCTTGAAGAACACGGAGTATCCCCATGAATCTCATGACATTGGATGGCTACCACGCCAAGATTGAGTACGACGAGGAAACAGATCAATTTCGAGGGGAAATTCTTGGGCTTTCTGGAGGAGCGGACTTCTATGGTTCTAGTCCGGCTGAGCTTCGTCGTGAGTTCAAAAATTCATTGGACGTTTTTCTAGAAGTCTGCAAGGAGCAAGGAACCGAGCCCCGTAGAAGCTTTTCAGGTAAATTCAATCTTCGGATACCGCCTGAACTGCACGAGAAATTAGCTATCACTGCGGAGGTGCAAGGAAAGAGTCTTAACACGCTCGCTCAGGAAGCACTCCAGAGAAGTGTCACGGCATAAAGGAACGGATAACAAGCCCCTCGAGTAGACAGGCCGCCGCCTGCTCTCAGCTACGCCACTCCATACTCTCTGCCTGCCACTCAGGGGCAGCGTTGATCAACTGATCGGCGCAGATAGGAGGGAACGCACGGGTTTTCTCCGGTAATCAGCGACTGGAAGCGCTTCAGCTTCACCGCGCATGCGTACCTACTCAGGACTGAGTAACCTAGTAGGCAGAACTGATTTAGCTGTCAAACATCACCCGGCTTGCCCGCTGATCAGCCCAGGAATAGAACTGGCTCGGTAAACGTATGTTGCTTCGGCCTCTCTCGCCTCAGGTGATTGTCACTCTGAACAGCTGGCCATTGGCCACCAGTTCCAGCTCCGATTCGGGGACGAAATCGCACAACAGCGCGAACGACTGTGGCGCCCGGCGCAGATCAGAAACAAGGCTGCAATAGCCGCCAGATCCGTTGCGGCAGCCTCGGGAGAAGGTGGAGTGGCAGCAGAGGTGGGCGTTTGTCATCTCCGGAATGAGGGTAATTTCAATCTATGCCGGCTTGCAGGGATGATTGATAATGACAAACGGGCTGTGGCAGCGGATTTGCATCAGCAGAATCTGCCTTCATCAGCAGCCGCTGCTGAAAGCATCAGAGGTTGAGAAGGCACCAAGGAAGTCGCCTTGCAGCGCTCTCCCAGCCCCCAGATGAGCTCGTATCAACGGCTCAATGAACTTCGTGGCCGGAGCCCTGCGTGTTGATTTCCGCACAGAACTGGCAATTCTTTTTTACCGTGTTATTAAAGAATTTACATTTCGTAGAATTCTGTGAAACTATTTACAACAATTGCAACTGCTGCAGTCACTCTTATGTTACTTGCACCACAGGCATCGCATGCCATTACTGGATTTTCGGGTCCCTGGGATCCTTCTGCAGCTCCACTGAATTCCACTGGGATTCCTGACGTAAACGGCTTTAACCGTGCTGTACAGTCATCTGTATCAACATTTACTGTTTCAATTTCTCTAGACAATCAAACACTAACTGCTTTACTTACCAATAACGGTGATACAAACCATCCGTCTTTCTTTCTTCAGAACTATTCAGGATTGTTACCAGCTGGCAGCTTCAGTTACGACTATTCGATAAGACTAAATTCACCGACAGGCTTCATTAACCAATTTGATGATTTTGGCAATTTTTCAGCAAATTACATAGATGGTACAATACTTTCAGGCACAAGAAGCGGTTTGAATCCAGAGCCGTCGCTTCCGTACCCATTTTTCGGATATTTTGGCATTAATATAGATGATGGTGCTGGGTCAGCCGAGGCAACCGTTGTATTAACCAATTTTCAGTTTACACCGGTTCCATCGGTTCCAGGGCCGTTTCCAATTTTCGGGGTTTCAGTTGCCATTGGATACAGTCGTCGTCTCCGGGCAAAGCTGAAAGAATCTGCAAACGCTTTGCGGAGTTAGGAACTGGTTCTTGGAAAAGAACTAGCTAACAACCTCAAGGATTCTCTAGGATATTGTACAAATTTCGTAAGCAGTCCAGTTTTGCATTACTTTGCTCTAACTGAGGCAAAACATCTCAGAAGCTTTGATTGAAAGCTAGCTGAAGCAGGCAAACTCAGGCCAATAATAAGGGCATTTAAGTCCTTTGATCCAGATACACTAATCATTGTTTTTTGGGACTATGTAGCAAATTGAGCATTAAACAATCATTAAAACTACTCAACCCTGTCATTTTGCTCGGACCAATCCGCACAATTGATTTCTTTGGTCTATTGCATGCGCGGTTATAACCAGATCTACCATAATTTATACTAGCATCCTTTTAGGATTCGAGGCGTGGAATTCGTGATGCTTACATGTTTCTGATTTCGTGTTAGTTTGAATATTACTTTCAAACTGCCAGAATCGGCCAAGCCTTTCGAGTTAACAGGCCGCCGACTAGGTACATCTGTTGATTCAAAATCTTGGCCTGCCACACAAGCGCAGCGTTAGCCTGACAACTGATCAATAACCCTTGCTGGAGACAAGACCAATGCAGAAGCGAACACTTGGCACTACTCGATGGGGACTGCCAACGATAGGCCTTGGCTGCATGGGCTTGTCAGAGTTTTACGGTCCACCGATGGAGCACAGAGCTGCCATCAATCTTTTGCACGAAGCAGTAGACCTGGGCGTCGAACACTTCGATACGGCAGAACTCTATGGCATTGGCGCTGCCAATGAAACGCTCCTTGGCGAAGCGTTCGCAGATCGCCGCGATAAGGTATTCATCGCCACCAAGTTCGGCCCGACTCGGAGTGTCCAAACAGGTGAGTTCACGGGCCTGGATGGGTCGCCTGAGAACTGCCGACGCGCCATCGAAGCTTCACTGCGGCGCCTGCGTACCGATCATGTCGACCTGTATTACTTGCATCGTGTCGATCCGACGACTCCGATTGAGGAAACGATAGCCGCGATGGCTACGCTTGTGGCCGAAGGCAAGGTAGGCGCTATCGGTTTGTCTGAAGCAGCGGGCGACACGATCCGTCGTGCAGCCAAGGTTCACCCGATCGCGGCCGTGCAATCGGAGTACTCGATCTTCAGTCGGGATATCGAGGTTGATGTCATTCCTGCCTGCCTTGAGGTCGGCGCATCGCTGGTGGCCTACTCGCCGCTCGGCAGAGGCCTGCTGACGGGCCGATTTCGTGCAGAGAAGCTGAGCGAAAGCGACTGGCGATCGACAACACCTCGCTTCCAGGGTGAAGCCTACGCCGCCAACGTGGCGCTCGCCGAAGAGCTCGAAGCGGTGGCCACGGCAAAATCATGCACACCGGCGCAGATCGCTCTCGCCTGGGTCATCGGTCGTGGTGCCCACATCTTGGCCCTTACGGGGACGACGAAACTTGAACATCTCAAGGCAAATCTCGGCGCCTACGATGTGGAGCTGTCCCACGATGAGCAGATGACCTGGATGCGCTGGCTGCTCGCGTCATGGGCGATCGGTACGACATAGGGGGTATGGCAGGCATCAACGGCTGAACGGCTGCCGTGGGGTGGCACGTGACAGCCGACTGGCGAGAGACGCAGGACCATGTTGGGCCAGGCTCCCGCCGCGACCATCTCACCTGGTTGCGCCGCTGTTGAAGGGGGGCCTCGCCCGGTGCTAAATCAGCTACGCCCTGCTGATCAGATCGGTCATGACCTGGCTGACCTTTGCCTCCACCACCGCTCCCATGGGGGTGCCGGTGATTCTTCCCGCCCTGGCCGGTGCCGGCCTGTTGATCTTCCTCTCCCAGCTGTTCGTGCCCAAGAGCGGCTCCTGAGATCCGGCGGCCTGAGGGCCTCCCTGGGGAGGCCGCTTCTTCAGGTATCGGGACGGCTCCGGCTGGATGCGTTTGGAGCTGCCGTTCCGGCCTCTGGCCTCTGGCCTCTGGCAGATCGGCAGATCGGCAGCTCGGCAGCTCAGGGTCCTGGATCGCTCGATGGGCTGGCTTTGGGGGCGAGCGCATCCTGACCCAGCTGCCCTTGCTGCGGCTCGCTGAAGTGGCGCCGCGCTGATTCATAGAAGAACAGATCAATGCCGCGGTAACCCCGCCCCTGCACCAATTCCAGCTCCCTGCGCAGCTGGCTCGGATCCTTGGGCTGGCTCTTCAGGCCCGCCAGCAACCCGATCCGCACCGGCACCCGCCGGGCCGCTTCCGCCAGGCTCGGGTGGGCCAGTTCGCGGCCGAGGGCGGCCAGGTTGTCGCGATAGATCTGCACCACCACCTCATCCACCAGGCCCCGCCGCACCCAGGTGCTCCAGTCGGCCAGATAGCTGCTGTAGGAAAACTCCTGGGGGTTGGGCGACACCGAAACCCGCACCGCTGGGCAAGCCGCGGCCATCGCCGCCCGCAGCCGTTCCAGCAGGGCCGTGACCTGCTCGGCCCGCCAGGCGATCCAGGCCGGCTGTAGCGAATCGGGGCTGGGGTTGCGGCGGCCAGCCTCGGTGGCCCGCCAGGCCGCCAGGGTGGCCGGGTCGTAGCCGAAGCGCACCGGATAGCCCAGGTGGTCGTCGAACTGGATCGCTTCCAGCGGCAGCTGGGTGCAGGCATCCACCACCAGGTCTTCAAGCCGTTGCTGCACCTCGGGCAGGATCGGATTGAGCCACACCCGGTTCAGCCCCGGGCTCTCCTGCCAGAGGGTGGAGCCGCTGGCATCACGCAGCAACAGATCCTCCCGGCCCACCAGCCAGGGGGCGCCAACCGGGGCCATCAGACCAAATTCAAACCAGCCGACCCGCTCCAGGCCGGCCCGACCCAGGGCCGCCAGCAGGTAGGCGGTGGGGCCTACACCATCGGCGAGGCGAGCAGCAGTCCCGGGCCCGTTCGATGGCGGCAGGCGTGGATCGGTGGGAATGCCCAGGCGGTTGCGCGATGGCGCCGGCTGCCAGGTCACCATGCCGGCGGTGTAGAGAGGCAACGCCGCCCGGCGGAAGCCGTTGTGGCGGAGGAAGGCCAGGGCCCGATGCGCCTCCACCGGGTCGTAGAGCACGTCGCTATCGACGGTGGTGAGCCAGACGCCAAGCCGGGGGGCCGGGGCCAGGGTGGGGGGTTCGGGCATGGAACCGGGGTCGGGGCTGGCGGATCCGGACACGGGGCCAAGGGGGGATGGCGCTGGCCCAGACGCCGGCTGGGACCTAGCGGGCGTCTGGGGCCCCGCGGGAATGGCGGCGCCCGCCACGGTTGGTGTCGAAGCGGCATTGTCTGGCGGCTTCGGCCCGGCCTGGGCCGGCAACCACGCCAGGTTGAACGCCAGCAGCAGGGGCCAGGGCAGGCCGGCCCCGGGCCTCTGACGCCAGGCTGGGGAGCGCGGCCAGGCCGGAGCAGCCCTGGGAGTGGCCCTGGGCCAACTCAAGGGGCGGGCAACGGGGTGGGCGGCAGAGGGGGCCAGACGGGAGAACCGGAGGGTGGGTGGCCGGAGCTGGCCGACGGGAGGGAGTGCCCTGGGCAGCCTTCGCCGGTATTCCGCAGTAGGCGCGGACTCACAAACTAGCCCTAGGGTCCCGAATCTTCCCTTGAGCCTGGGGGTGCGGCTGGGAACTCCGCTCGAGCAAGGCCACCAACCTCTGCGGCCGAGAGAGATAGCGCCGAGCCGCCTGCAGAGGCGGCGACGGGCGCCCGGAAGGTGTATGGCGCTGGCGTTGCCGCTCCGCAGGCTGCTCAGCCTGGGCCTGATCTTCAGCCTCTGCAGCGACCAGGCCCCCGCCGCTGCCTACGGTCCCGGGCCCGGAGCCCAGACCAAGCCCAACTTCCAACCCTGCCGGCGCCAGGGCCAGCGCCATTACGACGTGATCGTCTACGGCGATGAGCCGGCCGGGGTGATGACGGCCCTGGAACTGAGCCGCCAGTTGCCCCAGCTGGCCGGCCTCCACCATCCCCGCATCGCCCTGGTGACCGCCGCCGACATCAGCCCAGGCCTGGGGGGCACCATCGCCCGCGCGGGCCTGGCCTACCTCGATCGCAACCAGGTCCCCCGCGACATGTGGGGCGTGCTGCCCCCCTTCGCTCCCTCCTCCGAGCTCTACCGCCGCTTCCTGCGGCTCACCGGCGTGCACCAGATCGCCGTGGATCCGCGGCGGGCCTCCCTGGCCTTCCGGCGGGCCCTGCGGCGCGCTGGCATTGCCGTGTTGCCGGCCGCCGAACCCACGGGCACCGAGCTGGAGCGCCCGGCCGGCGCAGCGGCGGCGACCTTGGGCGCAGGCCTGCAGAGTCAGCGCCTCTGCGTGCTCGAAACGGCACGGCATGGCCGCCTGGGTGCCGATCTGTTTATCGATGCCAGCCTCGGCGCTGAACTGGCTCACCTGGCTGGAGTGCCCTTTCTGGTGGGCCTGGGGCCCCGCAACCTCGCCCAGGAGAGCCTCGCGCTGGGCTGGATCTTTGAGGTGGAAGGGCTCTCCCTCACCCAGCTGCGCACGCTGGAGGAGCAGCTCACCCGGCGCCTGCTGGATCGCCACGACCTCGAAGCCCAACAGTGGCTGGCGCCTTGGCCCGCCTACCGCCACAACCGCCAGCGCCTGCTGGCCGATCTGCTCGATCGGCGTGGCAACCCCAAGCTGCTCTTTTCCTCCACCAGCGACAGCGCCGACCAGCAGAGTCCGGCCCTCAGCATCGCCGTGCATGGGGAGCAGGGCCTTGCCCCTGGGCTGCGGGAGGCTCCGGCCCGGCTGGATGCCGCCAACGTGGCGATCCTGCCCGATCGGCTTAGCTTCAACGCCCTGATCTTCCGCAACAGCGCTGCACAAAACCGGGAGGTGATCGCCCGCCACGGCAAGCCGCTGGACTGGATGGTGCCGGCTGCGGCCGATGTGGAGAGCTTCTTCCTGCGCCATGGCGCCAGGCGGGTCACCTGGATGCCGGAGCTCTACATCCGCTCCGCCGACCAGATCGCCCACCCGATCGAAGCCCTGAGTGCGGGGCTGATGGCCCGCGGCGGCGTTCCCCGGGAGCGCGCTTTGGGCACCTTCACCTACTACCTGGATTTCCGCGGCGGAATCTCGGCCTTCATGCCCCCCTCCAAGCCCACCTTCAACTTCGGCTACCGCCACACCCTGCCGCGGGAGGTGAGCAACCTGGCGGTGCTGGGGCCAGCCAGCGGCTTCGGCGGGCTCGGGGCAGGGGCAGGCCGGATCATCGAACTCAACATCTCCGTGGGCCAAGGGTTAGCGATCGCTTCGGCCGTGGCCCTGGCCCGCCGCATTCCCTTAGCCCACGTGGATGGCCATGAGGTGGCCCAGCTGATGCCCGCGGGCTTTGGGCCCTACGGCAGGCCCTCAGGCAGCACCGCCTTCAACCTGTTCATCGGCCGCCTTCTTTACCTCCTGGAGACCAGGGTTGAATCCTGGTTCCCCCACTGGCCCTGGGAACCCGTCTGGCGCCCTCCCCTCGGCAGCTGAGCCAAGCAAGCCGATGGCGCCCGTCTCATGAACCGCCGCTGGCTTGCGATAGCCCATGCAGAGGACGTCGTGCCGGGGTATGAGCCAGAACGGCCAACATCCCACCCGGACGGCTACCTTGTGCCGGAAGCGACAGGATCTTGCGAGGTCGTTCCTACGGCATCATTTTCGCCGGTGCCCTGTTGACGGCCCTGCCACTGCTGATCTTCAGCAGGGCCATGGGACAGCGCTACGCCTCACTGGAGCGCAACCGAAGCGACCGGATCAGCTCCGAACTCTGCCAGTCCTTGGCGGGGGCGGAGCTCTACCTCGCAACGCCCCGCAGCCTCGAAGGGACAAGTGCGCTGTCCAGGATGGGGGAACTGCTCACCTCCCTGGAGCTCACCCCCCTCCCCCCCGGCAGCCCTAAGGGGGTTGCAGCGTTGGCCAAGGCCGATAGCAGCAGCAAGCAGCCCCCCACCGCTGCAATCAGCCGGGAAGTCAGCCCCACCCACTCCTGCCCGAAGGGCCCCAACGCCCCCCTGCTCACGGTGGTGGCGGATCCCGCCGACCCCGCTCAGCTGCTGATCGGTACCCGGACGAGCCAGGACCAGGGGGGAGAAGCGTGGCTGCAGCTCAATACCAAGGCACTGCTCGCAGGGGAGGGAACGATCCGGCAGATCCGCCCTGGGGAGGCAGGGCCGGATGCGGGGTTGTCCGAAAACACCAAGCCCCGGCGACTGCGGTTCGCTGACACCGACCTGCTGGTCTTCCCGGCAGCGGGTGGGGAAGAACAGGAGGGACGTCTGGCCCTGGCTTGGAGCCTTGGTGGCCTGGCGCTGGCCCTGACCACCGCCTTGGCTTTGCGATCCGAAGCCCAACGCCAACGCCAACGCCAACAGTTGGCCGGCCTGCGGCTGGACAGCCAGAGCGGCCTGCTCTCGCGGCTCGCCCTGGAGGAGGACCTGGGCAATCCCACCCTTGGGCAGCAGGTCCCTGGCGTCAAAACGCTGCTCCTGGCCATGGTGAACCTGCGGCTGCTCACGCGGCAACGCACCTTTCTGCGCGATGACGAGATCCGCAGCCTGTTTAGCTCGGTCCGCAATGCCGTGGCCCAGGGCGGGCCGATCGGAGCCGGCGCCCGCTTCTACCGCGCCTCGGAAAACCGGCTGGCGGTGCTGCTTTTTGCCAAGCCCGGAGATGACGAAGCGGCATTGGACGACCTGTACGGGCGGATCCAGGCGGAGATCCAGGCCCAGAGCAGCACCAGGCTCAGGGACGACGACATCCTGATCACGGCGCAGCGGCTTCCCTTCGGAGCCGGAGACATCTCCCGTCTTGATCTGCATGGCTATAGCGAAATCCTGGCCCTTGAAGAACGCCGCAGCCTACGGCTGATTGAAGCCGGCGATGAGAATAGGGTGATGCAAAAAGCCGCCATCCGAGACCAGCTTCAAACCCTCACAGACGACGACATTGAATTGGTTTTTCAGCCGATTCTCCTGCTCTCCAATCCCGGCCATTTCGGGCTAGAAGTCCTTACCCGTTTCCGCACGGCCGCGCTGCGCCATCAATCGACATGGAAGCTCATGGTTACGGCCCATGAATTGGGCATGGCCCACCAAATCGACAACCTGGTGATCAAGCGCCTACCCTTGCTCAAGCAGGCCATCAATGAAAATCCCCTCCTCAACGAGCGGATCGAGTACATCGCGGTCAACATCAGCAGTGATTCGATTTCCAGCCCAGAACGGCTAGAAGCGCTGATTAAAAAGTTTCAAGAGCTGCAGATCGACCGTTCGCTCTTCTGCCTTGAGTTCACGGAAATACCGGGGAATGATTCGCTTGGCGACACCGACACCGTGACGGCCGCTACGGAACGGCTAACCAGGGAGTTAGGCCTTCGCATCTTGATTGACGACTTCGGCTCCGGTCTCTCCAACTACCGCCGCATCTGTGAAGCCTGGTACGACAGCGTCAAGCTGGATATGAATCTAGTGGCCGGCATCGGCAACTCCTTCCGCCTGCAGCGATACGTGGGCTCCCTGATCGAAACCGTGCACTCCCTCGGCAAAACGGTGGTCTGTGAAGGGGTAGAGGATTTCGCCGACTTTGCCACCGCCATTCGGCTCGGATCCGATGCCATTCAGGGTTTTCTGATCTCCCGCCCGATCAGCTGGGAGGCCATCCCGGGTTTCCTGATGGAAGCGGAATGGGCCTCGCCGGCAGCGATCACGCCGATGGTGGCCAAGATCCGCTCCTCCGACCGCCTCCTGCTCCCCGACCCCCAGTCCATCAAAAGCCAGGCGCCGGTGCCCCTAGAGCGCCAGATCCTCGACAATTGGTTTGAGCTGCGCAGCTTCGAGGAGTTTGTGCTGTTGTTTGTGAATGAACTCCAGCGCTGGGGGCTCGACATCCTGCGGCTCTCGCTCGCGTTTCTACCCGATGAAGACGACATCGACTGCAGCCAGTACGTGTGGCTCCCCTCCAAACCGGGTGAAGTGACCACCCTGCGCATGGACCGGGCCTTTCTGGAGCAGGAGGAACACCTCAACAGTGCCCTCCACCACATTGCCAGCCGCGCCCGATTCTACCGCCAGCGCCTTGCCACCATGCGGGAGGTGGACTTCAGCTTCCTGGAGCTGCTCAAGGAACAGGGCTGCAGCGACTACCTCGGCATCCGACTCGACTCCCGTGGCATTTCGATACCCGTGCTCACGATTGGATTGCGGGGGGAAAGCAGCTTCAGCGATGAACAGATTCAAAGAATCGTTTCGATGAGCAGCCTGCTCAGCCTGCTCTTTTACACCTTTGAAAGTGAGCGTGCCAAACGACTGGCCCTCTTGGATGCCCTCACCAATCTCCCCAACCGGCGAAGCTTCGATTCCTTTCTGAAGGCCAACATCACCACCGCACGCATCAACAAGACCAAACTTGCCCTCGCCCTGGTCGACATCGACAGCTTCAAACTCGTCAATGACACCCTGGGCCACGCTTATGGCGACGCCTGCCTACAGGAGCTGGGCACCATCCTCAACTCGGATCTCCGCCGCGACCAAGACTTCGTGGCCCGGCTGGGCGGTGAGGAATTTGCCGTCATCCTGCCCGACACCAGTGGGGAAGAAGCGCGGCAGCTCTGCGAAGTGCTGCGGGAGGCTGTCACCCGGGCCCGGGTGACCACAGCGGAAGGCCACGAGGGGCTGCCCCTCTCGATCAGCCTGGGGATCGCGGTCTGGGATCCTTCCAGCTCAGCAAAGTGCGATGGCGATCTGCTCCAGCAACTCGCCGACGACTGCCTCTACGAGGCCAAGCGGCAGGGACGGAATCGGGTGGTCTGCCGCCCACTCCCGAGTTGAGCGCTGGCTGCTTCAAGCGGCGCTGAGCAGCCGCCGTCGGGCCCGCTCACTGAGTTCTTCCCCCAGCAGCGTGAGCACCACGTACACGGCCACCAGGGCCAGCAGTTGGTCCCAGGCAAAGCTGCTGAGGCTCTCCAGCAGTTGACTTCCCAGGCCGGTGGCCCCCACCAGGCCCACCACCACGGTTTCCCGCAGCATCACATCGGCGCGGTAGGCGCCGTAGGCCAGGTAGGGCCCGGCAATGGCCGGATAGCGGCCGTAGAGCAGCGCCAGCCGCGGACCCACCCCTGCGCTGGCGAGGGCCTCCTCCACGGCGGGGCCCCCATCGCCCAGGCCCTCCGCCAGCAGGCGGCCCAGGATCCCGGCGTTGTGGAAAGCGAGGGCCAGGGCGGCCGTTAGCACCCCGGGCTTGAGCACCAGCAACAGCAACAGGCCCGTCAAGGGCGGAGGCCAGAGCCGGCCGAGGATCCAGACCAACCGCACCAGGCACCCCAGCGGCGGCCAGGGCGCCGCCAACAGCCACTGCAGGGGTGGAAGTCCCACGGCCAGGGCTGCGGCCAGCAAGGTGAGCAGCAGGGTGCCACCAATCAAGGCGGGCCAGGGCAGGGCCAGCACCGCCGGCCCCGGCAGCAGCCCACCGGGGCCAAAGCCTTGGAACCCCTGCCAGGTGAGCAGGGCCCTCGGATCCACCCCAAGGGTCCATCCCACCCAGGCCGTCAGGGGGATCAGGGCGACAACCGCCACCACGATCTCCCGCGCCCGAAGCCCCACCCCCCCGAGGCCGAGGCCGAGGCGGCGGGGCATCAGCCAGCGGCGCCGCAGCCATCCCAGGCCCGTTTCCAGGGCCAGCATCACCAGCAGCAGCAGCCATAGCCCACTCCAGAGTTCGTGGAACTCCAGCGACTGCAGCGTGAGTCTCAGGTCAGTGCCCAGGCCGCCCAGCCCAAACACCCCCAGCAAGGTGGCGCTGCGCAGGGCGCACTCAAGGCGGTAGCCGCCGTAGCTGAGCAACCCCGGCAGCAAGGGCGGTCCCAAGGCGGTGAGCAAGGCCGCTGGCGCGGGGGCACCGGCGGCCCGCAGGGCGTCGAGGCGGGCGGTGTCGAGGCTATCCAGCAGGTCGCCCACCACCCGCGCCACCAGGGCTCCGAAGGGAATCGCGATGGCCACGACGCCCACCACCGGCTGCAACCCCACCAGCTGGAGCAGCAGCAGCCCCCAGAGCAGTTCGTGGATGGCCCGGGGCACCGCCAGCAGCCGCCGGATCAGCCCCGCCGGCCAGGCGCGGCCAAGGCAGGTGCTCCAGAGGATGCGGGAACTGGCCAGGCCAAGGACCACCCCCAGCACCAGGCTCACCATCCAGCCGAGCAAGGCCATGCCCACGGTGGTCGCCAAGCCGGAGAGGGCCGAGCGGAGCACCAGTGGATCGAGCGAAGGCGTGAAGGCCGCCCGCACGAACTGGGCCAGCAAGTCCAGGCCCCCCCCATGCACCTGGAAGGGCAGAACCGCCAAAAGGGGCAGGAGCACCAGGGCTGGGAGCAGCACCAGCAGCGGCGGGGCCGGGCGCAGCCCTGCGGTCCAGGAGCCACCGGGGCGAAGCCGCAGCGAAGATTGGGCCTTGGCCAGGGGGACGCCCCTCATCCGACCAGGCCAGCCTCGCCGCTCAGGGGTTCGCCACTGGAAGCCGCGCCCCTAGGGAAGCCCGGGGCCTCGGCGGGCGGGGCCAGCGCCGGGCCTTCTCCCCGGTAAAGCCGCTCCAACAGCGGCGCACCGGTTGGCGGAGCCAGGGTTGCCGCGGGACCATCGAAGACCACCCGTCCGGCCCGCAGGGCGATCACCCGATCAAAGCCCTCCAGCAGATCGGGACGATGCAGGCTCAATAGCAGGGCCCGGGGGGCCGTGGCCTCGGCCAGCAGGAGCTCTAGAAGGGAAGCCGCCAGGCGGGGGTCGAGGCTGGCCAGGGGTTCATCGGCCAGCAGCAAGGTGGGGTTCTGGCGTAGCAACCGGGCGACCGCCACCCGCTGCCGCTGCCCCCCCGACAGGGCCGCCACCGGCTGGCCCAGCAGTTCCGGCGCCAGATCCACCCGGTCCAGGGCTTCGGCATTGGCGACCGTTTCCAGGGGCAGCAACAGGTTGAGCAGGGCCCGGGGCCAACCCCAAACCGCCAGCCGACCGGCATTGAGGTTCTGCTGCACGCTGAGCTGCTCGATCAGGCGCAGGTCCTGCCAGAGGGTGCCGATGCGGGCCTGCTGGCGGCGGCGAGCCCGGCGGGAGCGGGCGGGAGGTTCGCCTTGCCAGCACACCTGGCCGGCCTCCGGCTTCAGGTGGCCATTGGCCACCGCCAGCAGGGTGCTCTTGCCGGCGCCACTCGGCCCCAACAGCGCCACCCGCTCGCCGGGCCGGATGGCCAGGCTCACGTCGGCCAGGCGGTGAGCGCCGCGGCCCGGCACCGCCACATTGCGCAACTCCAGCAGCGGCGCCAAGCCTCCCGCCAGCCCGGACGGTGAGGCCATCAGCGGATCTTGCCGATCTGCCGCCCCACCTGCTCGATGCGGTCATAGGCGGCGGCATTGGCCTCGGTGAACTGGTGGGCACCGAACAGGGCCAGGATCTGCTTCTGCTCCGGGTCGCTGGGCCGCCAGCTGAGGATCGCTTTCTGCAGCTTGGTGGTGAAGCCCTTGCCGAAGCGGGCGTCCAGATCGCCCTGGGCGATCCAGTGGTAATCGGGATAGCCGGGGCTCTTCCAGATCGGGATCACCTTCTCGCGGTTGGCCTTGCCGTCGTGGAGGCTGGTGCGCCATACCTGCTCGTTCACCACACCGGCGTCGTAGGCCCCGCTCGACACCAGGGCGATGGTGGTGTCGTGGCTGCCGCTGAAGCCGGGGGCGCCGCCCTTGAAATCGCTGAGCTTCACGCCGGCCTGGGAGAGGAACCACTGGGGCATCAGCCGGCCAGAGGTGGAACTCTCCGAGCCGAAGGTGAAGCGCCTGCCCTTGAGTTCCACCAGGTCCTTCTGCTGGGTGATCGGCTTGATGCCGCTGCGGGCGTTAGCGATGAAGATGCTGTGGAAGTTCACGTCGATGTCGCGCTGGGCGATCACCCGGGCGCCGGGCTTCTGCAGGCGGGCCTGCACGCCGGTGAGGCCGCCGAACCACACCAGGTCAAGGTTGCCCGTGCGGAAGGCCCCCACGGCGGCGGCGTAATCCACCACGGGCACATACTTCACCTTGACTCCCAGCTGCTTGCTGAGTTGGGAAGCCACCAAGGGATAAAGGCGGTTGAGCTTCTCGGGCTTCTGGTCGGGGATGGCACCGATCCGCAGCTCCAGCGGCGCGGAAGGCTGCTGGGCCCGGGCGGGCAAGGGGGCCAGCAGGCGAGCCAGGCTGCCGAGGGCGGCGCCAGGGCCGCTGCTTGAGCTGGCGCCAGGCCCGGCAACCGGTGCCAGCGGCAGGGTCACGAGGGTGAGCCCAGCCAGAGCCGCCAGGGCACCGGAGCGGCCGGGACGGCGCAGGGGGAAGGGCAAAGGCATCGCGGGCCAACCAACCAACAACCCACCCACTATGCAAAGCCGGGTCGATTGAGCCCCCTGAGCAGGCCCCGTGATCGAGCCAAAGCCATGGGCTCCGGGCCATGGGCCAAAGTCTTGATGGGTCAAGCTTCACGCCCCCCGCCCATGGCTGCGCCACTGCCGATCGCCGCCTTTCTGGCGCAGGGGGGGCCCGTCCTCGATGTGCGCAGCCCCGCCGAATTCAGCCAGGGCCACATCCCCGGCGCCAGCAACCTGCCCCTCTTCAACGACGCCGAGAGGGCTGAGATCGGCACGCTCTACAAGCAGGAAGGGCGCCAGGCGGCGGTATTGAAGGGGCTGGCCTTGGTGGGCCCGCGGATGGAAGGCCTGGCCGCTGCCCTCACCGCGGCCGTGCCCCCCCCTGCCCGGTCTGCAGAAC
>DAIQNM010000008.1:0-26963 GCA_036788375.1 Cyanobium sp. CTOTU6536 | reverse complement strand
CGCCTTCCGCGCCGGTGCCGGCCTGGTGAGCGCCGCCGCGGCGGCCGATCGCATCCTCTACGACACCAGCTCCGGCGCCCTCCGCTACGACGCTGACGGCAGCGGCAGCGTTTATGACGCAGTGCAGTTCGCGACCCTGGCCAGTGCCCCTCTGGCCAACGCCCCCAGCCTCAGCGCTTCGGCCATCCAGCTGGTGGGCATCGACCCGGTCGCCCCCCCCACCGAAGCCAAGCCCACCTTCAGCGTGGGCACCAAGCTCAACATCACCGTGGTGCCCTCGGCCGCTGATACCACCAGCACGGCCTGGAACTGGGTGAGTGCCGCCACCGATGCGGTCACCAGCGGCAGCGTCAAGCTCGATGCCCGCACCGGCCCCACGATGTCGGCCCGGTTCTACGGGATGCTCGGCTCGGCCCTCTATGAGGCCTGGCAGGTCTTTGATTCCGAGGCCGAAAGCAGCATCGCCAGCCCCGCCGCCCAGCCGCGCTGGGATCGGGCCGTGGAGCAGCAGATCAAGGGCTTCTTCAAGAGCATCGGCGAGGAGTTCGAATTCGACGGGGGCTCCACCATCGGCTCCGGCGATGTCGATGACGATGACGATGGGGACGATGACGAGGGGGACGACGACGACCATCCCCTCAGCCCCACCGCCGCCAAGTTGATCGAGAGCGTGGTGGCCCGTACCACCTTTGCGGTGCTCGCCAGCCCCCTCTCTGGCATCCAGGCCGGTTCGGCCGGTCTGGCCCGCCTCAACGCGCAGCTGCAGGCCACCCTCAGCACCATCAGCCCCGCCCAGGCGGCCCTGTTCAACGGCATCGATCAGCAGATCAGCCAGACCGTGGCGGATCGGGTGCTGGCCAGCTTCCAGAACGACGGCTCCAGCCTCACCTTCGCCCCCCTGCAAAACCCGATCACGCTCCATGCACCCGCCTACGTGCCGGTGAACAGCGGGCCGAACCATGTGACCCTGATCGACCAGTGGACGCCGGAGTATTCGATCAATTCCAATCCCGCCACGCCCCTGCAGGTGTATCTCACGCCCACCTGGGGTGATGTGCAGTATTACCTCTTCCCCACCAGCAGCATCAATGCCCTCACTGCCCAGGCTGGCGGGGCGGAAGCCTTCTTGCTCGATCCCAACGACACTTATAACCTCCAGCTGGGCCTGATCTACGACGATGGCGTCGGTCCCGGCGTGGCGATCGGGCCCGATCAGGTGGGCAAGACGATCAATCCCGGCTTCATCAACCAGGCCAACGAGGTGGTGGCCTTCAACCGCCAGCTCACCGATCCAGAGGGCAACAACTACAAAGGCATCGCCCAGTTCTGGGAGAACGGTGGTGGCACCGCCTTCCCGCCGGGTACCTGGATGAAATTCGGCCAGTACGCCTCGCTCGATCACAACAACAGCCTCGGTGATGATGCCAAGCTCTTCTTCGGACTTGGCGCTTCGGTGTACAGCGCCTCGATCGCGGCCTGGGATCTGAAGCTCCAGGAGAATTCGGCCCGGCCGATCCGGGTGATCCGCGATCTGAGCCGCTTCGGGCTGATGGAAGACGTGGATCAGGACCCCAGCAATGGCTCCCAGTTCCAGGCCTATGGGCGCGGCCAGGGCTTGCAGACCATCAATGGCACCGATTGGGAGACCTATCAAACCCCCGGCCCCTATTCGCCTCCCTTCCCCGAGCTCGTGTCCGGCCACAGCACCTTCTCGGCGGCGGCGGCCGATTTCCTCACCAACTTCTACGGCTCCGGCGCGTTCGGCGGCAAGGTGGATTTCAATCTCTCCTTCCCCTACGACCCCGCCAACCAGACCGTTTCCCTCGCCTGGGACACCTGGAAGGGGGCGGCCGAGGAGGCCGGCTTCTCGCGCCTCTGGGGCGGCATCCACTTCCTTGATGGCAACATCGAAGGCCAGAACCTCGGTGCTGCCATCGGCAGCCAGCTCTACGGCCAGCTCAGCAACCTCTGGAGCTGAGGATTGGCCTGAGACTCCAATCCTGCCCCATTGACGATGCTTGTAGCCGCATCTGTGTCGTCGGCACCATTGATTTTGTCTTGCAGGTCGGCATCGGTTTCGAGTTTGGCCAGCAACGATCGCAGGCTGTCCGTTGACCTTGCTGGGAAGCTTTTGCCTCCTTTTATACTTGAAACCGTTTCTCCAGCTGTCTTTTTCTGGAGCCCCCTTTCCATTCCTTAAGGCAGCTCCACCATTCTCAGCCAGCACCTCCCCCCAGCATTTTTCGCCCGCCCCGCCGAGCTCGTCGCCCCGGAGCTGATCGGCTGCCGGCTGGTCAAGCGCCAGGCCAGTGGCGAGCTGCTCTGGGGCGTGATTGTCGAAACGGAGGCGTATTCCCAGGCGGAACCCGCCTGCCACGGTCACCGCCGCCGCTACCCCAGCAACGAAACCCTGTTTGGTGAGCCCGGCCGCTTCTACGTCTACGTGAGCTATGGCATCCACCACTGCGTCAACGTCGTGACCCACCGCGCCGACTGGGCCAATGGGGTGCTCCTGCGGGCTGCGGCCCTCCCGGGCGAGCCCGAGCGGATCGCAGCCGGCCCGGCCCTGCTGGCGAGGCGTTTCGGCATCGATCGTGTCTGGGATGCCACAGCGGCCAACCCGCAGGAGGGCCTTTGGCTGGCGCCCCGCCCCCAGCCTCTGGCGGCCTGGCCCAATGCCGAAGCCCCCTCCCAGCCTGCCGCCACCTCAGCCCCGGCCGTGGTGCAAACCAGCCGGATCGGCATCAGCCAGGCCCAGGAGCTGCCCTGGCGCTGGTATCTCCGCGCCAGCCGCAGCGTCAGCCGCCGCGCCCGGGGCGACCGCAGGCCGCCGCTGGAGCAGGCCTGGTGGCCCCGTGCCGAGGATGGCCCCATGGGGGACTCGCTGGCCCGATGGCCTACTGGCCCTTAGGTTGTGTACAGGTGCGGTAACGGGTGTCTTGAGCGGCTGGAGTCACCGCCACGTGATCGATCTGGCGGCCTTTTCGCTTGCCGACTACACCACCGTTTTGGAGTTGGCCCAGCGGTTTCGGGCCATGCCCGTGGCCGGTGCTCGCCGCCTGCCGGCCCTGCAGGGCCGGCTGATGACCAGCCTCTTCTTTGAGCCCAGCACCCGCACCCGCAGCAGCTTTGAGCTGGCGGCCCGGCGGCTTTCGGCCGATGTGCAGAGCTTCTCCCCCTCGGCCAGTTCCCTCTCGAAGGGCGAGAGCCTGCTCGATACCGCCCGCACCTACGTGGCGATGGGCGCCAATGTGCTGGTGGTGCGGCATCGCTGCGCCGGCGTTCCCCAGACCCTTGCCCGCGATCTGGATCGCTGCGGTGAACGGGTGGCCGTGCTCAACGCCGGCGACGGCCTCCACAGCCACCCCAGCCAGGGCCTGCTGGATCTCTTCACCCTGGCGCGCCATTTCGCTCCGGAGGCCCCCACCCCCGAGGCCCTGCGGGGCCGCCGGATCGTGATCGTGGGGGATGTGCTGCATTCCCGGGTGGCCCGCTCCAACCTCTGGGCCCTCACCGCCTGTGGCGCCACGGTGGTGCTGTGTGGCCCGGCCACCCTGCTGCCCCACGACTTCGAGAGCTTCGTGGCGGCGCCACCGCCCGGCCAGGCGCTCGATCCGGTGCAGGAGCGCGGAGCGATCCAGCTGGTGCGCAGCCTGGAGGAGGCCCTGCCCGGCGCCGACGCGGTGATGACCCTGCGGCTGCAGAAGGAGCGCATGCACCAGCATCTGCTCACCAGCCTCGATAGCTACCACCGCCGCTATGGCCTCAGCCACCGGCGCCTGGAGCTCTGCGGCCGGCCCGTGCCGGTGCTTCACCCGGGGCCGGTGAACCGCGGCGTCGAACTAGCCGGTGAGCTGCTGGATGACCCCGCCTGCAGCTTGGTGGAGGAGCAGGTGCGCAACGGCATCCCGGTGCGCATGGCGCTGCTCTATCTGCTGGCGGCGGGCGAGCGGCCAGCGGCTCCTGAGGCCGCTCCGCTCACAGCAGCTTGAAGCCGTCAAGCAGGAGGCCGTAGAGCAGCCCGATGCGGGCCATGTCGATCAGTTGGAGGATCAGCCGATCCCGGCGGCCCGTCAGCAGGCGCCCCCGGATGCGAACGGCCGTTTCGAGCACCAGCACGGCAACCAGGGCTGAGACCGGATCGAAATAGGCCAGGGCTCCGGTGATGCTGCCCAGGCCACCCCCCACCACCAAGGCCATCAGTAGCACGATCAGGAGCAGGGAGAAGCGCCGCCAGGGGTTGATGGCCCAACCCTCCAGGGCCTCGGCGGCCTGGGCGATGCGGCGCTGGAAGCGGGTCTGCTGAAAGCGCTGCCGCAGCGGTCCCGCTGCTGGCTGGATCAAGGGAGGCTGGCTCCAGGGAAGCCGCTTGGCCATGCCGTAGGGAAAGGGGGGCAGGGCTGACGAAGCCAGAGGGTCGGCTGCCCGGCGTAGGCGCGGACAACTGGCCCTGGCGGTGATCCCCATCACCCGGCCCGGGGCCCTGCTGACCTATGTCTACACCATCTCTGGGGGTATTGGCATCCTTTTACCCCCACCGATAGGGGATTCCAATAAAAAAGCCCGTGGCTGAGGCCCGGGCGGGTGATGGGGACATCCAAAGCAAACCAGTTGCTGCGTGGTGCGGCAAGGGGGGGGAGACGCAATGCAGAGCGTCCCGGCGGCCATGGACGCCGCCGCCGGATGGCCTCAGGCGTCGCCGTCCTTCTTGCGGCCCTTGCCCTCCAGCAGTTCCAATAGGGCTTCCATCTGGGCCATCACCCCCCGCACCTCGCCGGCCTCGGGCAGCAGGCCATCTTCCATGACCCCCTGATGCATCTCGCGGAGTTCCTGGCGGATGTAGCGCAGGTGGCTCACCACCTGTTCGCGCTTGGACTGCGACATTGGATCGGTTAGGGATCAACCAACCCTTTTACCGCATCGCCTGCTCTGCAGCCCTCATTGGCCGCCGAAGCGGGCCTTGGCCTGCTCGTAGAAGGCCTGATCCACCTGCTCCAGCCCGGCTTCGCTGGCGAGGCTCTCGATCCGCCGCCGCACCACCGGCCGCACGAAGAAGGGCACCTCCTTGAGCCGCTGCTCGGCGTCGCTGCTCCACTGCATGGTTCGTTGCGCTGCGCAGCGGCGAGATTAGGTGGCCCGATGGGCGGCTGGCTTATCCAGGGCAGGCCATCGCCGCGGGCCAGGTCAGCAGCATCACCATCCGATCCGGCGCATTGCGGCTTAAAGGCGATCGGTGTGGTTGAGCACAACCCGCCAGTGGCCATTTTCCCGGCGGAAGATCGTGGTGGCACGAATCTCCACCACGATTGGTCTTCCGTCCAAGGTTATGGCCTCACTGCGTTGCCTGCACACCACATAGCCCATCTCAGGGCTTTCAACGATCTGGCGATCAACCGCCAGAAATGAACCCGCAAATTCCCTCGACTCCCTGGCCATTTGCTCCATCACCGCTTGGCGCCCCCGGCAGATCGTGCCGGTAGGCCCTAGATGGCTGATGTCGTCCGACTTCGACCAAATCTCCTGCATCGCGCCAGGATCACCGGAGAGCAAGAGGTTACAGGCGGCGTAAAAGTTGTCAGCAGCGTCGTGAAGTGAGGGGGGCATCACCACGAGGAGCGATCGGCTTGGCAACTTACCAGCGCCCAATTCCGCACAAGTTGTGGCCCCCACAACCTTGCCTGGCTGGAGGCGAGATCGTTGTAGGCCACGCGCCGGTGGTGGTTGAAATGGCCTGGCCCCCCGCCGATGCAGACCAGGTCGAGGCGGCGGACGTGTTCGGTGAGTGCCTGGGACGGCGGATCCCCTTGTGCCCTGCTCCGGCGGCGATACAACGCCTCCAGGGATGGGGGTTGGCATGGCGCGCCTAGGCATGGCACGGCAAGCAACACTGACGTGGCAAGGAATGTCGCGCTTTGGCGTTTACAGGGCCTTGGCGCTTCTGGACGGACGCTGCCACCTCCTGCGCTTGATCAGTGTTGGGAGTGGGTTGGCGCTGGCATGGCTGACGGTGCCAGCGGCTCGAGCCAACGGAGTCGATCGGGGTTACCCGGTTCGACCCGCTCCACCTGCCAGCTCGGTGGTGGCCAACCTGGCCCCTGCCTCCCCCAGTGGTTTGGCGGAGCCAGGCCGCTGTCCGGCAGCAACGATGGCCCAGGGGCGGCGCACCGTGGCGGGGGCCAGGTTGCGTTATCCCTTGACCGGCTGGGCCGAGGAAATCTCTCCCTTTGGCTGGCGTTATTCCAGTGCCCGTGGCGCCTGGAGCATGCATAGCGGCATCGATCTGATCAGCCCGCCGGGAACGCCGGTGTTGGCGGTGATGGCGGGCCAGGTGGCCCGGGTTGACACCATCAGCGGCTACGGACTGACAGTGATTGTGGACCACGGCAACGGCTGGCAAACCCTGTATGCCCACCTGCAGGCGGTAGCGGTGCGTCCCTGCACGGTGCTCCCGGCTGGAGGGCAACTGGGATGGGTGGGCCGTAGCGGCAGCGCCAGCACGGACCATCTCCACCTGGAATTGAGGACTGGCATTGGGCCCTCCCAGGTGGCGGTGGACCCGGCGAAGTATCTACCCCGGCCTTAATTGCATGGGTTGCTTGGCCTGCCCTTGTGCCTGTTGGGGCCGCGCCTGGCTGAGGATCTTCGGGCGGGCCGTTATGGCTCCATGCCGCACCGGCTTGTCACAATGCGGCGATGCGAAGCGTTCACAACCCAGGCACCACCTGGATGTAATGCCGTTTTTGCATTCTTTCCCCCGCACGCCCCTCCGCCATGACCGGCAGCCCCGGCCCAAGCACCGATCAGGAGGCTCTCCAGGAAGACTTCCTCGGCGCCCTGGAGGCCCTGGGGGGCTCGGCGGGAAATGGCAGGTTGCGGGAGCTGCTGGGTTGGGAAGAGGCCCCCTACGAGGCCGTGAAGGCGTCGTTGCTGGCCTCGGGGCAGTTGCGCCCGGGCCGGGGGCGTGTCGGTTCGGTGAGCCTGGCGGATGGATCCGGTCCCGCCCCCCTGGGCCCCCAGCCCACCGGAAAACAGAACCTCTCGGCCTTCATCTGGAGCGTGGCCGACCTGCTGCGGGGCGATTACAAGCAGAGCGACTACGGCAAGGTGATCCTGGCGTTCACAGTGCTGCGCCGGCTCGACTGCGTGCTGGAGCCCAGCAAGGAGGCGGTGCTGGCCGAGAAGGAGCTGCGCGAAGGCCAGGGGCTCGACCCCGAACCCTTCCTGCTGCGGGTGGCGGGGCAGGGGTTTTGCAACACCTCAGCCCTAAGCATGAAGCGGCTGATGGGCGATCAGGACAACATCGGCGAAAACCTGCGCTCCTACATCCAGGCCTTCACGCCGGCGGTGCGCGACATCTTCGAGAGCTTTGAGTTCCATCTGCAGGTGGACAAGCTCGACAAGGCCGGGCTGCTGTACATGGTGTGCGAACGCTTTACTCAGATCGATCTGCACCCGGAAACGGTCAGCAATGCCGAGATGGGGCTGGTGTTCGAGGAGCTGATCCGCAAGTTCGCGGAACTCTCCAATGAAACGGCTGGGGAACACTTCACGCCGCGGGAGGTGATCAGGCTGATGGTGAATCTGATCTTCATCGAAGACGACCAGGCCCTCACCCAGGGCGGCATCGTCCGCAGCCTCTACGACCCCACCGCGGGCACCGGCGGCATGCTCAGCGTGGCGGAGGAGCACCTGGTGGGGATGAACCCCTCGGCGCGGCTGGTGCTGAGTGGCCAGGAGCTCAACCCCGAGAGCTACGCGATCTGCAAGGCCGACATGCTGATCAAAGGGCAGGACATCAAGAACATCCGCTTCGGCAACACACTCGCCGACGACCAGCTGGGCGATCAGAAATACGACTACATGCTCTCCAACCCTCCCTTTGAGGTGGAGTGGAAGAAGAGCCAGAAGGAGGTGCAGAAGGAAGCCGAGCAGCTGGGCTATGCGGGCCGCTTCGGGCCGGGATTGCCGCGGGTGAGCGATGGCTCGCTGCTGTTTCTGCTGCACCTGATCAGCAAGATGCGCCCGGCCCTAGAGGGCGGCAGCCGCTTCGGAATTGTGCTGAATGGCTCGCCCCTGTTCACGGGTGGAGCGGGATCCGGCGAAAGCGAGATCCGCCGCTATGTGCTGGAAAACGATCTGGTGGAGGGGATCATTGGCCTGCCCACCGATATGTTCTACAACACCGGCATCAGCACCTACATCTGGATCCTCAGCAACCGCAAGCCCGCTGAGCGCAAGGGCAAGGTGCAACTGATCGATGCCTCCAGTTTCTGGCAGAAGATGCGCAAGAGCCTGGGCAGCAAGCGCAAGGAATTGAGCCCGGAACACATCGCAGAGATCACCCGCCTGTTCGGCAACTTCGAAGAGGCCGAACAAGGCGGCAAACCAATCAGCCGCATCTTCCGCACCGAAGACTTCGGCTACCGCACCATCACGGTGGAGCGCCCCCTGCGCGATGAAGCGGGCGATGAGGTGCTGGGCCAGCGCGGCAAAGCCAAGGGCCAACCCCAGGCCGATGCCAGCCTGCGCGACACCGAAAACGTGCCGCTCTCAGAAGACGTACAAACCTACTTCGAGCGGGAGGTGCTGCCCCACGTGAGCGATGCCTGGATCGACCACGAGAAAACAAAAGTGGGCTACGAGATCCCCTTCAACCGCCACTTCTATGTGTTCACCCCACCCCGGCCCTTGGATGTGATCGATGCCGAGCTGAAGCAGGTGACGGATGGGATCCTGGAGATGATTGGGGGATTGAGTGGCTGAGCGGTGCAGCAATGAAAAACGCATCATCATTATCGCCGGGCCGAATGGTGCTGGCAAAACCACGTTCGCCCGCGAGTACCTGCCTGTTGAAGTAGGCATCACCACCTTTATCAATGCTGATCTGATCGCTGCCGGCCTCTCACCGTTTGCGCCGGAACTGGCCGCTCGGCGGGCGGGGCGATTGATGCTGGAGGAGATTGATCGCTGCGGGGCTCAAGGCATCAGCTTTGCAAGGAGGCCATTCCATTCCTGAACCCGTGATCCAGCGACGATTCACCGCAGGTCTGGCGAATTTTGATCAGCACTACCGCTCAGCCGTCGACGGTTGGCAGTTGATCGATAATGGAGGCGATGCGCCTGTCCTGCTTGCAGAGGGGATCAACCGATGAGCCTGGGTTTTACAAGCCAACTCAATGATCCCGATCTCGATCGGGTTTCCGCTGCCCTGCTGCGCGCTGGCCAGCGGGCCCGGGAGCTGGCTCATCAGACTGGCACCGGCATTGCCGTGCAGATTGATGGCGAGTTGCGCATCCTTCAGGGCGCCGAGCTCGACAGGGCCTTGGAGGCAAGCGGTGAAGACTGAGTTGCAGCCCCTGGTCGGCGGCACCATCCAGGCGACCACCCTGCCCATGCCCAGCAAGCCAGTAAACTGGTTTCCCAGGCTGGAGGTGCGATGAAAACGACGCTTGACCTCCCGGATCACCTGATGCGACAGGTGAAACAGCGGGCCCTGCAACAGGGGCGGCCGATCAAGGAGCTGATGGCCGACTACATCCGCCAGGGTCTGCATGGCCCTGCCGCCCTGCCGCACACCACCAACAGCGGAGTGCTGGAGGTGGACGAGGAAGGTCTGCCGTTGTTTCGCCCTGACCCCCAGCTCAAGCGGCATTCCATTGATCTGGCCACAGCATTGCGGCTGGAGCAGGACGCCTTGAACCAGGAGGACCGACAGCGTGCCGGCCTGCCTGCTTGACAGCAATGTGTGGCTGGCCGCAGCCTTTGCCGAGCATCCGTCACACGCTGTCGCCCGCGGGGTGCTGCGCACGGCCAGTGCTGAGCAACCGGCGTTGTGGTGCCGCGCCACCCAGCAGAGTTTTCTGCGCCTGGCCTCCACGCCGGTGATCACAGCGGCCTATGACGTGCCGAAGGCGACCAACGGCGATGCCTGGGCCGCCCTGCAGACGTTCCTGGCGCTGCCGCAGGTGGATGTGATCGATGAACCGCCAGAGCTGGGGCGCCACTGGTGCCAGCTGGGTGCAATCGAGCAGGCCGCCCCAAAACGCTGGATGGATGCCTACCTGGCTGCTTTCGCGATCGCCGCCGGCCTTCCCTTGATCAGCCTCGACCAGGATTTTCGGCAGTTTGAGCAGCAGGGCCTCGTCTTGCAGTTGTTGCAGGCGGATGGCCGACCAGAGGATCAACCATGAGCTTTCCCCGTTACCCGACCTACAAGCCCAGCGGTGTGGAATGGCTGGGGGAGGTGCCGGAGCATTGGAGCATTATTCGGCTTAAGAATGTGCTTCAGTGTCGCATCACTGATGGGCCACATACAACTCCTGAGTTCATTGATGAAGGTGTCCCTTTCCTTTCTGTGGACGGGATTCAAGACGGTGAGCTCAGATTCGACGGTTGTCGCTTCATTTCAGAAAAAGACCATGAGGAATTCAGTAGAAAAGCGCAGCCAGTAAGAGATGACATTTTGATGGGAAAAGCGGCTTCGACTGGCAAGATTGCCAGGGTCAAGATTGATTTCACGTTCAGCATCTGGTCGCCTTTGGCGCTTATTCGAGTTGACAGTCAACTCTCAAGTCCCTCGTTCTATGAGCAAGCCCTGAAGTCCGCGAGTTCACAGGCGCAGATTGATATTCTCTGTACATCGAATACCCAGAAAAATATCAGCATGGACGATATTCCAAGGCTAGTCATGACCAGGCCTACTATTGAAGAGCAGCTGGCAATAGCCACCTTCCTCGACCACGAAACCGCCAAGATCGACGCCCTGATCGCCGAGCAGCAGCGCCTGATCGAGCTGCTTCAGGAGAAGCGCCAGGCCGTGATCTCCCATGCCGTGACCAAGGGGCTGAATCCGGACGCGCCGATGAAGGATTCGCGTGTGGAGTGGCTGGGGGAGGTGCCGGAGCATTGGGAGGTCAAGAAGATAAAACACACGGCGCGAATGGAAAGCGGTCATACTCCAGACCGCAAAGTCGAGGCTTACTGGATTGATTGCAATATTCCCTGGGTGTCATTAAATGACACCGGCTTCCTTAAGGATAATGACTACATATCTGAAACCGCTTTTTACGTCAACCAGCTTGGGGTTCAGAATTCATCCGCAAGGATTCTGCCGGCGAGAGTTGTTGTGTTTTCTCGGGACGCAACAATAGGGCGCTGTGCAATCACGACGAGAGAGATGGCTGTCTCTCAGCACTTCATTGCATGGGTATGCGGGGAAGAAATGCTCCCTGAATACTTGCTGTTAAGGCTTAAGTCAATGACTCAGGAGCTTGAGCGGTTGACGTTTGGAGCCACCCTCAAAACCATTGGCATGCCTGACGTGAAGACACTGGCAACACCTGTCCCCCCAATCAAAGAGCAGGGCGAAATCGTCGATGAGGTGGTCGAAGCAACTGCCAAGCTTGAAGCGATGAGTGCAGATACGCTCAAAGCCATAGCGTTGCTCCAAGAACGGGGCTCCGCCCTGATCTCCGCCGCCGTCACCGGCCAGATCGATGTTCGTGGGCTGGTGCCCGAGGTCGAGGCTGCATGAGCAGCAACCCCACGGTATTCGCAGCGCCGCTCACCCAGTCATGCACGCTGCAGAAGCTGGTCATACTCCGAATGGGTACCAATCTAGACCCAGAGCAGAGTGTCTTCGCTTGCCTCGATCGCGAGGGCCCTGTGGCGCAATCCGACTCTCACCGACCAGAACCGCCCGATCCGTTTGAGGTGCAGGGAGGGGTGGCGAGGATCATCCCGGAGCTGCGCATATGCACGATCAGCCTGAGCCTGCACGGCTGCTGGCAAACCGCCGTAGCAGCGCCAGAACCGTGGACTCGCCTGATGCTTCACCGCTCGCGGCACCGACCGGCAGCAAGATCAGCCAGGGCTTCGTCGGCCAACCAATCCAGCGCACCCTTCCCGACATCCTGCTCCAACTGCCGATCCCAATCGGCAGCGTCAAAACGCTCGAACCATGCACGGAACTGAGCGCGTTCGCTTGAATCCAGCTGCGCTACAGCAGCTTCGAGGGCTTGGAGATTGCTCACACCAAAAATTCTAGGGTGTCTTGGCTGGGTGCTTGCCGCTCCGCCCTGATCTCCGCCGCCGTCACCGGCCAGATCGATGTGCGTGGCTTGGTGCCCGAGGCCGTGGCTGCATGAGCAGCACCCCGTCGTGGATACGGAGGGTTCGGCTGAGCGACTGAGGGGCGATCAGGACAAGTCCAGCCAGTCCCTCAGGGCCAGATCCAGCTCGATCAGCAGCTGGGGCTCCAGCTGCCCCACCACGGCCCCCAGCGCCTGGATCGGCACGCTGAACAGCTTGTCCACCATCAACTGCGACGGTTTCTGCAGGCCATTGCGTGGCGAGGGAGTCACCGCAATCCGCACCAGCGGGGCCTCGATCAGGGTGCTGGTGACAGCACACAGCGTGACGCTGGGATGGGCCTGCAGCCAGCGGTCGGCCTGCACCACCACCGCTGGCCGTGGCTTGCCGGAATACACCCCAGCACTGGCGACGGTCACCACCGTTCCTCGGCGCAGGGCCGCTCTCAGCGCTGCCGCAGCTTCTGTCATGCGGTCCAGTCGCTCCAGTCCGGCACCCGCTCGCTCCAGTTCGGGGCCTCCAGCTCAGCCAGGAGTTGCGACTGGCGGCGGGCTTCCCCAACGTCGCCGTATCGGAGCAGGTACTGGCTGATGGCCTCGCGGATGCAGGCACTGCGGCTCTTGCCCAGTTGATGGGCCAACTGGTCGAGCCTGCGCTCCAACTCGGGCTCCATTCGCACACCGATCACCATGGCGCCGCGCGTGCAACGGTTCGTACAACAGCTTAGGTGCCTTGGCTGGGGGCGGTGCTGGCCCTGCGCTGCCAATGGCTGGATCGAATGGAACGCCCAGGGGCGCAGCTTGCGTGAGGTGAAGCGGTGGCCGCAGATCGATGCTGCCCTTTCGAACTAAGCTGCTAGCAATCAGCAAGCAGCCTTTCACGATGCGCACCCTCTACATCCGCCACGTGCCCGACGACGTGGCCGCAGGGCTGGAGAAGCTCGCCGCCCAGGCGGGCCTGCCCTTGAGCACCTTCGCCCTGCAGGAGCTCACCGAATCCGCCCGGCGCGCCGACAACGCCGAGCTGCTGAACGCCCTGCCCTCCCTGCCGATCGAGCGCGCCAGCATCCTCGAAGCCCTGGCCGAGAGCCGCGCCGACCGCTGATGCTGGTGATTGATGCCTCGGTGCTGGTCGATGCCCTCCTGGTGGCTGGCCCTGCGCGGATCCGACTGGCGAGCGACAACCTGCAGGCTCCGGAGCTGATCGATGCCGAGCTGCTTTCGGTGCTGCGAAGGCTGGTTCTGGCCGACAAACTGCGGGAAGGTCATGCCCTGCAGGCGCTGGTCACCGCCAACCGACTGGGCCTGCGCCGCCACCCAAGCCGCTTCCTCTGGCCCCGGGCCTGGGAGCTGCGCACCAACCTCTCCGCCTACGACGCCCTCTACGTGGCCCTGGCCGAGCAGCTCAATGCGCCCCTGCTGACTGCCGATGCCCGCCTCGCCAGGGCACCGGGGCTGCGGTGCCTGGTGGAGGTCCTGGAGCCATGAGCAAGGTTCAACAGCCAGGCCGTGCGTATCCCCGCCGATCTGCGCCTGCCCGATTCCGTCGGCTGGTGGTGCACGGCGAATCGAGCGGCGGCAAGTTTCTCTACGCCGCCTTCGTGCTCAACGAGCTGGCATCAGAAGCCCTGCCGCTGCGCGATCGCGCCGACCTCGAAGCGCTGCCCGCCGGCATGGACGATTTCTATCTCCAGGCCTTCGAGCGGCGCTTTCCCAGCGAGCAGGTCTACGACGAGGTGCGCGAGTTGCTGGCGGTGCATTGCGTGCAACGCGATCCCCTCTCCCGCCGCCAGCCCTCCGGCCGCCCAGGGAGGCAAGGACACCAACCCGTTGCTCGCCTTCGCCCGCGAACTCGGGGCCCCGGCTTGGCTGTTGAGCGCAGGCGGGGTTATGGGGGCGATGTTCCTTCTGGGGGAACCCTTTCAGACGAACCTCAAGGCCTGGCGGGAGAGACTGGGCCTGAAACCAGAGCCGGCCTCAAAAGGATCACCAGCACCGGAACCCTTGCCGCCGGCGCCAGGGGCGCCAATCGCCGGCCAGGCGGTGAGCGGCAACGACAACCAATCCCTCCAGCAGACCAGCGCCGGGGGAAATCTGACGCTGGCCTCGGGCGGTGCGGTGGTTCACAACGATTTGATCACCCACGCCCAGACGATCAACTACGTCTACCCCGCCAGCGAACCCAAGCGCCTGCGGATCCTCTCCACCATCGCCCCGCCACCCCAGGGGGTGGGCGTGATGGGCCGGGAGCAGGAGCTGGCGGAGCTGGATGCACGCCTGGGCCAGCCGGGCAACAACCGCCGGCTGGTGGTGCACGGCGAATCGGGAGTGGGCAAGAGCGAGCTGCTGCGGGAATACGGCCGGCGCCATGAAGCCCGCTATCCCGCCGGCCGCTACTGGATCGATTGCCGCTTGAACCTGGCGTCGGAGCTTGCCAACCTCGGCCGTCAGTGCTGGCAGATGGCGTGGCTGGAGGGCCCCCTGGAGGAGCAGGCACTTGAGGTGCTCCAGCACCTGGCGAAGGAGAAGGTGTTGCTGCTGTTCGACAACGCCAGCCACGAAGCGCAGGTGCAGCCCTTCCTGCCTCCCGCTGGCCAGGCCCATGTGCTGCTCAGCTCCACCTCGCGGGACTGGGGGCCGCCGCTGGTGGAGGTGTGGCGACCCGAGGGGCTGCAGCGGCTGGATCCCCCTACGGCCCTGGCGGTACTCGAAAGCGTGGCTGGTAAGGCGGTGGCGGAGCAGGTGGGTGAAAGGGTGATCGCTGAGCTCGGCGGCCTGCCGGTGCACCTGCTGCCCAACGCCCGCACCCTGGCCCGCAAGTCTCGCCACGGCCGGCTGAGTGAAGGCCAACTGGTGCAGTTGAGCAACGAGGGGATCGATAGCTTCTCGATCGTCTGGCAGGCCCTGGAGCCCGCCGCAAGGCTGCTGCTGCAGGCGGCCGGCCGCTGGTTCAACCCCAACTCCCTGGTGGAAGCCGAGCTGTTGGCGGCGTTGGCAGAAAGCTTCCAAGGTGAAGCGGTGGTGAGTATCGCGGTGGATGCCTGCCGTGACCGGTACCTGCTGCAGGGGGAAGGGCGGTTGACGATGCACCAGCTGCTGGTGAGGTTTGTAGAGGCCCAGTCTCCGGAGCGGCTGGCGGGTATCGGCGCGGAGCATCTGGCGCCAGCGGTGGCGGCGGCCCTGGGAAAGGCGGCCAAACGTTTGGAGGAGGCACCCGCCGATGGGGAGGCGCTGGCGGCTCTGCAGTGCCACCAGCTGGGCTGGGACTTCTGGCGGCAGCAACCCGATAGACCGAGAGCAGACGGGTGCCATCACATCGGGGAAGCGCTCTACGTCAATCGGCAGTTTGCAGAGGCGCGCCACTGGTTTGAGGCGGCCTCTGCCCAGATCCGCCATGCAGAGGAGATCGACCACGTGGCCCTGGGCGAGAACCTGCATCAGCTGGGCAACTGCGCCTACCAGCAGGGGGAATGGCTCGCGGCGGCCGGCTGGTATGAGCAGGCGGTGGCGGAGAAGCGCCAGGGCGACCTGCACGGGCGGGTGGACCACCGAAGCCTTGGGGCGAGCCTTCATCAGCTGGGAAACTGCCCCTATCAGCAGGGGCAGTGGCTCGCGGCGGCCGGCTGGTATGAGCAGGCGGTGGCGGAGGCCCGCCAGGGCGACCTGCACGGGCAGGTGGACCACCAGATCCTTGGGGTGAGCCTGCATGAGCTGGGAATGTGCGCCTACCAGCAGGGGCAGTGGCCAGAGGCGGCCGGCTGGTTTGAGCAGGCGGTGGCGGAGAAGCGCCAGGGCGACATCTTTGGTCGCGTAGATCAGAGCAGTGTTGCTGTCGCGGTAGAAAGCCTTGCCCTATGTCGCAAGGTGATGGACATGGCTTAACCAAACCTCTGCGTCTACTGCGGCCTTGGTCAGAAGAGAAAAGGAGAATTACAATGATCTGGCAGAGGTTTGATCCATGGGCCTCGGCCCTTTGACATACTCGTCATTGCTGGCAAATGGTGGCTTCTGGCCCTCGCGGCAGACCTGGCAGAATGACAGTTGGTCATTCGAGTTAGTCCATCATCCAAAGCCATTCACCATGCTCATCGGAACCAAATTGCTCGCCTCAGGTCAAGGAATTAGTTGATGTCTCGAAATCCGATCTGGCTCGTTCCGCCGGCTATGTCAGCACAAAAAAGAACGGCATGGAGCGGCTGAACGACATCGCCTTGTATGAGGCGCTGCTGGAAGCCAACGGTATGCACTTAGCTGCCGGCGGGTGGGGCCGACGAGGAGGATTGAACCTACCTCTTAACCAGGAGCTTCTCAAACTAGATCTTCCTCAAGTTCGACGGATACTGGGAAATGATCGCTGTATCCTTTCGTGTTGACATTCTTCTGAACGTCTCCTTTTGGCAGCCCAAATCGGATCGGACCTTCACTGAGCCTGTTATCAACCATTTCAGGGAACAACTCTATGCGAGCTGTTTCTTCTTTAACTCGTAATGGACTGGAGGAAATCAAAAGGCCTTTTGAGGCTAGCAATTGATCAAAAACGTTGCCATTTCCATTGAAATACAGAGTGCCATTCAATAATTTTTGCTTTCCTTTGCGATCGATTCCCTCTTGCTGAAGGTATCGCCAGGCGAGGTTGTAAAAACGGGGGACAGTCTCAGTGCGCTCTACATCACCTCGCTCCCTTGTGGCTTCGGCATGAAGAACAAGCGAATCACTAAAGGGATCATCATTGAAATCACCCATCGCAAGGATTGGAATGTTTTCTCCCAGTTCTTCCCGAATACGACTGTGGAAGTAGGATAGAGTTTCCCCGGCTGTCATCCGGTAACCCTGGCTTTCATAACTTCCGCCACTCCGTGATGGCCAGTGGTTGCAGAGCAGCACCAAAGGTTGGCCGGCTTTGGTTGTGAAAGTGGCTTGGGTGATATCCCGTGTGCCCGTACGTCGAATCACGAAGTAATTGAACAATGTTGCAGGATCATGCCCGTATTCCTGTTTGTCATACAGGAATGCGGTATCGATACCACGCTGATCTTGATTTGAATCAGCGTGAACTGGGATGTATTGCCGACCAACCAGCTTTTCATTAAGCTTGCCAGCTAAGGCATCCAGAACAAAACGGTTCTCTACTTCGCAGACTCCAAGGATATCAGGGCCCTTTCCGCTGTTCATCTGAGAGATAATGGAGGCAAGCTGAGTTATCTTTTGATCCAATAACTCAGCCGTCCAGCCTTTGAGGTCTGCAGCTAAGCGCTTGGCCAACCACTCTGGGCGATCCTCGAAATCCTGAGGTGCGAAGAGATTTTCAAGATTCCAAAAGGCAATGAAGTGCTTGGCCATGGGGTGCTGCTTTCGCATAGAGATAAGCGAAGTCTGGCTGGTTTTAGGCGAAGCGTGGGTGCTCTAGAGAACTCATGGTCAGTAATCCTCGGTCTCTAGCGGCTGGCCACAACCCAATCATGAGCGGTTGATTGCGGAAAGCAGCGGCACATGTCTTTCGATTTCCCCAGCCGTCCGGTTCGTGAACCGTCTGATCCAGCGGGTGAACCTCAAGGAGAAGCCGTATACGCAACTGAAGAAGGATCCCTATCGCGGCACTTGGGCCGGTTCAACAGATTCGCTGATCGGTTGCGTCACGCCCCATGGCCTGCAAGCGGCAGTGCGGCGGGGCGCCAACTGGACCAAGTGGTTGTCCTGTAATGGGCTGAAGTTGTCGTCAGCGGCGAGCAGCAGGGTGGGGCGCCCATCCTCAAGGGGAGGACCAGGCGTGATGGCTTCCCAATTGTCCGGCGTCAGGCCCAGGGCCTCGAGGTCCCAGGACATCAGGGGGGTCAGTGGGGCAGCATTCCCTGCCGCAGTGATCGGCTTGGGCAAAGGGTAAAGAACAAGGCGATTGCTCCATTGATCCGGCGCCTGGAATCGTCTTTGCAGCCCGAGCAGGGGTACCTCAAGGGGGGCCTCGGGCAGGGCCAGCAGGTCGGTGAGGCCCCAGCCATCACCCTGGGGGAGTCGCAGAGGTTGCAGTGGTGTGGGGTCGCCGGCCGGTGACTCCATGCTGGTGCCGAGGGTCCAGCCCAGGACACGAACCTGGCCAGGGGGATCCTGGAGCAGGGCGGATTCGGCCGCCATCAGCAGCACCGCTGGCTTGCCCTGCCGCTGCAACAGGGTGAGGGACTCTGGACCCCTGTTGGAGTCGAGTCCCCGACCTGGAGCTGGCTGCTACGCGGCAGGCATGGGAAGAGCCAGCTCCAGCTCGCCGCTGCGACGGTCGAAGCGCAGCAACTGGGGGGGGGCGCTCCGGGATGCGACGGCCCTCGCTCACCACCCAGGCCCGCTCCCCCTTCAATACCAGGCCCTCTCCATCGATGCTCTCCGGCAGGGTGGCGCCCACACCACTGCGCAGACTCACCACCCCCAGCGGACGGAGCGGCGACTTGCCGAGCTTGCCGAGCCCGCTCCATCCGACCAATTGGCCCACGGGTGCGTCACTCAGCAGCCAGAGCTCATCCCGCTCGGCGCGATAGGTGGCCGCGGAGAAGCCTCCAGAGGGTTGTCCAGCGCCATCAAGCCTCGGCAGACGCACCTCGGCCACCTTCTCCCAACCCGCCGAGAGCGGACATGGCAGCAGGGGGGGTGGAGGGGCTTGAACAACCATTGCTGGAATCATTCACCCCAAAAAATCATAGCCGCCTGCGATTCGCGGGCATCAAGGAACACCCTGCTCCGATCCAGTGTCTTTCCGCTCGGACGCCGGGCTATTGCTGCGAAAGGCCAGACAGGGAAGGAGCTCTTGCCGATGCCGTGGGCTCACTGACTGGCGGGGGTGGAACCCTGCCATGATGGCAGCCAGGGTGCGCACCGTTGCAATGATGCAGTTGCTGCATAGCTCTCCTCTTTCGAGAGCTGGTCTGCGATTTGAACCACAATGCTGCGCTACTGAGGTAGAAGATGGGTGTAGCCACAGCACGCCCAGCCATAGGGCGCCCCGCTGATCACCCATGAGCCCTCCCACCATCTACGAGCTCTGCCGGCCCCGGGCCGACGTGCTGGAAGGGCGAATCCGAGACGAGGACTTTGCGGCCGACCTCAGCCAGGTGCTGAAGGGCACGGCACCGGAGCTCTACAAGAACCCAGCCCTGTTCTTCGCAAACACCCACCCCACCAGGGGTCTGCGCGACCTGTTCCTGGCGGTTGTGGACCGGCTCACCAGCGCCGGCAGCCAGCTGGGCAGCATCCTGCGGCTCGACACCAGCTACGGCGGTGGCAAGACGCACGCCCTGATCGGCCTGAACCACATCCTGACGGCCGCCGATCAGATCCCCAACCTGGCGGAGTTCATCGATCCAGCCCGGCTACCCAGTCAGAAGGTCACTGTGGCCGCCTGGGACGGGGAGAACGCCGACCCAATGAGTGGCCGGAGGATGGAGGGCGACATCCTGGCCTTCACCCCTTGGGGGGAGCTGGCGGTGCAGCTGGCTGGGCCTGCGGGCTATGAGCGCATCCGCAACAGCGACCGCTTAGGAGCTGCGCCCCCTGGCGCAGAAACCCTGCGGGAATTGATCGGCGAACGGCCGGTCCTGATCCTGATCGATGAGCTCTCGATCTACCTCCGCAAGATCAAGGGCCCCGCTGCCGGCCAGGCGGCTGAGCAGCTCACCCCTTTCCTCACCGACCTGATCAAGGCGGTGAACTCCTCCCCCCAGGCGGTGCTGGTGTTCACCCTGGCGCTGGGCAAGGGCGGCCAGTCGGAGGATGCCTATGGGGAGGAAAACCAGCGGATCGATCGGATCTTTGCCGAACTGCAGTCGGTCACAGGCCGGCAGATCACGGCCCTCACCCCCACCAGCGAAGACGAAACGGTGCAGGTGTTGACACGGCGCCTGTTCGAATCGATCGACCGCAGCCGGGTGGAGGAGGTGGTGCAGGCCTATCAGGAGATCTGGAGCCGCAACGCCGAGGCCCTACCGCCGGTGGGTCAGAGCGATGACCGCGCAGCCAATCTGCGCAAGGGCTATCCGCTCCATCCGGAGCTGATCGAAACCCTGATGCAAAAGACCTCCACCCTGGAGAACTTCCAGCGGGTGCGGGGCATGTTGCGGCTGCTGGCGCAGACGGTGGGCCAGCTCTGGCGTGAGCAGCCACGGGGCGTCACGGCCGTCCACCTCCACCACATTGATCCAGGCAACGAGCGGATTCGCCTGGAGCTTTCCACCAAGCTGGGGCTGCAAGCCTTCATCCCGGCGATCCGCGCGGATGTGTCCACCACGCCGGCCGAAGGAGGCAGGGCGCTGGCTCAGCGGCTGGATTCTCAGGCATTCTCGGGGATGGAACCCTACGGATCGATGGCAGCGCGCACGGTGCTGTTCCACTCCCTGGCCTTCAACGAACCGCTCAAGGGCCTCAGCCGCCTGGAGCTGAACTACAGCCTCTATGCCCCGGCGGTGGACCCGGCCTTTGTCGACAAGGCGGTGCGCCTCCTGCAGGAAGAGTCGGAGTATCTCGACGACAGCGGCATCAGCAAGCTGCGCTTCCTCACCGACGCCAACCTCAACCAGATGGTGAGGAAGCGTGAGCAGCTGTTCGATCTAGAGAGCGTCCGCGAAGAACTGAACCGTCGCATCGGCACGATCTTCGCCAAGCAACGGCTGGAGCCTGTGCTGTTCCCGTCCAGCCCGGCGGACATTCCCGACGACACGGATGGCCCCTACCTGGCGGTGATCCATTGGGAAGGCCACACCGTGGAGCAGACGAATATCCACCTGCCGGAGCTGGTGGTGCGGCTGTTCAAGGAGAAGGGCGACAACGCCAACGTGCGCCTGAACCGCAACAACCTCGTGTTCGTCTGCGCCGATGCCCTGCAGGTGGACGACATGCTGCGCAAGGCCCGCACCTACCTGGCGCTGCAGCAGATGCAGCAGGGCGATCTGTTCGCCAGCCTCCAGAGCCACCAGCAGGATCAGGTGAAGGAGCGCTACGGCCAGGCGCAGCAGGGTTTCGCTCTAGCGGTGCAGCAGTGCTACCGACATGTGTTCTATCCCGAGCGGGGCCAATGGCCCGAGGTGCCCCTCACCCATGCCGCCATCACCGTCACCAGTGCCAGCAGTGAGCCCGGCGTGGGCCAGAGGCAAGTGGAGCGGGTGCTGCGGGAAGCCCGCGAGCTGGTGCTAGCGGAAGATGCGCCGCCGGCCCCGAATTACATGGCCGACAAGACACCCCTGAAGCGCATGGGGGTAATGAGCACGCGTGATCTGCGCAACGATTACTACCGCGATCCGGCCCTGCCGATCCTGCTGGGGGATGAGGTGCTCAAGAAGTGCCTACGCATGGGGCTGGATCAGGGCCTATTTGTCTACAAGGAAGGTGATCGCCTCGAAGGGCAGAACTTGCCGCCGGGCACGCTCTCGATCAGTGAGGACGCCAAGATCTTCACAATGGACAAGGCGCTGGAGATGAGCGTCTGGCCGTCGAAAACCTCAGCTTCATCCAATGAAGAATTGGATCGACCAACAGAGCTTGGTGGTGGTGCTGGAACAATTCAGGTAGCCGGAGGGGGAGAAACAGGAACAGCTGTTCAAGTCGGACTTGGCTCCACCAGCACAAGCACCAGCGGTGGTGGAGCAGGCGTCGCGCAAACGGCAGTGCCTGGGGTGATCGAGCGCACCGACAACGTGAAGACAGCCCTCGTGCAGCTCGCCCAGCAGGTGAGCAGCTCGGGCAAGAGGATCAAGAGCCTCACCTGGCGGATGAACAGTGGCGATGGCTTCCTGCCGATGGCCCTGCTCAAGGCCGAGCCTGGAGCCACGGTGCGCGTCGAGATGATGGAAGGGGGCTGGAGCAGCGGCGACGGCAGCGCCGAATGGAGCTTCGACTTCAACGGCACACCGGAGGAGGCCTCGCACCTGCGGGGCTTCATCGAGGGCCAGTGGCGGCGCGGCGGCGAGAAGTCGCTCGACATCACCTACCAACTCATCTATCAGCCCCCCATGCGCTGGGACGACAACGGCGAGGGCTGGATCGTGCGCCTCACCCGGGCAGGCCTCAGCGCCCAGACCGCCACGATCCGCCTGGAGCTCACCGCAGCAGCAGAGGGGCAGCCATGACCCAGGCCATCGCCTCAGGCCGGCCGGCCTACGAACTGCGCAGCAGGCAGCGCGGTCCCAGCGATCTAGAGCTGGAGGTGTGGCAGGTTCCCAGCACCGCAACTCCCGAGCTGAAGGAACCCCGGCGAGTGGCCGGCCTGGGCGGCCACAAGCTTCTGCTGGTCGAGGGGGCTGTGCTGCGACGCCTCAAGGCCGAGCAGGTGAGCCTGGCCAAGCTCAAGAAGGGCGAGGCCCGCCGTGATTCCCTCTCGGAGGATCTGGCCCTGGCGATGGGCCTGCTGTTCAAGTTGCTGGCGCCGATGCGCAACGTCGCCGCGATCGAGAACTGTGCCCGTGGCATCGATGCCATGGCGCGCGAGGAAGCGGCCTACTGGTTAGGCATGGCGATGCACCGCAGAAACCCCAGACGGGTACTGGCGGCGCTGCGACTGCTGCTGAGCGCAAGTTGACAATGGTGTTGACAATGCCGCCGCTCAAGATTGACAATGAGGGCTGCTGCTGGGGTGGACTGTGCCGGCGATCCGCGATCGAGGCGAAGCGGTGCGCACGTTCATCGTGGCCAACGTGGCCAAGCATCCCGCTGACATCGTGCGCCGCACTGCCGAGAAATTCGACTGCACCCGCCAAGCCGTTCACCGCCACATCAAGCGGCTGCTGGAAGAAGGAGCGTTGGTGGAATCGGGCAAGACCCGCAGCCGAACCTATGCGCTGGCTGAGCTCATCTCCTGGAGCCAGTCATTTGCCGTCGCCAGCTGCGGCGATGAGGGAGACATCTGGCTGCGCGATGTGCGTGATCTGCTCAGGCCCCTGGCCAGCAATGTGATGGACATCTGGCAATACGGCTTCACCGAGATGTTCAACAATGCTCTGGACCACGCCCAGGCCAGCACCATCACGGTGGATTTCACCAAAACGGCGGCCGGTTCTGTTGTGATCATCCGTGATGACGGTGTCGGCATCTTCCGCAAAATTCAGGCGGCCCTGGGACTATTGGACGAACGCCATGCGGTGCTGGAGCTGGCCAAGGGCAAGTTCACCACAGATCCACAGCGCCATTCCGGCGAGGGGATCTTTTTCAGCTCACGGATGTTCGATCAGTTCTCGATCACCTCAGGTTCGGTGAACTTCAATCACCAGGCCAAGGCCCCGGAAGACTGGATTCTCGAAGCGGAGGAAAGCGGTGGCACCACGGTTCGAATGGAACTCGGAAATCACACGGCGCGCTCGATCAACAAGGTGTTCAAGCAATACACCACTGGCGACGACTTCGGTTTCACCAAGACGGTTGTGCCGGTTCGCCTGGCCCAATATGGCGATGACAATCTGGTCTCAAGGTCCCAGGCCAAGCGGCTGATCGTGCGTTTTGAGAAGTTCCGCACCGTGGTGCTCGACTTCAAGGGTGTAACACTGATCGGCCAGGCTTTTGCTGATGAAGTGTTTCGGGTTTTTGCGCTGGCTCACCCTGAAGTGGAGCTGATTCCACTGAATGCCAACAAAGAGGTCAGCCAAATGATCGCTCACGTCTTGGCAGCAAACCCATGAACTCAGGCCACCCTGGCACGCCTCGGATCCATCCCACTTGGGCGGACATGCGAGAGGTTTATTTTGCCGATCTGGAAGTTCTAGAGGCTTATCAGGCTTTGGGCAAAAGCATACGTGGCGATGACTGGGCGCCTCCTAAGCCGCCCGTTCCACAGGAGGACCCTTCATGACCTAACGCCTGATCGAGGAGTGGCTGCCGATCGCTGAGCTGGGCATTGAGAGCGTGCGCGAGCGGACGCCGATGACGCCTTTCCCTGCGCCGAATCGCCTGCATGTGTGGTGGGCACGGCGGCCGCTGGTGGCATCCCGCGCGGCGGTGCTGGCCTCGCTGCTGCCGGCTGATGCAGACCGCAAGACCTTCATGCACATGCTGGGGATCCACGGGGACCCAGTAGCAGCCAAGAAGGCCATGGAGAAGGTCAAGAGAACTGGGATCCGCATCGATAATCCCTATGGCTACGACCGCGCTTTCCAGTATTGCCCCAGTGAGAAGGAGGAATTCTGGATGCTGGAGGAAATGGGCAAGTTGGGTATTGAGCACCCTGCGGTACTTGATCCAACTGCTGGTGGTGGAGCAATTCCCTTCGAGGCTGTTCGCCTGGGGTGCATCACTTATGCAAATGACATCAATCCTGTGGCTGTATTGGTGCAGAAAGCCACCTATGAATGGCCGACGAAATTCGGCGGTGCGGTCTTGGAAGAGTACCAGCGTCTCGTTCCCATAATTCGCCAGCGGTTAGAGGAGCGACTGGCGGCGTACTTCCCGCAAGTCAAGGCACCCGATGAGTTCGACTGCACCTACCTCTGGGCCCGCACAATCCACTGCCCCTATTGCGCAGGTAAGGTGCCCCTTTCGCCGAATTGGAAGCTAGCCCCGGATGGCACCGGCGTGAAGGTGGTGCCGCATCTGGGTGATGGCCCTGGCGATGCCAGCCGTCAGTGCAGCTTCGAGATCGTGGGCAGCGCCCGCCTACAGAGCGAGGGCACAGTGAAGGACGGCGATGCAACCTGTCCCTTTCCCGATTGTGGCCGCGTGATTGACGGCTATCAGGTGAAAGCCCAGGCCCAGGCCGGCGACATGGGTGAGCAGCTCTTTAGTGTGGTGTACAAGCGCCGGCTACCCACCGAATACACCAAAACAGGGAAGCCCAAGAAAGAGAAGTGGGAGCGAGGTTGCCGCGCTCCTCGCCACGAAGATGACAATAGCTTCGCTATCGAAGCCGCTCTGGCGGAAAAGCTGCCTGAGTGGGAGGCACTGGATCTAGTGCCGAATGAGGAGTATGGCGATATGTACGCCGACCGCTCTAAAATTTACGGCGTGAACTTTTGGCGTGATCTGTTTTCCCCACGTCAGTTGCTCTGCCATTGCAGCAGTGTGGAGATATTCCGAGAGCTAGTAGAGGAAGAGGCATCCAAGAGTGGCGAGCTCAGCGAGCAGCAGCGCGCGGCGTTGGGCTATGTCGCAATGGCTTTGGATAAGTTTCTCAATTGGAACGCCAGACTTAGTAGCTGGAATGTCTATGCACAAACAATGCGATCAGTTTTTGATCGTCACGACTTCGCATTTAAATGGTCAACCGCTGAAATGGCGCCTCTGGTTACAGGGCTCGGTTATGACTGGGCTTTCTCATCTTCTTGTAAATGTATTGAAGAGCTAGTTGAGATGGTCGGCCCGCGAGGTGCGGCTTCAATAAGTGCCGGTCCTCTCTTTGCCGCCAGCCATTCCGCTGGCGAATCGTCGCATCGAACGCCTGTGGTTATTAGCTGCGGTTCTGGGGAATCTCTCTCCCACGTTGAATCCGGCATCGTGGATGCAGTGGTCATGGATCCGCCGTACTACGACAATGTGATGTATGCGGAGTTGAGCGACTTCTTCTACGTGTGGCTCAAGCGCACTGCTGGCTTGCTCTACCCAGAGCTGTTCATGGCGCCACTCACCGACAAGGAGAACGAAGCCGTGGCTAACCCTGCATTACACAAGGGCAAGAAGGGGGCTAAGGCTCTGGCTGGTCTCGACTACCAGCAAAAGATGGCCGAGATCTTCGCCGAGTGCCGCCGAGTACTCAAAGATGACGGCGTGATGACATTGATGTTCACCCATAAGGCCACAGGTGCCTGGGATGCGCTTACCAAAGGGTTGATTGATGCCGGCTTTGCTATCACCGCCTCCTGGCCCATCAACACGGAGGCCGAAGGCTCACTCCACATCAAAGACAAATCGGCGGCCAACAGCACGATCTTTTTGGTCTGCCGCCCGCGCCCCGATCAGAAACCAGAAGACGGTGTGCAGTACTGGGAAGACCTCGAACCACGCGTGAAGGCCGCTGTGCGTCGGCGCATCGAGGAATTCCAGGCGGGTGGCATCCGTGGCGTGGACCTCTACCTCTCTTGCTTTGGTCCGGCGCTGGAGGAGTTCTCCATGCACTGGCCCATCAAGCGCGGCCAGCCCAAGCCGATTGAAGAGAAAACCAAGAAGCGTGGCCGTGCGCAGCTCACCTTGGAAGAGCTGCTCGGAGAAGACGACCCCTACTCGGTGAGCCCGGAAGATGCACTTGATGCTGCCCGCCGTGAAGTGAAGGCCTGGCGCATGGAGAAGCTCACATCCGGATCGCGCCGCGCTCAGCTCGATCCCCTCACCGAGTGGTTTGTGCTCGCCTGGGATGCTTTCCAGGCGCCCCAGTTCCCCTACGACGAAGCCCTGCGCCTGGCCCGCGTTGTCGGCCTCGACCTCGATAGAGATGTTGTGGGCGTACTGGCCGAGAAGAAGGCCAGCGATCTCATCCTCTGGGACAGCTTCACCCGAGCAACAAAGGGCAAGCTCGGTGCCCCCGATGGCACCAAATCCTGGATCGATGCCATCCACCACTGCGCCCACCGCGCCCGCAGCATCGATCTCAACGCCGCCAAGCAGCTGCTCGATGACAACGGCCTGGCCAACAGCCCCGTCTTCCTCACAGCCCTGGAGGCCGTGCTCGAAGTGCTCCCCCTATCCGCCCGCTACACCGGCTTCGATCCGGTGAAAGCCGCTGCCCCTGCCGCCTCCGACTTCGAGGCCCTGGAAAACCTGCGCCGCCTCGCCCTGGCCGAGCAGGTGCACGCGCCCAAGCAGCTGGAGTTGGTGCTGGCTGAGCTGGCCGAGGCATCCTGAAGATGGCAGAGCAACCATGACCACAACCCCAAGAGCCACCGTCAGCGAAGCCCAGCTGCGGCAGATGGCTGCAGAGATCCATGC
>DAIQNM010000007.1:0-28135 GCA_036788375.1 Cyanobium sp. CTOTU6536 | reverse complement strand
GCGTAGAAGTGATGCCCAAACTCGAGCAGGAGGTGAAGCTCGACATCCCCGACAAGGACCTGGAGGTCACCACCTCCCGCTCCGGCGGCGCCGGCGGCCAGAACGTGAACAAGGTGGAGACGGCCGTGCGGATTCTCCACATCCCCACCGGCCTGGCGGTGCGCTGCACCCAGGAGCGCTCCCAGCTGCAAAACAAGGAAAAGGCGATGGCCCTGTTGATGGCCAAACTGATGGTGATCGCCCAGGAGCAGCGGGCCTCGGAAATCGCCGACATCCGCGGCGACATCGTGGAGGCGGCCTGGGGCAACCAGATCCGCAACTACGTATTCCACCCCTACCAGATGGTGAAGGACCTGCGCACCCAGCACGAAACCTCCGAAGTGCAAAGGGTGATGGACGGCGACCTGGATCCCTTCATCCAGGCCCTGCTGCGTCAGGGTGTTGAGGTGGGATCCGATCCGGACGCCTGATCACCATGACCCAGCCACCGCCAGACCCCAACCCCAACGCCACTGCCACCGACACCGACAGCAGCGAAAACCCAGCCTTCATCAAGCTGGCGATGCGCAACATGGTGCGTAAAGGCCGCCAGAGCCTGGTGCACTTCGGCCTCACCGCCCTCGGTCTCACCGGCTTTCTGGTGTTCCTGGCCTGGCTGGGGCGGCCCCAGCTGCCCCAGTGAGCCCAACCCCGCCCGCCCAACCGCAGCCCCCGGCCCCGGAGCTCGATCTGGCCTTGCGGATCGAATCCGGCGATGCCGAGCCCCTGCCGGCCGAGCTGGCCGACCTGCTGGCCAGGGCCGGCGCTTACACCGGCGCCGCGGCCGAAGACCTCTGGCAGCCCCTGCTCAGCCAATGGCTGGCCCAGCTGGCGGGGGAGCTGCCGGCCGAACTCCACGCCAGCGCCTACAGCCTGGGCCTGCTGCTCACCGATGACGCCACCATCACGGCTCTCAATGGGCAGTGGCGCCAGCGCCCCGAGCCCACCGACGTGCTGGCCTTCGCCGCCCAGGAGGAGGGCGAAGACGGAATGCCCGTCCAGCCCCTCCCAGGGCCAGGGCCAGCGGGTGCCGAAACGGACTTGGAGCTCGGTGACATCGTGATCTCCCTGCAAACCGCCGCCCGCCAGGCCGAGGACCACGACCACAGCCTCGCCGAGGAGCTTCTCTTCCTCGCCAGCCACGGGTTGCTGCACCTGCTCGGCTGGGACCATCCCGACGAGGCCAGCCTGGCGGTGATGCTTGCCTGGCAGGACAAGCTCATGGCCTCGGTTCTTCCGGCGGCTGATTTGACCCGCAAATGGCAGTAAGGTGCGGAGTAGAGGGCTTGGCTCCGGGGAATCGATGCGCGTTCCCGACCCTTTATCCGCAGGCAGCTCCGAGTTGGCCCCGGTACCTGATGTGAGCCACGTCCACCGCAAGGGCCGAAGGTTGCGGGCCGGGGCCTGGAAGGTGGCCGGGGACCTGCCAGCCAGCTTCCGCTACGCCGCCCAGGGCCTGGCCTACGCCATCGCCAGCCAACGCAACTTCCGGATCCATGTGATCACCGGAGCTGTGGTGTTTGCGCTGGGGCTCTGGCTCCAGCTCAGCCTCGATCGCCTGGCGGTGCTGGTGCTCACCGTGGCGGCCGTGCTGGTGCTTGAACTGCTCAACACCGCCACCGAGGCCGTGGTGGACCTGGCCATCGGCCGCCAGTTCCACCCCCTGGCCCGCATCGCCAAGGACTGCGCCGCCGCAGCGGTGCTGGTGGCGGCCCTTTCCTCCATGATGATTGCCCTGCTGCTGTTGGTGCCGCCCCTGCTGGTGCGGCTGGGCCTCTGAGCCAGGCTCCGGCGCCCCGCTTCCGCCTCTTTTCTGCCGGCTCCTCACTCCGCCCCATGCTCCTGGTTCTCGACAACTACGACAGCTTCACCTTCAACCTGGTGCAGTACCTCGGTGAGCTAGCGCCCGAGCACCCCGTGGCGGCCGACCTGCGGGTGGAACGCAACGACGCCCTCAGCGTGGAAGAGATTCGAGCCCTTGATCCGGCGGCGATCCTGATCTCCCCGGGGCCCGGCGACCCAGACCAGGCCGGCGTTTGCCTTGAGGTGCTGCGGCAGCTGGGCCCCACCGTTCCCATCCTGGGGGTGTGCCTGGGCCACCAGTGCCTGGCCCAGGTGTTCGGCGGTCGGGTGGTTCGGGCCCACGAACTCATGCATGGCAAGACCTCCCCGGTCCACCACGGTGGCAAGGGGGTGTTCGCCGGACTGCCGGATCCCCTCACCGCCACCCGTTATCACAGCCTGATCGCCGAGCGCGAGAGCCTGCCCCCCTGCCTGGAGGTCACGGCCTGGCTAGAGGACGGCACGATCATGGGTCTGGCCCACCGCGACCATCCCCACCTCCAGGGGGTGCAGTTCCACCCGGAAAGCGTGCTCACCCAGCACGGCCACCAGCTCCTGGCCAACTTCCTGGCGATCGCCGCGGCCCATGCAAGCCGCCCCCAAGCCCTGCCGGCGGAACGCTGCTAGCTTCGCGCCACCGCCGGGGCCCGAGGGGCCAACGCACCCCATGGTTCCAGTCCCCATGCTCTCCAATCGCTTCCCCACCGGACGTTTCGGCCGCAGCCCCGGCCTGGTTGGTCGCTGCCGGATCGGCACGGGTAGCGCCCTTGCCCTGGCCGCCCTCACCAGCAGCCTGGCCCTTCTGCCGGCGGCCAGCGCCGCCGGTGGTGGCGTGACCATCACCAGCTACGGCCATAGCGCCCTACTGATCAGCGGCGGCGGCGCCCGGGTGCTGCTCAATCCCTTCATGGCGGTGGGCTGCGCCGCCGGCCTGGCCGAGCCGCGGGTCAGCGCCGATGTGATCCTGGCCAGCAGCCAGCTCAAGGATGAAGGGGCCCCGGTGGCCTCCGGTCGTTTCCTGGTGAAGCCGGGCTCCTACCGGGTGGCAGGCCTGGCGATCGAAGGCATCGGCGCCCCCCACGATCGGGTAGGGGGCAAGCGTTTTGGCCTTTCCACCCTCTGGCGCTGGCGCCAGGGCGGCCTGGACATCGTCCATCTGGGCGGCACCGCCGGAGCGATTGCGCCGGAAGACCGGGTGCTGCTTGGCCGCCCCGACGTGCTGATCATTGGCGTCGGCGGTGGCGCCAAGGTCTACGACGGCCAGGAGGCGGCGGCGGTGGTGCGCCAGCTGCAGGCCCGCCGGGTGATCCCGGTGCAGTACCGCTCCGGCGGCCCCACCAGCAGCTGTGACCTCGGCAGTGCCCAGCCCTTCCTCGACGCCATGGCCGGCAGCACGGTGCGCCGGGTCGGCTCCAGCCTCAGCGTGGTGCCGCCGGTTGGCGATGCCACCGTGATCGAAATCATGCGCTGAGGACCCTCCGGTAGAGGGCGAACTTATGGGGATGTTCCGCCATCCCGTCCTCCGGGGGAAATGCCCGGATTGTTGAGCCCAGAATCCCCGTCGACGGCGTCGCTGAGATAGGCATCCACCTCCTCCACCCGGCGCAGGCGGGCGCGGCTGCGGAGACCACCGGGGAAGCCTGCAGGCCACCAGGTGACAGCGATCGACAAGGGCGCCAGTGGTGAGAGGGTCGCGAAGGCGATGGCGTAGAGCAGGGCAGGCAGCACGATGCGCACCACCTCCAGGGTCTGGTTGGCCAGCGTCCGCGCACCGAACTCCGCCGCCACCCTCTCCTTCACAAAGGGCTGACTGCGCTCCAGTGCCATGAGAAGGCGCCGCTTGACCACCGGCAGGGCCAAAGTGTCGACCTCGGGAGCAAGCGAAGGTCCCTGCAACAGGGCCAAGCGCTCCCGCAATTCAGCGATGGTGGTCGAGGTGGCCACCGCACTCCTCAGGGCCTGGAATCGCCGACCCAGCTGCTGCTCAGCCCGCTCACGGCCCCCTGAGGAGAGTTGATCCACCGACCAGCCAGTCCAGAGCTGAAGCGGAACCAACAGCAAAAACAGCCCAGCCAGCAGGGCCGCTCCACGGCGAACCCGGCGCAGACGGCGCTGCAGCAACCGGTCGGCGGGATCGAGGAAAGCCCCAAGGTGGACCAGGCTGAAGCCGAGCAAGGGCAAGGGGGCCGACGGCAGCAGGACTCCGGCCAGGCCGCGCCACCAGGTCCGATCCCAGGGCTGCAGAGGCAGGAGGGCCAGTCCAGCCACCACCAGTCCCACCAGGGCCAGCAACCAGCCGACCCGGCCCAGGGCCCAGGCCAGCTCAGCGAGATCAGCCTCCAGGGCTGGATCCACCGCCCCTTGATCAGGATCGAAGAACGGAGCCTGGTTGGGCATCCCGGAGCCGGGATCACGGCCCGAACCCGGGTCTGATCCCGAAGGCCGCATCAACGGCTGATCCGGCGACGCAGACGGCGGCTCCACACCACGGCGGACCCTGCACCCAGGAGTGGCAGGGGAGCCGGCACGGGCGCGCTGGTGTCGTAACCGATCACATCAAAGGCCAGCAGATCAAGCGAGCTGATCACACCCAACTGCCCGGCCGAAAAAGTGGGGTCCATGATGCCGAGAGTGACGCCACTCAGATCACCATCCTTCCAGTGGCTGGCCTGACGACCGTCACCACGAATCCGGCCGGTGGACAGGAAGGCGGTGCTGCTGCCTCCGTCGATGGCGAAATACTTGGCGGTGGTGCCCGCCGTCCAGTCGATCACGGTTTGCCCGAGGCTGGCGGAAGCGGCGCGGCTGGCATCGGAGCGGCGAAACAGATCAAACGGGGTGACGTAGCTGAACTGATTATCCTGGCAATAGGACGGACATGCCGTGGATGGGCTGTTGGTATCCAAGACATCAACCCCACTGAGGAAGCCCAATGCATGGCCGATCTCATGGGTTGCGACTCCAACAAAATCAAGCTGACCGGCGGTGATGCCATCGGCAGGATCGAAATCCCAGGACACCCGATTGGTGAACTCAATCAGCGCATCCCAGGGGGAAGCAGGGTTGTAAGAAACATTGAGGCCCAACGCTTTGGCGTTGGCAAAGGCGATATCGACGAAAGCATTGTTGGCATCGGCATCATTATCGAGATAGGCCGTGACATTGCCACTGCCATTTGGATGATTAGCGGTGTAATTGAGCAGGAGTGGCAGCGATGCTGATGTTGGCAAAAAGCTCACCGCCGTTGCGTCGGCAGCACTCTTGGCATCCAGGGCCAACAGGGTGCGCAAGGTGCTGTAGGGCAGAAAACCGGAGGTCGGTGTCGCTCCGCCCAAAATGATCTGGTTGGAACCGATGAGGCCTAAATCGCCATAATCGATCCTCAGGTTAATCGTCGTGTTGTCAAACAGCCTGCTGCTCCAGCGGCTAGCCGCCTGGTTGAAACCGTTCAGGACACTGGCATTGAAACTGCTGCAGCTCAGATCGCCCTGACAAGTGAAGGAAAAGCTGAGGGCCCGCGCCGCTGGAGCCCGTGCAACGCTCACGAAGGCCAAGGCCATGCCCCAGCCAACAGATCGCAGCGCTAGCCGGCGCAACAAATAACGCCCCGAACGCTGACTGCGCCCCAAGAGACGCCCGCGCAACCGTGAGACAATTCGCCGGAAAACCACTGCAAAATTGCGGCAGCCTGCTGTGCCAACCTAGCTGCTTCAGGCCGTCGTTCGTCGGTCGATCTGCCTATATGCCGCCCAGAACCGCTCCATCTGCTCCTGGGTTCCCAGGCTCACCCGCAGGGAGCCATCAATCAGGGCCTTGCCGGCCATCGAGCGCACCAGGATCCCAGCGGTCCGAAGCTCCGCTTCCACCAGATCAGCGGGGCGGCAGGGCCAGATCAGCAGGTAGTTGCCGCCGGCCACGTGGTGCCGCACGCTGGCCGATCGCAGCCGCTCCACGAGCCAATCGCGGCCCCGCAGCACCTCGGCCACATAGGCATCCACGTAGGGCTGGTCGGCCAGGGCGGCGAAGGCGGCCGTCACCGCAAAGCTGTTGATGTCGTAAGGGCCGGTGACCCGGCTGACCCGATCCACCAGGGCGGCCGCACCGATGGCGAAACCGATCCGCAACCCGGCGATCCCGGCGGTCTTGGAGAGGGAACGCAGCACCAGCAGGTTGGGGTAGGCCGCGAAGGGATCGCGGTGGGCAGGGGCTCCACCGGGCGCTGCGGCAGAGACCGTCGGCGGGAGCTCTGGGCCGCCGAGCAACAGGGGCAACACGCTGTCACCGGTGAAGGCCTCGTAGAGCTCATCCACCACCACCAGCGTGTGGGGTGCCGCCGCCGCCAGCTCCAGGATCAGCTCCGGGGCCAGTCGGGTGCCGGTGGGGTTGTTGGGGTTGCAAAGCAGCAGCAAGCGGGGGGGGCACCAGCCCGCAGCGGCCGCCGACTCCCCCGAGAGGGCCGCGCCGATCTCCTCCAGCGGAAAGGCGAAATCCGGGAGGCGGTAGGGGATCGCCTCGATCGCCATCCCCTGCATTTGGGCGCAAGGGGTGTAGTAGCCGAAGGTGGGGCTGGTGGTGAGCAGGCGATCGCCGGGGGCCCCGAAGGCCTGGAACACCGCATGGATGGCGGCATCGACGCCGTTGAAGAGGCCGACCTGGCCGGGCCCCAGGGTTCGCAGCGACGCAGCGGCGACGATCACCCCAGGGGAAGGGTGCACGGCCCCGGGCGATGCTGCGGCCACCAGAGAGGCGGCCACCGCCTCCCGCAGCCCGTCGTACTCCGGATAAATGGCGTAGTGGTCGGGCGGGATCGCCCGGATCGCCTCCACCACCTTCGGGCTCGGCCCCACCGTGTTCTCGTTGAAATCCAGGCGCAGCAAACCCCGCCTCCCCTCCAACGGGGCGCTATAGGCCTTGAGGCCCTCCACCTCCGGGCGGGCCGGCGGAACCGCCGCAGCGGCTCCAGGCAGCGGCCGCTGGGCTGGATCGGGCCACGGCTGGGCCGCCTGGGGTACTGCGGAGCTCTCCATCCCCCGACGCTAGGTTCCGGCCTGGGCCAGCGCCGCCGCTAGGCCAGCTCTGAACCAAGCCCTGGCCACCGGATCAGCGCCAGGTGCCCAGGGTTCGCCCAGGAGCTGATCGGCGCTGTTCACATCCGCTCCAACGTCGGAATACCCAGCAATCCCAGCCCCAACTTCAGGGTTTCAGCGGTGAGGCGGCAAAGGGCGAGACGCGAACCCCGGGCCACCGGGTCAGCCTTCAGCACCGGCACCTGGTCGTAGAAGCGATTGAACACCTGGCTGAGTTCGAAGAGGTAGGTGCAGAGCCGGTTGGGCAGCAACTCCTCCTCCACCTCGGCGATCACCAGATCAAACTTCAACAGCTCCCGCACCAGGGCCCATTCCTGGGGTTCGCTGAACTGGAGCGACTGCTCGGGGGTCGAGAACATGCCGGTGATCTCATCAGATGTCCCGGTGTTTGCCACATCCCCCCCCTTGCGGGCAATCCCGGCGATGCGCACAACCGCATAGAGCAGATAGGGCGCCGTGTTGCCCGCCAGGGCCAGCATGCGATCAAAGCTGAACTGATAGTTGGTGGTGCGGTTCTGGCTGAGGTCGGCATACTTCACGGCCGCCAAGCCCACGGTGGTGGCCACGTGGCGGATGAAGTCCTCGTCTTCGCTGCGGCCCTCCTCCTCCAGCCGGCGGCGCAGGTCGGCCTCGGCGCGCTCCACCGCCTCATCGAGCAGATCCTTGAGGCGCACGGTGTCGCCGGCGCGGGTCTTGAGCTTCTTGCCGTCCTCCCCCTGCACCAGGCCGAAGGGCACATGCTCCAGCCGTCCGTCGTCTGGAATCCAGCCGGCCCGCCGCGCCACCTGGAAGACGCCGGCAAAGTGGCTGGCCTGGCCCGCATCGGTCACGTAGATCACCCGGCGGGCGCCATCGCCGGCGGGCGCCGCAGCGAAGCGGTAGCGGATCGCCGCCAGGTCGGTGGTGGCGTAATTAAAGCCGCCGTCGCTCTTCTGCACGATCACCGGCAGGGGCTTGCCCTCCTTGCCGCTCACCCCTTCGAGGAACACGCAGCCGGCCCCGTCGTCGGTCACCAGCAGGCCGGCCGCCTCCAGGTCGGCCACCACGGCGGCGAGATAGGGGTTGTAGAAGGATTCGCCGCGTTCGCTCAGGCGGATGTCGAGCCGGTCGTAGATCTTCTGGAACTCGCGGCGGCTCTGATCGCAGAGCATCCCCCAGGCCTTGAGCGACACCGGATCACCGCCCTGCAGCTTCACCACCTCCTCGCGGGCGGTGGTCTGAAACGCCTCGTCTTCGTCGAAGCGCTGCTTGGCCTGCCGATAAAAGGCCACCAGATCGCCCAGGTCCACCGCATCGGCGGTGGTGAGGGCCTCGGGCGCCACCTGCTTGAGGTGGGTGATCAGCATCCCAAACTGGGTGCCCCAGTCGCCCACGTGGTTGAGCCGCAGCACGGGATGGCCGCGGAACTCCAGCACCCGCGCCAGGGCGTCGCCAATGATCGTGGAGCGCAGGTGCCCGACGTGCATCTCCTTGGCGATGTTGGGGCTGGAAAAATCGACGATCACCGGCTCCGCTGGCGGCGATGGCGCCTGGATGCCGGCCGCGCCCCCCGCATCCGGAGCTGCACCGGAGCCGCCCACTGCCGCGGACGCCCCCGCCAGGGGCACCCCCAGCCGGGAATCCGCCAGCCGTGACGCCACCTCAGCCACCAGGGCCTCCGGCCGCAGGGCGAGGTTGATGAAGCCCGGCCCCGCGATCTGGGGTGGAAGACACAGGGCTGTGAAGGCCGGATCGGCGGCCAGCTGCTCCACGATCGCCGTGGCCACGGCGCGCGGCTGTTGCCGCAGGGGCCGGGCCAGGGCCAGGGCCCCATTGGCTTGAAAGTCGCCGAATTCAGGCTTGCTGGCCGGGGCCAACTGGGGATCCAGTGAGGCGCCGCTGGCCCGGGCCTCAGCCGCCGCCTCCGGGAAGGCATTCTCCAGCGCCACCCGCAGCCGTTCCGTGAGGGTGTTCAGAACCGACAGCATGGACTCAGGGGGCCGGGGGGCGGCGAAGTAACCACCCGATCATCCACCGGCAGCAATGCGGGGCCTGGCTCAGGCTGCTGCTTGGCTCAGGCCGCTCAGGCTGCCGGCAACCCCAGCATCGATTCCAGGCCGGAGAGCACGACCTCACTGGTGAGTTTGATCCGGTAGCGGCAGGCCTGGGTTTCGCTGCAGTCGAAGCTGCCGTGCTCCCAGTACTTGTTGCTACCGGCCCCGCCACCGCACACCCCGAAGTACTCGCATTCGGCCTGGCAGCGCTCGATGCCGGAACGCAGATCCCGCTGGATCCGCTGGAACTTCTCGGTGGCCACGATCGAGGCGAGGCTGTCGCGCTGCACATGGCCCAGCACGAAATCGCCGTATTCCTCGGTGTGCACCGAGAGCAACTCGGGATCGAAGGTGGAGAAATTGCCGCGCGCATCCACATTCACGATCGCAAACGGATTGTTCATGTCGGTGCGATCGATGCGGCTCTCGCTACTGGCGAGATGGCAGAGGCCCTCAAATTCCCGCACCCGCATGTCCTGGGGCCGCTCCTGCCAGAGCTGCCAGAACCGCTCCAGGAACTGGCTGTACAGCGCTTCGGTGTTCGGACGGCTGAGGGTGGATTGCAGGTTCTCCCCTTCGGTTTCCTCCATGTTGAAGGCCACATCGCGGATGCCGTTGTCCGCATAAAAGTGGAACAGCGCATCGGGGTGGTGGAGCGCCTCCTCGGTGAGCACGCTGATCACCTGGAAATGGATGCCGCGCCGCTGCAGGGCGGCGATGCCGCGCATCGTGGCCGCATGGCTGCCGAGCCCCGTACGGGTACGGCGATGACGGTCGTGCAGGAAGGCCGGTCCATCGAGGCTCACACCCACATGGATGCGATTGCGCTCAAAGCAGTCGCACCAGGCGTCGTTGATCACCATGGCGTTGGTTTGCACCGACTGGCGGATCTCCAGGGGCGGGCCGGCCCAGCGCTCCTGGGCGCGGCGGATGTGTTCACCGGCCTCGTCGTAGAAGCTGATCGGCAGGGTGAGGGGTTCGCCCGCATGCCAGAGCAGGGTGAAGTCACCCCCTAGGTACGGACTTTCCAGCACCCGCTCCAAGGCTGCATCAAGGATCTCCATCGAGAGGCGATGGCGGTCGTTGCGGCTAGGCAGGTAGCAGTAGTCGCAGTCGAGGTTGCAGTAGGGGGTGGGCTGGATCACCAGCAGCTCCAGGGGCCCGTAGCCCTCGGGATTGCCCGGCGGTGGGCCCTCCGGCCAGGCCTCCCCCGACGAAAAGGATCCGGGCACAGCCCCGCCGTCCTCGCCGCTACCGAGGCCATCAACGCGAACACCGCCATCACCGCGAACACCGCCCTCGCCGAGAACGCCGCCGGCAGAGCGAACGCCGTCTGCCCCTCGAACGCCCTCTGAGGCTGGCTTCAAGGCTGCGACGCCAGGTGAAGAGTAGGCGCCGGCAGCCAGGGCACCATTAACGGGTGGGGGCGCGGCCGAAAGCTGGCGGTTGATCACCGGATCACCAGCGATTCAGGAAGCCCCCATTGCGGAAGCCTCCGCCGTTGCCCCAGCCGCCATTGCGGAAGCCACCGTTGCCCCAGCCGCCATTGCGGAAACCGCCGTTGCCCCAGCCACCGTTGCGGAAGCCGCCACCGTTTCGGAAGCCCACTGCCGGACCGTTGACGAAGGTCAAGGCGAGCTTGCCATCGCTGGACTTGCCATCGCTGGAATCGTCAGGCTGGGGAGCGGTCGGATCGATCAAATCGCGAGCCCGCAGGGCAGCGCTGATGCGACGCAGCCGGCCTTCGATGCTATCGGCGGCGGAAGGCTCAACCGGGCCGCTGCTGATGGCAGGGGAATCGGGAAGGGCCTGAGCGGCACCGCTGGCCGCCATGCCCGCCGAAGGAGCGAGGGCAGCCAGCAGCAGCAGGAAACCGAACAAACCAGAGCGAGGGATGTAGGCCATCGGATGCGGAGGGGGGGTGCCGAAGGGAGAGCGAGAGAGCGGGAGAGGGCGGCCGATCAGGGCGCCGGCTTGGCCGCGGGGGCAGGGATCAGCAGTAGGGCCTCGCGGCTCAGCAGGCTGTTCTGGAAGAAGGTGCGGATGCGCTCGGCGGGAATACCCAGCACCCCGTTGGGCCCGACCCAGGGATCGATGCTGGCCACGGCATCGGGCTGTCCCTCGAGGTAAGCAGCCTGTTGCTTGGCGATGGCGAGATTCACCACATTGATCAAGTCGGAGCTGTTCTGCGGCACGATGCAGCCCACGCCATAGGTGGCGAAGGGTTCATCGGGCACGAGGCGTGTGGTGCTGAGGTTGCGGACCTTGCGCAAGCCGGCCAGCACATTGGAATCGCCCAGCACGCCATCCACCTTGCCCTGCTTCAGGGCGGACACGGCAGCATCTAGGGAGTCGAACGACACCGGCTTGGCCGCGGGCTGCAAGGTGCCGATGGCGGTCGCCCCCAGGGAGCCGCTCACCGTGGCCACCCGGCGACCCGCCAGGGAGGCGGGGCTGCCGTCGATGGCGGCCGATCCCGTGAGCAGCCGCAGGCCGGAGAGGCCGATCGGCAGGGAGTAATCCACCACCATCTCCCGCTCCCAGGTGAAGGGAACCCCGCAGGCCAGGGCCGCGCCGCCTGTGGCGACGGCCTGCACCATGGCGGCGGTGTTGGCAACCGGCACGAAGCGGATCCGCACCTTGCCGCCGAGCTGGGCGCTGAGCTCCTTGTCGATGCGGCGACCCACCTCAATGGCGTAGCCCACAGGCTGACCCTTGGAATCGAGGCTCAGCAGGGGGGGGGAATCGGTGGTGCCCACCATCACCAGCTCCCCGGTGCGCATGGCCTTCTCCAGCACCGTTTCAGCCGAGGCGGCGAGCGGAGCGAGGGTCAAGGCAAGGCCGGCTGCCAGGGAGAGCCAGCGGACAGGGCGCTGGGGACCGCTGCCCTGGGCCCGAAGGCCGGATTTGATCACGGAGGGCACGGCCACAGGCAGCTCGGATCACACCCCGACAAGCTATGGAAGATCGCACTGCTGGTCAACGGAAGGTGAAGCTGTATGTGACCTCCTTTCTTCCCCTCTCCTTGATCGAAGCGGGGAGACCCCGGCCAGCCTGATCAGGCCAGGACCGGCTCAAACCGCATGCTCAGGTCCAACCAGCGGGAGCGGGTGATCGGGGCGCTGCTGGAAATCAGGTCGATGCCGGTGGCCCCGAAGGCGCGCAGCTGGTCGGGGCTGACGCCGGAGGCCTCCAGCACCAGGGCTGCGGAGCCGCCGGCCGCCACGCGATCAACCGCCAGAGCCCGCAAGCGGGGCACCAGGGCCGCCAGCTGCCCAGGGCTGAACTCATCGAGCAGTACCGCATCGGCCCCGGCCCGCACCGCCGCCACCGCCTCGGCCTCCGTTTCGGCCTCCACGATCACCCGGGCCGGCCAGGGCGCCGCCGCCCGCACCCTCGCCAGCGCCGGGCCAACCCCGCCCGCCCAGGCCAGGTGGTTTTCCTTGAGCATGGCGGCGTCATCCAACCCCAGCCGGTGGTTGACCCCACCGCCGCAGCGCACGGCGTATTTCTCCAGCACCCGCAGGCCTGGGGTGGTCTTGCGGGTGTCAGCCAGCCGCACCCCGCTACCGGCGAGCTCCGCCACCATCGCGGCCGTGGCCGTGGCAATGCCGGAGAGCCGCATGGCCAGGTTGAGGGCCGTGCGCTCGCCCGCCACCAGGGCGGCGGCACTGCCCTCCAGGGTGAGCAAGCGCTGGCCGCAGTGCACCGGCTCCCCATCCGCCACCAGCAGCCGCACCATCACGGCCGGATCAAGCAGGCGAAACAAGGGCTCCACCAGCACCCCACCGCAGAACACCCCCTCCGCCTTGGCGACCCAGGCCCCCCGGCCCACCCGGCCCGTCAGGGCCGGCATCGTGAGGTCACCGCGGCCGAGGTCTTCGGCCAGCCAAGCCCGCAACTGGGGCTCCAGCAGGGCGGCCGGCAGGGTCAGGAGCGGTTCCGCTCCGCTGCCTGCGGCCAGCCAGCCGCCAGGGGCAAGGCCAACCTCGCTCCTGGCGGGAGGAATCACAGCCAAGGGATCGTCGGAAGCTGGATCGGGCAGGGGAGCCATCGACAGGGTGGAGCGCGGCCAGCCGACCTGCGCGGGGCAGGGCCGATGCGGGTTTGATCCACAAAGAATCGCACCGGCCACCCCGGAGCAACGGCGGGCGCCATTAGGGGCGGCGGCTGCCCGCCATCCGATCACTTGCCGATGCAGAAGCGGCTGAACACCCGATCCAGCACCGCCTCACTCACCTCTTCGCCCGTGATGGCAGCGAGGCTGGCCGCCGCCGCCCGCAGGTCGATGGTCCAAAAGTCCCAGGGGAGGCCCGCCGCCGCGGCCTCCAGGCTGCGGGCCAGGCTGGCCGCCGCCTCAGCCGCCAGCTCCCGCTGGCGGCCATTGAGGGCCACCGCAATCCCCTGCAGCTCCTGGAGCCCGCAACGCCGCAACAACAACCGGCCCAATTCCTCCGCCCCGGCTCCGGTGTGGGCACTGATCAGCACATCGGCGGGGCCCTCCATCGCGGTCGCCCCCTCCAATAGATCGGCCTTATTGCCCACCCGCAGCAGCGGCACCCCGCCGGGCACCAGCTCCAGCAGCGCTTCGTCCTCGGCGGTCCAGCCGGCGACCAGATCAAACAGGAGCAGCACCGCATCGGCGGCGGCCAAGGCGCCCCGGCTGCGTTCGATGCCGAGCCGCTCCACCGGATCGCTCGTGGCCCGGATACCGGCGGTGTCGAGCAAGGTGAGGGGTACGCCCTCGAGCACGAGCTCGCTTTCGAGCAGGTCGCGGGTGGTGCCGGGCAGATCGGTCACGATCGCCCGCTCGCGGCGGCTGAGCTGGTTGAGCAGGCTGCTCTTGCCCACGTTGGGGCGGCCCACGATCGCCACCCGCAGCCCCTGGCGCAGCACCTCGCCCTGGCGCGCCTCGGCCACCAGGGCCTGCAGCGCCCGGCGCACCGCCTCCAGTTCAGCCGCCACGGCCTCGGCATCCAAAGGCGGCAGATCCTCCTCGAAATCCACCCGGGCCTCCAGCTCGGCCAGCTGGTCGAGCAGCCGCTCCCGCAGGGCCCCGATCCGCCGCTGCAGCCCCCCATCCAGGCCCGCCATGGCCAGCTGGGCCGCCCGGCGGCTGCGGGCCGCCACCAGCTCCATCAGGGCCTCGGCCCGGGTGAGATCGAGGCGGCCGTTGAGGAAAGCCCGCTGGCTGAACTCCCCTGGCCCCGCCAGCCGCGCCCCGGCCGCTACCACCAGCTCCAGCACCCGGCCAACCGCCACCAGGCCACCGTGGCAATGGAACTCCACCACGTCCTCGCGGGTGAAGCTGCGGGGGGCGCGCATCAGCAACAGCAACGCCTCATCCACCCGCTCGCCGCTGGCCGGGTCCACCACATGGCCATAGAGCACCCGATGGCTCTCCCAGGCCTGTTGGCCAGGCGCTAGGAACAACCGCTGACCAATCGCCTCAGCCCCCGGCCCCGAGAGGCGCACGATCGCCACGCTGCCCTGGCCGGGAGCCACCGCCGTGGCGATGGCGGCGATGGTGTCCGCGGCGGCGGCGGCGTCGCCCCTACCCCCCCTAGGGTCTAAACCCCAATCGGGTGCAGGACCAGTCACTCCATCCATGCCACGTCGTGATCGCCAGTCTCCGCCCCGGCCAGGATCGCCGAACCGAACGCCCATGGCCCGTAACGCTGTGATAGGAGCTGGGCTGGCGCTGGTGCGGAACCTGGGACGCAGGCTCGCTGCCTCCCAGCCGCGGCTGATTCAAAGGCTGCGCTGGCTCTGGCATCAGGACGGCAGCCCCGGCCACCGGGCCCGGGGGCTGGCGGCGGGGGTGTTCACCGGCTGCCTACCTTTCTTTGGTCTGCAAATCGTGCTCGGGGTGGCCCTGGCGGCAACGATCCGCGGCAATCGGATCCTGGCGGCGGCGGGCACCTGGATCAGCAATCCCCTCACCACCCTGCCGATCTGCTGGCTGAATTACCAGCTCGGTGCCCTGCTGATCGGGCCCGGTCCGGCCTGGCCTAGCCAGGGCGAGCTGCAGTTGGAGCGGCTGGGTGATCTGGGCTGGGCCTTCACCAGTCGGCTGCTGCTTGGCTCGGTGGTGATGGGGGGGGTGGCTGCTGCCGTGGTGGGGGTGAGTTGCTGGCGCTGGTTTCACCACCGCGAACGCCAGAACCGGTTCGAGCGGGGATGAATCTCTGCTCGCCAACCCAATGGTGATTCGATCAGGTCTGCACGAGCGCCGGCAACACCATTAGCGAAGCAACCTTTTAGCGAAGGAAAACCATTAGCGAACGAAAACCATTAGAGAAGGAAAACCAGCAGCGCAGGAATCCATCACAAGCCAGGATCCGAATGATCACAACAACAGACCTTAGCGAAAAACATCAACCAGCGAAACACGATTCAGACAAAATTGAATCGCCCTGGCATCAGGCAACGACGCCAATACCAAGGCAAACAGCGTTCCGTTCGCTCAGGAATTGCTGAGACCCGGAAACACCATCAGGTCGATGTGGCCACCGGAAGGCTGGCGCCATTCCCGAAACTCCGCCGCCAAGGCCCTGTGCTCCTTGGGCAGGGACTGCGCCTCAAGATCCTGGAGACGCTGATGGACCAGATCAAGGGTGTTGTCGATCAGCTGGGCGGCCTGTTCGGAAGTCATGGCACGGCTGGCGAAGGGCGGGGCGTTGGCATGGCGTTGTTGTAACTGTGCCGATCGGGGCGGGCTGTAACACCGGACACGGGGTACGGAGCCTGTGGGCGGACCCTCACCCTGGACCGGCAACCGTGCGCTCCAACCACTCCTCCAGGGGGGCCAGTCATCGCGCTGGTCAATCCGCCTCCAAGAGCCGCTCAGTCACCGGGCGGATCGGAGCTTCCAGGAGGTTTGAGCGCTCCAGCGTTGCGGCCTGCAAGCGATTTGGGGTCCAGGGGTTGACGGAAAAACTCCTCTGAATCAATCCGGCCCGATCACACCAACCTGTCCGTGCTCAACCAATCCCCGTCCGGGCCAAATCGAGCACATCCGCCATCGAGCGGATTTGGTCCATCGTGTCGCGCAATTGGGAAGCAGTCACCAGCTCCACGCGTAGATCGATGCGGGCTGGCTTGCCGGGGTTGGTGCGCACGCGGGCATCGCTGACGTTGATGCGGTGATCCGAGAGGCGGGTGAGGATGTCCTTCAGCACGCCGACCCGGTCGAGGACCTCGATGCGCAGCTGCACCGGGTAGCGGCGGCGCTTGTCGTCGGCGAGGGGATTCCACCGCACCGGCAGGCGCCGCTCGGGAGGCAGCTGGGCCAGGTTGGCGCAGTCCTGGCGGTGGATCGTGATGCCATGGTTGCCGAGGGCCACGCTGCCCACGATCGACTCGCCCGGAAGTGGTGAACAGCATCCCCCTAAGCGGTATTCCAGGCCCTCCAGCCCCAAGATCGGACTGGCACTGCCGGCTCCAGCCTGGTGCAGCGGCGGCGCAGGGGCCGCCTGGTCGGCTTGGGCCGAAACGGTACGGGCCAAATCTTCGTTGCTGAGCACCGGCGTGGCTGCGGCGCTGGCCAGCCGCAACTCCTCCCGCAGGCGGTTGAGCACCTGCTGCAACGTCACCCCACCGAAGCCGATCGAGGCCAACAGATCCTCAGTGCTGATCAGATTGCAGCGCCTCGCCACCCGGGCCATGGCCTCGCCGTTGAGCAGGGCATCGAAGCCTTCGCGGCCCAATTCCCGCTCCAGCATGGCGGTGCCCCGCGTGATGTTTTCCTCGCGGTGGCTGCGCTTATACCAATGGCGGATGCGATTGCGCGCCGTGGGTGTGGCAACGAAGTTGAGCCAATCCAGGCTGGGATGGGCTGCTTTCGAGGTCAGGATCTGGACAAAGTCGCCATTACACAGCGGCGTCGGCAGGGGGCAGAGGCGGTCATTGATGCGCACACCCTGGCAGTGATTGCCAACTTCCGAGTGGATGCGATAAGCAAAATCTACCGCCGTTGATCCCTTACGCAGACCCACCACATCGCCGGAGGGGGTGAACACAAACACCTCCTCGTCAAAAAGATCCTCCTTGATCGAGCGCAGGAAGTCGCTGCTGTCCTCGCCGCCATCCTCCTTCTGCCAATCCACCAGTTGCCGCAGCCAGTTGAAGCGTTCGGTGTCACCGGCGGCAGGGGAGCCGCCCTCCTTGTACTTCCAATGGGCGGCAATGCCGTACTCGGCCACCTGGTGCATCTCGCCGGTGCGAATCTGCACCTCGATCGGTCGATGCCGGCCGATCACGGCGGTGTGGAGCGATTGGTAGCCATTCGGCTTGGGCAGACCGATGTAATCCTTGAACCGCCCAGGGATCGGCCTGAAGGTGTCGTGCACCACCGCCAGGGCCCGGTAGCAACTCTCGAGATTCGGACAGAGGATCCGCAGGGCCGCCACGTCGTAGATCTCGTGGAACGCCTTCTGCTGCCGCTGCATCTTGCTCCAGATGCCATAGAGGTGCTTCGGCCGGCCGCTCACCTCGCAATGGGCCAAGCCCACGGCGGCGAGACGATCGCGCAGCAATTGCACCGTGACGCCCAGGCGCTCCTCCCGCTCGCTGCGCTTGGTCGCCACCTGCTGCTGCACCTCGCGGAAGGCCTCAGGCTCGAGGATCTTGAAGGCCAGATCCTCCAGCTCCCACTTGAAGCGGCCGATGCCAAGCCGATTGGCCAGGGGGGCGTAGATCTCGCGGGTTTCGCGGGCGATCCGCTGCTGCTTCTCAGGCTTCAGCGCGCCAAGGGTGCGCATGTTGTGGAGGCGGTCGGCCAGTTTCACCAGCACCACGCGAATATCGCTGGCCATCGCCAGGAACATCCGCCGCAGATTTTCAGCCTGCGCCTCGGTTTTATTGGTGAAATGGATACCGCCCAGCTTGGTCACCCCCTCGACCAAGGCCCGCACCTCGGTGCCGAAATGGGCCTCGATGTCCTCCGGCGTCACCTGGGTGTCCTCCACCACATCGTGCAGGAAGCCGGCGGCGATCACCGCCGCGCTGGCGCCGATGTCGCGCAGAAGATCGGCCACCGCCACGGGATGAACGACGTAGGGCTCGCCACTGGCCCGGAACTGCCCCTCATGGAGCTGATCGGCGAAGTCGAAGGCTGCCGCCAGCAGTGCCTCGGTATCGGTCGGACAGGCCGCCCCTGCGCCGGGCGGAGCGTGGCGGATGCAGTCGGCGAGCCAGACGGGCAGGGGGATGCCGTAATCCTCGGGGCCCGCGATCGCTCGGCGGCGTCCCCCCTCCTGATGGGGGTCAGCAGCGGAACTCGTGGTGGCACTGGAGGAGGGCGCCCCGAAACTGTCCACCGAAGCAAGACAAGGGTCGGCCATCGGGGCGGACGGCAGATCGGGAACGGCCCTGAGCATCCAGTTCCGTGCTGTTGATTCATCGTAGGCAGGAGGTGGGGGAGAACGGCAGCTGCAGCCAGCAAGCGCCCACAAGCCACCGGACTGGGCCCCCCGGTTGCGCCGGCCAGCCAAGCTGGTGCCGCAATGCGCGCCCCGGCACGCCGGCCCATGGCCTTTCCCCCCCACGAGCCCAGCAGCCAGGTTCCAACCGGTGAGCCCGCAGCCCTCCTGCGCATTCGCCGCCTGCAGGTTCGCTACCCCGGCGCCCCCCAACCCACCCTCGATGGCCTCGACCTCAACCTGGCCCCCGGGGAGCGGCTGGCCCTGGTGGGTCCTTCGGGCTGCGGCAAGAGCACCGTGGCCAGGGCGGTGCTGCAGCTGCTGCCGCCGGGAAGCAGCTGCACGGGCGAGCTGGAGCTCGCCGGCCAGGATCCCCGCCGCCTCAGCCAAGGCGATCTGCGCCGTCTCCGGGGCGGGGCGGTGGGCCTGGTGTTCCAGGACCCGATGACCAGGCTCAATCCCCTGCTCACGGTCGGGGAGCACCTGCGCGACACCCTGGCCGCCCACCACTTCGGCGAGCGGCCGAGGGCCGATGGCAGCAAAACCGGCCAGGCGCTGGCGGGGCCCGCCTGCCGCCAGCGGCAGCGGGCCCAGGAGCTGCTGGAACGGGTGGGCATCGATCCCTCCCGCTATGGCAGCTACCCCCACGAGTTCAGCGGCGGCATGCGCCAGCGCCTCGCCATCGCGCTCGCCCTGGCCCTGAACCCGCCGCTGGTGATCGCCGATGAACCCACCACCAGCCTCGATGTGGCCGTGGCCAACCAGGTGATGGCCGAACTGGCCGGGCTCTGCGAGGACAACGGCAGTGCCCTACTGCTGATCAGCCACGATCTGGCCATGGCGGGCCGTTGGTGCGAGCGCATCGCCGTGCTCGACGGCGGACGGCTGGTGGAAGAGGCGCCTAGCCACACCTTGCTCACCACCCCCCGTTCGTCCCTGGCCCAGCGGTTGGTGGGGGCGGCCCGCCTACGGGAGGGCGGCGTGGCCGAACCACCACCACAGACGGCGGCCCTGCTGGAGATTGAAGCGTTGCGCAGCTGGCACCCCCTGCCCTCCGCCCCCTGGAGGCAACGCTGGCTCAAGGCCGTCGATGGGGTGAGCCTCACCCTGCACGAAGGCGAAACCGTGGGCCTGGTGGGGGCCTCCGGCTGCGGCAAGAGCAGCCTCTGCCGGGCCCTGATGGGCCTGGCTCCGGTGCGGGGCGGGACCGTGCGTTTGGAGGGGCGCGACCTGCGCAAACTGGGCGGCGGCGACCTGCGCCGGGCCCGCCGCAGCATTCAGATGGTGTTCCAGGATCCCCTGGCCTGCCTCAACCCCCAGATGGACGTGGGCGAAGCGGTGGCCGACCCCCTGCTGATCCACGGCCTGGTGGGCCACGCCGAAGCCCGCCAGCGGGCCCGCGCCCAGCTGGCGGCAGTGGGCCTGGAGCCCCCGGAGGCCTTTGAGCGGCGCCTGCCGCGCCAGCTCTCGGGGGGCCAGCAACAGCGGGTGGCGATCGCCCGCGCCCTGATCCTGGAGCCGAAGGTGCTGCTCTGCGATGAGAGCGTGAGCATGCTCGATGCTGAGGTGCAGGCGGAGGTGCTCGACCTGCTCAGGGCCCTGCAGCAGCGCCTCGGCCTGGGCCTGCTGTTCGTGACCCACGACCTCAACGTGGCCAGCGGCTTCTGCCACCGGGTGATCGTGCTGGAAGGGGGAAAGATCGTGGAGCAGGGCCCCGGGGAGGCGCTGCTGCGCCAGCCGCAGGCCGCGATCACGCGGACCCTGGTGGAGGCCTGTCCGCGACTACCGGCCCTCGCCTGAGCGGCTGGCTTGAAAGGAGCGCCGCGTCAGCAAGAAGGAGGTGGCCGACCAGGTGAGACCACTCAGCACCCCGATCCAGGGGCCTGGCAGCCCCAGGCCCTGAAGCAGGTGCCCCAGCGCCATCGAGAGCCCCAAGCAGAGGAGTTGGATCGCGCCATAGGCCAACAGAAGAACGCCACTGATCGCCACCCGGAAGCTCACCCGGGCGTGCAACACCGCATTGACCACAACGCAAAGTCCGCCGCTCAAACCGATCGCCAGCGGGGCATTGTGCCCGCCCAACTGCCAGAACAGGGCGTACAAACCCAGATAAAGGAGTTCGCCAAAGCCGCCCACGAGCAGAAAGCGAAACAGGCTGGAACCGCTCAGACGTCGCAAACCGGTCAGACGGGGGAAACCGGTCAGACGGGGGAAACGGGGCCGAAGATTCTCAACCACGGGATAGGGGCTGCTGTCGAAGCGATTCGACCGCTTCAAGAGAGCGCACAAACGACTGGGGCTTGCCGCTCACGGTGAGGAAGATCCGACCGATGTATTCCCCCATCAGGCCCAGGATCAGCGACTGAATCCCGCCGAACAACAGGATGGCCGAGATCACCGATAGCCAACCTGGCACCAGACTGGCATGTAGGACTGTATCGACAAGGATCACCGCGATGGTGATCAGCCCGACCAAGGCAAAGATCACACCCATCAGCGAGACGATGCGCAGGGGCATCACCGAGAAGCTGGTGAAAATGTTGAGCCACAGGCGCACCAACCGGCGGAGGTTGTAGCCGCTTTCCCCCTCAAAGCGGGCGTCGTGGTGCACGCTAAGGCTGCCGATTGAACGGGTGCACTGGGAGATGAGCCCATCGATGTAGGGGTAGGGACCGCGGTACTCGGCCACCCGGCGCGCCACATCGCCACTCACACAGCGAAAACTGGAGAGATAGAGGCGATCGGGGAGATCGAGCAGGGAGTTGGCGGTGCGGTTGGCAAACTTGCTGCCCAGATTGCGCCAGCCGGCGTGTTCCTTGGTGCGGTAATCGCCGTAGACCACATCAAGCTGCCGATTGCGCGCTTCCTCCCAAAGACGCAGTCCCTCCTCCGGCGGATTCTGGAGGTCGTCGTCGAGGTTGAGCACATGGCGGCCCCGGCTGTGGCGGTAACCGGTGAGCACGGCATTGTGTTCGCCGTAGTTGCGGCCATGGCGCACCAGCAGCCCCTGCAGGGAGCTGTGCTCCAGGCGCCGGCGCAGGCGCTCCACGGTGTCATCGGGACTGCCGTCATCGACGAAGATCACCTCCCAACCGCCGCGAACCTCCAGGCCCTCCAGCCGGCTCACCAGGGCATCCACGCTGCCGCTGCTGCGATAGAGGGGAATCACCAGGGAAAGGACGGGCATCGCACAGCGTTGATAAGAGGGTGCTGGGAACGGGACAGGGACGGTTCTGCAGAGCTCCGCCGCGGCAATCCTGTCAGCCCAGCAGGGGCAGCAGGCGCCGTGCCACGTCATCCACGCAGGCCTCGGGAAGGTGGGGATGGAGCGGCAGGGTGAGGATCTCGGACACCCGCAGGTCGGTTTCCGGCAGGGGCGCCATCGGTGCGAAGCGCTCGATCACGTAAGGATGCTGGTGACAGGCCAGGGCGTAGTGGAGGGAGAGGGGCAAGCCTTGCCGCCGGCCCTCGGCCAGCACCCGCTGGCGCAGGGCCGGCTCCAAGCGCACCACATAGAGGTGATAACTGTGAAGCCAGTCGGCGCCATCGCCGGGCAGGGCCAGGGCAGCGCCCCTGAGATGGACGGCATAGGCGGCGGCCACCTGGCGGCGGCGCTGGATCTGCTCCGCTAGGTCGGTCAATTTGCCCAGCAGAACCCAGGCCTGCAATTCATCGAGCCGGCTGTTGACGCCAAACTGCACGGCACGGCGTTCGCCATCCCAGCCGTAGAAGCGACTGCGGCGGGCCGGCTCGACGGCCTCGGGCCGGTTGACGACGAGGGCACCCCCATCGCCGAAGGCGGCCAGATTCTTGGTGGGATAGAAGCTGAAGGCGGCGAAATCGCCCCAGGTGCCCACGGCCCGGTCGCGGTAGAGGGTGCCGCAGGCCTGGGCGCAATCCTCGATCAAGGCGAGCCCATGGCGAGCGCAAAGGGCAAGCAGGGGCACCAGATCACAGGCCTCCCCATAAAGATGCACAGCAATCACGGCCCGAAACGGCCCCTCCCCCGGCGCCGCCGCCGCCCCAGCCTCCAGCAGATGGGCCAGGTGGGCCACGGAAAGCACGGAGCGACCCGGCTCCAGATCCACGAACACTGGGCGAGCCTCGATCCGGAGCACGGCAGCGGTGGTGGCGTAGGCGGTGTGGGAAGGCAGCAGGACCCGGTCCCCGGATTCCACGCCGGCGGCCCGCAGGGCCAGTTCGATGGCATCGGTGCCATTGGCCACACCCATCACCTGGTGGGGCTGGCAGCCGGACCCCAGCCAGGTGGCAAAGGCGGCCTCAAACTGCCGCACCCCTTCCCCCAGAATCACCTGGCCCGATGCGGTGATCCGCTCCACGGCCTCGCCAAAGAGATGGCCATAGCGCAGGAGCTCCTGCTGGGGGAAATTGAAGGGGTCGCTCACGGCTTGATATTCAGGGTTGTTGTTCAGGGTTGTTGTTCAGGGTTGTTGTTCAGGGTTTGCTGCTCAGGATTGATCTCCCTGGGACTGCCCAACACTGATGGCGCTGATGGGGTGAATGGGGTGGCCTCGATGCTTTGCAATGGCCCATGACTGATGACGCTTCCCTGAGGCGCTGACAAGCAAGGTATTTAGATGTAACGCGAAATGTGCTCACTATAATAAGCGAGGGTGCGCTCCAAAGACTGGCGCAGGGAGCGCTGGGGTTGCCAACCGGTTGCGGCCCGGAAACGGTCGAAGCAGGAGTAATAATCGCCAATATCGATTTTCTTGCGTTCTTCCGGATAGGGGGTGACCACCAGATCGCCAGATCCATGCAGCTCAATCATCAGCCGGGCCAAATCGGCCAGCGAAATAACTTCGCTGGAGCCAAGATTATAAGGAACCAAGGGGAGGTCGGCATTTTCAGCCGCCATCAGCATCGCATCCACCACATCTTCTACATCATTAAAATCGCGCAACTGATCACCACCCCAGACCTCGATCGGCCGCCCCTCAAGCAACTGACGCACCCAAATCCCCACGAAGGTCTGACGGGCATCACGGATCCGCATGCGGGGCCCGATCGTGTTCGTGAGGCGTAGCACACAGGAGCTGAGCCCATACACCTTGGCATAGAGAAGGTGATACATCTCTGCCGAAAGTTTATTGATACCATTCACATCCACAGGATCAATCGGATGCCCTTCGTCCACCGGCAACCGCAGCGGTCGACCGTAAAGTTGGCGGGTGCTGGCGTAGATCAGCCGAGCCGTTGGTGCCGCCCTGCGGCAGGTTTCCAGCAGGCGCAACTGGGCGGTGACGTTGATGGCCAGATCCGTTTCCGGATCGTGCATGGAATCGAGATGACTGGTCTGGCCGGCCAGGTTGAAGATCACCTCCTTGCCTTCCAGGAGCACCTCGAGGGAGGAGCAATCCCGCAGGTCGGAGAGGTTGATCCGTAGGCGATCGGCATAGCCCTCCAGGTTGAAGCGATGCCCTCCGTACTGGGGCATCAGACTGTCGAGCACGGTCACCTCAGCCCCGAGGTCGCAGAGCCGACGGGCCAAATTGGAGCCGATGAAGCCCAACCCTCCGGTGACCAGAACCGACCGCCCCTGCCAGACAGCGGCTGGATCCGGCAAAGGGCTAGGGGACAACGGTATGGGGAAAAAAATTTGCCTTCACCTTAAGGCGAAACACCCCGAATCCCTTCGGTCCGACCTCCGATCACGCAGCGGCCAACCCCTTCCTGGCTTCGGTCAGCCACCAATGGGGCAGGTAGGGCCCCGTCGGCGGCTTAAGCGGAACTGCTGATCGGGGCCCCAGTGCCCCGCAGCACCCGGAGCAGCTTCACAAAGCTCTCGGGCAGGGGCGCCTCCAACACCAACCTCTCCCGGCTGACCGGGTGGTCGAGACCGAGCTGCACGGCGTGAAGGGCCTGGCCGCCGAGCTCCACCGGCAGGTGGCGGCAACGGCTGTAGGTGGCATCCCCCACGATCGGATGGCCGATATGGGCGCAGTGCACCCGGATCTGGTGGGTGCGGCCGGTGTCGAGCTTGAAGCGCAGCAGGGAGTAAGCACCGAGCCGCTCAACCAGGCGCCAGTGGGTGCAGGCGTGGCGGCCGGAGTCGTCGTGCACCACCGCGTACTTCTTGCGATCGACCGGGTGGCGGCCAATGGCGCCGATGATCGTGCCGGCATCGCCGTCGGGGGCGCCATGGACCACCGCCAGGTATTCCCGGGAGGCGATCCGCTGCTGGATCTGCAGCTGGAGCTTCACCAAGGCCTCCTGGCTCTTGGCGATCACGATGCATCCCGTTGTGTCCTTATCAAGCCGGTGCACGATGCCCGGCCGCATCTCACCGCCAATGCCGGGGAGGTCGGGGCAGTGGTGCAGCAGGCCATTCACCAAAGTGCCATCCCGATTGCCGGGGGCCGGATGCACCGTGAGGCCTGCCGGCTTGTTGATCACGATCAGGTGGGCGTCTTCGTAAAGCACGTCCAGGGGGATCGGCTGGGCCACCAGGTAGGGCAACGGCTCCGGCGGCGGCATCCACAGCTGCACCACATCGTTTTGGCGCAGGGGGGTCTTGGCCCGGCCGGTGATGCCATTGACCCGCACGTAGCCCGCATCGATGAACTTCTGGATGCGGGCCCGGCTCTGCTCGGGCCGCTGGGCCACCAGCCAGCGATCCAGCCGCATCGGCAGTGGCTTGGGGTAGTGCAGGGTAAGCAGGTCGCCTTCGCCTTCGCCGAAGCTGGACATGGCGGGTGGCGGAGCAGCAAGGGACACTGGATCAAGCCTAAGCAGCGGCCCTGAAGCGCTGCCAACCATGACCAACAACCGACCAGGAGCCCCCCAGCCAGAGGCATCGCCGGGCGGAGACCTGGAGGGCCTCCAGCACGTTGCAACCATCCCCCCCTCCGTCGCCCTGCGGGAGGCGCTCACCCATGGCCGGGGCCGGCTGCTGGTGGTGCTGGCCACCACCTTGGTGTGGGTGATGGATGCCCTGCTGGTGAACCGGATCGAGTCTCACCACATGGTGGCCCACAGCTTCAATCCATTGCTGAGCACCATGGAGCGGATCAGCACGATGGCCTTCATCATCGTGACCGTAGGGATGACGATTTCGCTATACCGCGCCAAGCACAGGCACCTGTTCACCTGGACCCTGGCCTATCTGGTGATCTCGATGGTGCAAGTGGTGGCCAATGTGCTGTCGATGGTGGGCACCTCCAGCGCCGTAAAAGGAGGTGGACTCGCCAACCTGTGGGACGTGGCGGCGGTGTACATGGAAAGTGTGATTGTGTTCATGTTGATCTATGTCTTTCTCGATGTGGTCACCCCCGGTGGTGCCTTCGTCTGGCCCAGCCGCGAGGGCGAAGCGCCGCCAGTCCCCCACCTGATCGACTACCTGTTCATCTCCCTCAATGTGAACTCCACCTACGGCCCCACCAGCGAGGTGCTGATCTCCCGGCCGGCCAAATTGTTCATGGCCCTGCAGGTGTTGCTGGCCATCCTGATGCTCACGGTGTTGATCGCCCGGGCCGTGAGCGCCTGACCCACGACCACACCGGTTGGCACAGGCTTCTAGACCCCGGAGGGCTGGGATGGAGGCAGCTCCTCTGGCGGCAGCTCCAGGGCGATCGGCCCGAGCAGGGAGCGGCGGAAATCATCCAGCAGGCGCTGGGCCATGCGCCCGCCATCGCCGCTGGTGTGGCGCGCGGCAACATCCGCCAGCCAGGCTTCTGCATCGGGAATCGGCGGGGCACCCTCGGAAGGGGCGCCCTCGGAAGGGGTACCCGCGAGCAGGGGCTGGAGGGGCACGCCGTAGCGCCTGTCCAGCAGCCCGGGCGCCACCCCGGCGGCCGCCGACGGCTCCAGGGCCACCAGCAACCGGATGAAGGCCAGGGCCACGGCTTCGGTGTCGTAGGCGGCCTGGCCGATGTCATCGCAGAGGGCCAGCCGCAGGGCGGCCTGCTGGTTATCGAGCCGCGGCGGCAGCACCCCAGGGGCATCGAGCAGGTCAAGGTCCTGCCCCAGCCGCACCCAGCGCAGGCTGCGGGTCACGCCGGCCTTGCGGGCGCTCTCCACCACCTTCTGGCGCACCAGGCGATTGATCAGGGCCGATTTGCCCACATTAGGGAAGCCGAGCATCAGGGCCCGCACCGGCCTGGGTTTCATGCCGCGGCCGCGGCGGCGGGCGTTGAGGGCCTCGCCGGCGCGGATCGCCGCCTGCTGCAGCTGCTTCACCCCGGTACCGGCCTTGGCATCGCACCACCAGGGGGTCTGCCCCTGACTGCGAAACCAGACGTCCCAGGCCTGGCGGGCGGCGGGTGTCACCATGTCGCGCCGGTTGAGCACCAGCAGGTGGGGCTTGCTGCCAATCCAGCGGCGCAGGCGGGGGTGGCCGGTGGCGATAGGAATCCGGGCATCCCGCACCTCAATCACCAGGTCCACCTTGGCGAGGTTTTCGGCAAGCGCCTTCTCGGCCTTGGCAATGTGCCCCGGATACCACTGGATCGCCGGCGCGGCCGTGCTCAAGGCCCCGGCGGCAAAAACGGCAGCGGAGGCCCCCCCGTTGGGCAGTGGGGTCTCGGGCAGCGGAGCCCCATCCGACTGGGACATCGCGGCCGCCGCCGATCCCTCCTCCTGGCGCTCCCCCATCAGGGCACCACCAGCACCGGACAGGGCGCCAGCTGGATCACCCGCGCCGCCGTGCTGGGCTGGTTGCTCTCCAGGCTGATACCCCGGGTGCCCATCACGATCAGGTCGGCATTGATCTCATCGGCCACATCGCCGATCACGAAGGCGGGCTTCCCCTCCCTTTCGATCACTTCACAGGGGACCCCGGCCTGCTCGAAGCTGGCACGGGCCTGCTCCAGCAACTGGGCCACGGCGGCCCCATCGTGCATGGCACCCTCCTCGGCCTCCACCACCGAGAGCACCACAAGCCGGCTCTGGTGGCGCTTGGCAAGCTGCAACGCCACGGCTGCCGTCACCATCGTCTGATGGCTCTGGTCGATCGGAAAGAGAACGGTCTCGAACATGGCAGCCCCTCGGCGACCCTGTCCTAGCGACGGCGGCCGAAGCTGAAGCATCCCACGGCGCCTGGCCGAGCACGCCGGGGGCTAATCTCTGCGCGCCTTTCCCTACCCGTATCCCAATGGCGAAGCGATCCCTGGCCAGCCTCAGCGCCGATGAACTGCGCGGCAAACGCGTTCTGGTGCGGGTCGACTTCAACGTGCCCCTGGACGACACCGGCGCGATCACCGACGACACCCGCATCCGCGCCGCCCTGCCCACCATCACCGACCTCAGCGGCAAGGGGGCCCGGGTGCTGCTGGCGGCCCACTTCGGCCGGCCCAAGGGCCAGGTGAATGAATCGATGCGCCTCACCGCCGTGGCCGCCCGCCTCAGTGAGCTGCTGGGCAGCCCCGTGGTCAAGACCGAGAGCTGCATCGGCCCCGATGCCGAGGCCAAGGTGGCAGCCCTGGCCGATGGCGGCGTGGTGCTGCTGGAAAACGTGCGTTTCTTCGCCGAAGAGGAAAAGAACGATCCCGGCTTCGCCGAGAAGCTGGCGGCCCTGGCCGATGTCTACGTGAACGACGCCTTCGGCGCCGCCCACCGGGCCCACGCCTCCACCGAGGGCGTGACCAAATTCCTGCGCCCCAGCGTGGCCGGCTACCTGATGGAGAAGGAACTGCAGTATCTGCAGGGCGCCATCGATGAGCCCAAGCGCCCCCTGGCGGCGATCGTGGGCGGC
>DAIQNM010000006.1:798-29136 GCA_036788375.1 Cyanobium sp. CTOTU6536 | reverse complement strand
CTGCCAGGTTGGTGCCGGTGCCCACGCACACCTCCACCACCCTCAAAAGCCTGCCCGATCCGAAGCGCTCCAGCTGCGAGGGCACCACAAAGGTTTCCCGCGCTTCCCGAAGAGCCCCGCGACCGCTGTGAAATCCCTCCGCAAACCTGGCGCTCCAGAGGCTGAAGCTGCCATCGCCGCCACGAAGGATCTTCAGATTCGCCGCCTCCGCCTTTTCGCCGGTGTCGGATCTGGCCTCTGCGGCGCCGCCGCGCCCCTCGGCTGGCGGCTCAGCGCCGCAGGCGAGCCAGGTCATCCCAGAAGCCGGGGTAGGACACCGCGGCGGCGGCGCTGTCATGCAGGCGGGTGTCGCCGCTGGCCACCAAGGAGGCCACCGCCAGGCTCATCGCCACGCGGTGGTCGGTCTCGCTGTCCACTTCAGCGCCATGCAGATCGGTGGTGCCCTGGATCGTGAGGCCGTCGGCGTGTTCCTCCAGGCGGGCCCCCATGGCGCCTAGCTGCCTGGCCATCACCGCCAGCCGGTCGGTTTCCTTCACCCGCAGCTCCTCGGCGCCGTTGATCGTGCTCACGCCCTCGGCGCAGCAGGCCGCCACCGCCAGCACCGGGATTTCATCCACCAGCCGAGGAATCAGATCCCCGCCGATCGCAAAGGCCCGCAGCGGCCCGTGCTCCACCGCCAGGTCGCCCACCGGTTCGCCGGCCACATCGCGGCGGTTCATCACCGTGATCCGGGCGCCCATCTGCTCGAGAACCTCCAGGATGCCGGTGCGGCTGGGGTTGAGGCCCACGTTGTCCACTGTGAGGCAGGCGCCGGGAGTGATGGCGCCGGCCACCAGCCAGAAGGCCGCTGAGCTGATGTCACCCGGCACCACCACCTGTTGGCCCCGCAGCGTGTTGCCGGGGGTCACGGTCACCGCGGTGCCGCCCGGGCCGCCCACCACCAGGTCGGCGCCGAAGGCCCGCAGCATCCGCTCGCTGTGGTCCCGCGAGAGGGCCGGTTCGATCACGGTGGTGGGGCCTGCCGCGGTGAGGGCCGCCAGCAGCAGGGCGCTCTTCACTTGGGCTGATGCCACCGCCGTGCGGATCGTGCCGCCATGAAGCTGCCGGCCGGCGATCGCCAGGGGCGCCAGGTTGCCGCCGCCTCTGCCAGCGATGGTGGCACCCATCTCGGCGAGGGGGCCGCCCACCCGCCGCATCGGTCGGCGCCGCAGGGAGGCATCGCCCGTGAGCACGAAGTGGCGCCCGAGTCGGCCGGCCAGCAGACCCAGCATCAACCGCATCGTGGTGCCGGAGTTGCCGCAGTCGAGCACGTTCTCCGGTTCGCCGAAGCCATCGAGGCCCACGCCCTGCACGATCACCGCGCCACCCGCCTCGATTGGGCTCACCGCCACCCCCATCGCCCGCAGGCAGGCGGCGGTGCTGAGGGGGTCTTCGGCGGGCAGCAGTCCCTCGATGCGCGTTTCACCTTCAGCGATGGCGCCGAACAGCAGGGCCCGGTGGGAGATCGACTTGTCGCCCGGCACCCGCACCTGCCCCGCCAGACTCCCCGGCGCACCCAGCAGCAGCAGTGGGGCCTGAAGGTCGGAGGGGGCGAGGGTCACACCGGCGGGGCTCAATCGGGCGATCCTATGGAGGATCCGACTCCGGCCTCGCCTCGGTTTGGTCCCTGGACTGTGCTGATTCGAGCCCAGTGCGGGTGGAGCAGGGTCGTTGCCTGCCGGATCTGAAGGCTTGAGGTCCGGGTGCGGGCCTAAGCGGGGCGGATGCCGGCCGCCCGCAGGGCTGCCGAAAGCGACCACACCTCCATCACCAGTTGGTGCCACGGGGCAATGGTGGCCATCTCTAGCGCCATCGGGCACGGGGCGGCGCTGCGGAGGGCCCGGGCGGCGGCCAGCTCGGCCTGGGCCAGCTCCAGCCGCTGCCGCAACTCGCCCTGGCGCGGCAGGGCGAAGACGCCCTCGGGACAGTGCTCCAGCAGAACCAGCCCCCGCTCGAAGGAGCGCTGGAAATCATCCAGCAGGGGGTTGAGCACCTGCTCGAGCAGCTCGGCTTCGGAGTCGGGGGTGGGGGATCCCATTGTTAAACCCTAGGGTTTCCGGCCCGCCCCACCGCTGCCCTGCCTGGACGGTTCTCCCGCCCCATGGGTCGCTCAACCGAGCAGCAGGCCGCCCCCATCGCTCAGCTCAGCGCTGGCACTGCGCAGGTCGTACAGGAGTTCGGCCAGGTTGCAGCGGGCCATTTCCCGCTCCAGGGCGCTCTTCAGCCGTTGCTCCACCAGGGCGGCCACCTGGTCGGCCGCGCCCGGTTCCGCCGATCGATCCGAACGGGATCCAGCGCCGGATCCGAGCCGATGGCCCAGGGCCGCCAGCACATCCGCCAGGGGGATGGCGCTGGCGGCCCGGGCCAGCCGGTACCCCCCCAGCCGCCCGCGGCGGGCCTCCAGCAGCCCGGCCCGCCGAAGTTTCAGGAGCAGCTGCTCCAGCATTGGGGCGGGCACCCCCTGGCTGGCCGCCAGGGCCTGGACCGACCGCCAGGTGAGAGGGTCCGCCGCCATGGCAAGCAGGGCCTTGAGCGCGTGCACCACCTGGCGGCCAAGCATGGGAGGGGATTAAGGGCGGGCGGCACTGCCCAAGGCGCCCAGCCGTGCCAGCAGGTGCTCGAAGCTGTAGCCGAACAGGGCCGGATCGGGGTCGCTGCCGCCCAGGTCGGCCAGGCCAAGTTCGGCCCAGCGCTGCTCGACTCGCGCCTCCAGCTCGGGGCCCCTGCTGAGCGGTTCGCCCCAGTCGTGCCGTTTTTCAGGACCGATCTTGGTGGTGGCGTCGATCGCCAGGCGGCCGCCCAGCCCCAGGCGTTCGCTGGCGAAATCGAGCGTGTCGAAGGGGGTGTCCTCCAAGACAAACAGATCGCGCTGCGGATCCACCTGGGCGCTGATCGCCCACACCACCTGGCGGGGATCGCGGATGTTGATCGCCCTGTCCACCACCACCACGAACTTGGTGTAAGTGAACTGGGGCAGCGCGCTCCAGAAGGCCATGGCGGCCCGCCGGGCCTGGCCGGGGTAGGCCTTGTCGATGGCGATCACGGCCAGCTTGTAGCTGAGCGCCTCCATCGGCAGGAAGAAATCCACGATCTCCGGGATCTGCTGGCGCAGGATCGGCGTGTAGATGCGGTTGAGGGCGATGGCGAGCATCGCTTCCTCCTTGGGGGGCCTGCCGCTGAAGGTGGTGAGAAAGATCGGATCGCGGCGGTGGGTCACGCAGTGGAAACGCACCAAGGGGGAGGCCTCCACGCCGCCGTAGAAGCCCATGTGATCGCCGAAGGGACCATCGGGCATCTCCTCGCCAGGGGTGATCGTGCCCTCCAGCACCACCTCGCTATGGGAGGGCACCTCCAGGTCCAGGGTCTTGCATCGGGTCAGCCGCACCCCCTCGCCGCCGTAGAGGCCGGCGAACAGCCATTCGCTCAGTTGCACCGGGATCGGGGTGGCAGCCGCCATCAGCAGCAGAGGGTGCACGCCGATGGCGATGGCGATCTCCAGCTTCTTGCCCAGCGCGGCGGCTTTGCGCAGGTGGCGTGCTCCGCCCCGCACGCTCAGCCAGTGCACGGTCATCGTGTTGATCGATTGGCGCTGCAGGCGGTACACCCCCACGTTGGGGGTGCCGGTCTCGGGATCTTTGGTGATCACCAGCCCGAGGGTGATCACGCCGCCGGCATCGCCGGGCCAGGGCCGCAGCAGCGGCAATGCATCAAGGTTCACCGCCCCGTCCCTTTGCACCACCTGATGGCAGGGGGGGGTGAGGTCGCGGTCGGGCATTGAGCGCAGCAGGTCCCAGGCCAGGCCGCCGTAGCGCTTCAGTTCGCCCATGCCCTTGGGGGGCCGGGGTTGCTGCAGCAGGGCCAGCTTTTCGCCAAGGGCTTCGAGCTCCTCGGCGCGCTCCATCCCCATGCTCCAGAGCACCCGCTCCACGGTGCCCAGCAGGTTCACCGCCACCGGCATCGGTGAGCCGATCACGTTCTCAAACAACAGGGCCGGCCCGCCTAGGGCCAGCACCCGGTCGGCGATGGCGGCCAGCTCGAGGTTGGGGTCGACCGGGGCGCTGATGCGGCGCAGCTGGCCGCGTTGCTCAAGCAACTGAAGGAAGCCGCGCAGGTCGCGGCCCTGCTGGGCCATCACGCCGGACAAGGATTCAGCAAAGCGGTGGTTCACTGTGGCGCATCGGGATGATCCACCGAGGTAAACGCTCCGATCGGACTGCCCTGCTGCCTGGAAACGGAGTCAGGGGTGCGGCTTCTGCCCTTCGGCGGGTCTCCGCTGGCCTGATGGCGGTGGCCAGGCCTGGGCTGGGCGCCGTGGCGGTGACACACTGACCGCCTTCGCGCCAGGGCCCATGCGGATCTCCTACTTCCACACCTCTGAATCGGTGCCCGCGGTGCTGCCGCCCGCCGAAGGCGGCCCCGACGCCGCCGTGGTGATCGACGTGCTGCGCGCCACCACCACCATCGCCTGGTCCCTGCAGAACGGGGCCGAAGCCATCGAGGCCTTCGCCGATCTGGCCGCCTTGGAGGCCGCCGCAGCCGCCTGGCCGGCCGAACGGCGGCTGCGGGCCGGCGAGCGGGGCGGCCAGCGGGTGGACGGCTACGACCTGGGCAACTCACCGCTGGCGGTGACGCCGCAGCTGGTGGGCGGCAAGCGGATCTTCATGAGCACCACCAACGGCACCCGCTCCCTGGCCGCCGTGCGTCAGGTGCCCCTGCTGCTCACCGCCTGCCTGCCGAACCGCACCGCCGTGGCCCGCCGCCTGATCGAACGCGGTGCCCAGGAGGTGTGGATCGTGGGCAGCGGCTGGGAGGGCGATTACTCCTTGGAGGACAGCCTGGCGGCCGGGGCCGTGGCCGCCGCCGCCATCGAACTGGCGCTGGACCCCCATCCCGGCATCAGCTGCGCCAACGACGAGATGTTGGCGGCCCTGGCCCTCTGGCAGCAGTGGCGCCACGACCCCGAGGCCTGTCTGCGGGCCGCCAGCCATGGCCAGCGCCTCAACCGCCTCGGCAACCACGACGCTGACTTCGCCTGTTGCGCCGCCGTCGACAGCCTCAGCATCGTGCCGATCCAGGCGGAGGCCGGGGTGTTGCGCGCCAGCTGAAGCGGCCCCTTACAGTTCGGCCGTCGATTCGGAGTGCCGGTGGGCAGTTTCCTGGCAGCAGCCCTGCAACTCACCAGCACCTCCGATCCGGATGCCAACCTCGCCGCCGCCGAGGAGCAGATCGAGCTGGCCTCCCGCCGCGGCGCCGAACTGGTGGGGCTTCCTGAGAATTTCGCCTTCATGGGCGACGACCAGCGGCGCCTAGAGCTGGCTCCCGATCTGGCGGAGCGCTGCAGCCGTTTCCTGGTCACCATGGCCCGCCGTTATCAGGTGACCCTGCTCGGCGGAGGTTTCCCAGTGCCGGCCGGTGAAGCCCTCACCTTCAACCGTGCCGAACTGGTGGGAACCGAAGGCCAGCTGCTGGCCCGCTACGACAAGATCCACCTCTTCGATGTTGACATCCCCGATGGCATCACCTATCGGGAATCGGCCACGGTCCAACCGGGCGATGCCATGCCGCCGGTGGTGGAGGTCCCCGGCCTTTGCCGGGTTGGCCTTTCGATCTGCTACGACGTGCGCTTCCCCGAGCTCTATCGCTACCTGGCCAGCGCCGGTGCGGAGCTGCTGATGGTGCCGGCGGCCTTCACCGCCTACACCGGCAAGGACCACTGGCAGGTGCTCCTCCAGGCCCGGGCGATCGAAAACACCGCCTACGTGCTCGCACCCGCCCAAACCGGACTCCATTACGGCCGTCGCCAGACCCATGGCCATGCCCTGGTGATCGATCCCTGGGGAACCGTGTTGGCCGATGCGGGCCAGGCTCCGGGCCTCGCCATGGCACCGGTGGATCGGGGCCATGGCCAGCGGGTGCGAACCCAGATGCCCAGCCTCCAGCACCGACGGCCAGCCCTCTTCTGATCCTTGTCGATGCGGATCCGGCCGGTGCCACCGCCTTCGTCCTCCCCCCGGCGGCGCCATTGGCGGGGCTCGCTGTTGGGCCTGCTCCTGGCCGTCACGGCCCTGCCGGCTGAGGCCGCCAGTAGCCTCTCCGCCTGGCGGGTCAGCCGGGAGGGGGTTTTGGAGCTCCGCACCGCACCGGGCATCAATGTGCGGGCTTACTACGAGGAGGGTTCCGATGGTCGGGGCCCCAGGGTTTGGTTTGACCTGCCGGGGGCGCCGATGCGGGCCCGCTCGGTGTGGCTGGGGGGCACCCTGCGGGAGGTGCGCATCGGCAAGCCCGATGGAGCCACCACCCGGGTGGTGCTGGAGTTCCAGAGCGGCACCCGCTTGGATCCCCGCCAACTGCGGCTGGTGGGCACCTCGCGGGACCGGTGGCGCATGGAGTTGCCGCGCAGCGCCCTGCGGGTCCCGGCCTCAGCCGGGGAGGGGGATTTTGAGGCGCCCGTGCCGATCGCGGTGCTGCGGCGGCCCCAGGCGGGTCCCCCGGCCTGGTCATTACGGCCCCATTCCCGCCGCCCCCTTTCCGCCGAAGGCCTGCCGGTGGTCCCCCGGGGGCGTTACCGCGTGGTGGTCGATCCGGGCCACGGCGGGCCGGATCCCGGCGCGGTGGGCATCGAGGGGCTGCGCGAAACGGATGTGGTGCTCGATGTGGCGATCCAGGTGGCCCAGCTGCTGCAGGCCCGCGGCGTGCAGGTGCTGCTCACCCGCACCACCGAGGTGGACGTGGACCTGCCTCCCCGGGTCGCCCTGGCCAATGCCAGTGGCGCCGATGTGTTCGTGAGCCTCCATGCCAATGCCCTCGCCATGGAGCGGCCGGATGTGAATGGGATCGAAACCTTTTTCTTCCAGGGCGGCCGCTCCACTGAGCTGGCCCGCATCGTGCAGGAGCATTTGCTGGCTGTTTCCCCGGGAACGCCGGATCGCGGTGCCCGTCCCGGTCGCTTCTTTGTGATCCGCCGCACCGTCATGCCCTCGGTGCTGGCCGAATTGGGATTCGTCACGGGAGAGATCGACGCACCCCGCCTCGCTGATCCAAGCTTCCGGCGGCGGTTGGCCGAAGCAGTGGCCGGCGCCATCCTGTCCTATCTGCAGCAAGCCTCTTGAGTCTTCTCGTTGGTCTGTTCGACAGCGGCCTGGGCGGCCTCACCGTGCTGCGGCAGGTGCGGGCCCTCTATCCCCAGACCACCTGTCTTTACCTGGGCGATACGGCCCGGGTTCCCTACGGCCAGCGTTCCACCCAGGAGATCCGTGCCATCGCCGCCGAGGTGGTCCATTGGTTGCGTCAGCAGGAGGTGGGGGTGCTGCTGATGGCCTGCAACACCTCCAATGCCCTAGCCCTTGATGTGGCGGAGGCCGAAGCTGGTGTCCCGGTGCTCGGCCTGATCGACAGCGTGGCCGCCGAGATTGCGGGCGCGCGGGTGGGGATTCTGGCCACACCGGCTACGGCCGCCAGTGGCGCCTACCGCCGTGCCATCCAGGCCTGCCAGCCGGCCACCGAGGTGTTGGAGGTGGGCTGTCCTGCCTTCGTGCCGCTGATCGAGGCGGGGGATTTGGAGGCCCCGGAGTTGCGCCTGGCCGCCCAGGCCTACCTCAGCCCCCTGCTGGAGGCCGGGGTCGACACCATTGTGCTGGGCTGCACCCATTACCCCCTGCTCGCTCCCCTGTTGGGCTCCCTGCTGCCAGCGGGTGTGGGGTTGGTGGATCCGGCCTTGGCCACCGCCCGTCGCCTTGGTCCCCTCCTAGAGCGCCTTGGCGCGACCGGTGGCCCAGGGGCTGGAACCGCAGGCACTGGCCATTGGGAGGGCCGCGCGCTTGCGGCTGCGGATCCTGTCACCTACTGCGTCACAGGTTCCGCCGAGGCCTTTGCGGCCGCCGCCTACGCCTGGCTGGGAAGCCGTCCCGCGGTTCGCAGCGTCAGCTTGCAGTCGCCGGCCCGCGTCCGCTGAGTCAGGCCCCCTAGGATCATGGGAACCGGGAAGAGTTGTGTCAACGGTTGCAGAGCTGCTCCAGCCCGTCGAGGCCGACCTCGATGCCCTGCTAGCGGATTTGCGTGCCCTGATTGGCGCCGGACACCCGATCCTGCAGGCGGCGGCCGAACACCTTTTTGCTGCGGGCGGCAAACGCATCCGCCCCGGCATCGTGCTGCTGATCTCCAAGGCCATTGCCCCGGATGGGAGTCTCAGCCCCCGCCATCGCCGGCTGGCGGAGATCACCGAAATGATCCACACCGCCTCCCTCGTCCACGACGACGTGGTGGATGAGGCCGCCACCCGCCGCGGTGTGGCCACGGTGCACAGCCGCTTCAATCACCGGGTGGCGGTGCTGGCCGGCGATTTCCTTTTTGCTCAGGCCAGTTGGCATCTGGCCAACCTCGACGACCTTGAGGTGGTGAAGCTCCTCTCCAGGGTGATCATGGATCTGGCCGATGGGGAGGTTCGTCAGGGCCTGTATCGCTACGACACCGGCCAGAGCTTCGAGACCTACCTCGAAAAGAGCTACTGCAAGACCGCCTCGTTGATCGCCAACAGTGCCCGGGCGGCGGGCGTGCTTTCGGAGTTGCCGCCGGCCCAGCTCGATAGCCTCTACCGATTTGGTCGCCAACTGGGGCTGGCCTTCCAGGTGGTGGATGACATCCTCGATTTCACCAGCAGCGACCAGCAGCTCGGCAAGCCGGCCGCCAGTGATCTCGCCTCGGGCTATCTCACCGCCCCAGCCCTGTATGCCCTGGAGGAGCGCCCTGGCCTGGCCCGTCTGATCGAGCGGGAGTTCAGCCAGGAGGGTGATTTGGAGTTGGCCCTGGAGATGGTGCGGGGCTGCGAGGCCATTGCCCGCTCCCGCGCCCTGGCCGAAGGCTTTGCCCGCGAGGCCTATGCCGCCATCGACTGGCTGCCCCCGTCGGATCCCCGCAGTGCCTTGCGGGCCCTGCCGGAATTCGTGCTCAGCCGTCTCTACTGAGGCTGTCCTCCAGGCTGTCGATCCGCACCTCGTGCAGCGAATTGATCCAGAGAGCACCGGCTGGAAACCCCTCGGCACCGGCCGCCTCGCTGCGCAGCACGTGCACCAGGCAGCCCGCCGCTGCAGCGGCCTGAGCCCCCGCCGGCGAATCCTCAAAGGCCCAGCAGTTGGTGGGATCGACCCCTAGCCGCTCGGCGGCCACCAGGAAGACATCCGGGGCTGGTTTGCCCGCCCCTAGGGCTGGATCGTCCCCGTGCACCCGGGTACTGATCAGGCCCAGCCAGGGATGGGGTGCCGCCTTTCGCTCCACCGCGGCCTTGGCGCTGCTGGTGGCCAGGGCCATGGGGACCCCCAGGGCATGGCAACGGCGCACCAGCTGCTCAGCGCCGGGCAGGGGGCGGGCCAGGGCCAGCAGTTGCTCGGCGATCGGTTGCCGCACCGCCAGCAGGGCTTCAGCACCCTCGCAGCGCCCACCGTCGGCGGCGATCCACTGCAATACCTGCTCGGCACAATCCAGCCGCCGCCTTCCCCGCAGCTGGCGCAGCTGGGTTGGCCCCAGGTTGGTGCCGAACCGGGAAGCCGCCTCCTGCCAGGCCCGGGCATGGAGCGGTTCGGTGTCGAGCAGCAGACCGTCGAGGTCGAACAGGCAGGCGGCGGGTGGAGACATGGCCCCAGCCTGCCCGATCGCTTTGCTGCCCTCAGGCCAGATCACCTTCGGACTGATCGGGATAGGCCTCTTCCAGGGTGGTTTCCAGGGTGGTGAGCAACAGCACCAAGGCGGCTGGGCCATCGATGTCGTCGTTTTGCACCGCCTCGATCCAGCGGTGGCAAAGCTCCTCGATCCGACTGAACAGGTGATTGCCGTCCCGAAGGCTGACCATCACCCGTTCGAGGCTGGCCTCATCGCTGTCCGGCGGTAGGCCCACCACATAGCGACGGCCATCGTTGCCGATGTAGGTGAGCTGGCCGTCCCCATTCAGGCTGGGGGCGGCATGGGGAGTGATCGGCAGCTCGTCCGCCATGGGTCCGAATCATCAATCCGGTACCCCAGGCTTAACGCCGCCTGAGCCACTTGTCAGCGAAGCAAAAGATCAGCAGCCCTGATCGTTGCACTCGATGCCCTCAGCGGTTGAGCTTCTCCATCCGCCAGGTCACGAAGGTGCCCACCGGGCTCCACAGCAGGTAGGGCAGCAGCAGCAGGGCGGCCCGGCCGGAAAGGGGCGCGACCACCGCCGCCAGGGCCATCCCCCAGGCCCAGCCGGCAAATCCCACCGCCGTGCCACTGGACAGGCGCCGGGTGCGGCAGATCAGCAGGGTGTAGCTCTGCACCAGCAGCAACAGACCCAGGTAGCCCACCATCGGCAGCCAGCGACCACCCGCATGCCAGCTGATCAGGGCCGAGGCGTAAAAGCAGGCGTAGATCGCGGTCCAGATCAGGGGGATGAGGCCCTCGAAGGTGAGCCAGCGGGGGCGTTGCAGGCGCAGGAACCAGGCCCAATCCTCCTTGGAGGGGTTGAGCCCCACCGCAACGAGGAGGATCACGGCGGCGATCACCAGCCAGGCGGGCATGGGCAAGAGGGTGCAGATCTCCCCAGCCTGACGCCTCCAGGCCGCTGTGCAGCAGCCCAGGACCGGCGCCCTTCCCGGCTGGCCGCTGGCTAGGGGGCATCCCCGGGCCAGGGGTGTTGCGCTGTGGTGGCCCTAGGGACCTTCCGGGGTTTGAATGCCCCCACCGCAGTGCCGCCACTGCCATACCGCTTCCGGACCCCCCAGCGACCGCCCCATGTCCCAGGCTCCCGGCTCCTTTCCCGCCACGCCCGATTCCGGTCCCACGATCGAATCGGTGCTGCACGAGGTGCGCTGCTTCGAGCCACCGGCCGCGCTTTCGGCCCATGCCCGGATCGGCTCGATGGCGGCCTACCGGGAGCTGGTGGCCCGGGCCGAAAGCGATCCCGATGCCTTTTGGGCGGAGCAGGCCCGCCGCCAGTTGCATTGGTTTGAGCCCTTTCACACGGTGCTGGATTGGAGCAATCCGCCCTTTGCCCGCTGGTTTGAGGGCGGCACCACCAACCTCGCCTACAACTGCCTCGACCGGCACCTGGAGGGGCCCCGGGCTGACAAGACGGCCCTGATCTGGGAGGGGGAACCGGGCGATAGCCGCACCTTCACCTACCGCCAACTCCATGCCGAGGTGTGCAAAGCGGCCAACGCCCTCAAGGCCTTGGGGGTGGGGAAAGGTGATCTGGTGGCCCTCTACATGCCGATGGTGCCCGAGGCCGCGATCGCGATGCTGGCCTGCGCCCGCATCGGGGCCCCCCACTCGGTGGTGTTCGGCGGCTTTTCGGCCGAGGCCCTGCAGGACCGCCTGATCGATGGCGAGGTGAAGCTGGTGATCACCGCCGATGGCGGTTTCCGCAAAGACAAGGCGGTGGCCCTCAAGCCGGCGGTGGATGCGGCCCTCGCCGATGGGGCCTGCCCCACGGTGGAGCACGTTCTGGTGGTGCGTCGCACCGAGCAGGAGGTGGGCTTCGAGCCGGGCCGCGACGTGTGGTGGCACGAGCTGGTGGAGGCCCAAAGCAGCGATTGCCCGGCCGAGCCGATGGCCAGCGAAGACCGGCTTTTCGTGCTCTACACCTCCGGCTCCACCGGCAAGCCGAAGGGGGTGGTGCATACCACGGCCGGCTACAACCTCTGGGCCCACCTCACCTTCCAGTGGATTTTCGACATCCGTGACGACGACATCCATTGGTGCACCGCCGATGTGGGCTGGATCACCGGCCACAGCTACATCGTCTACGGCCCGCTTTCGAATGGGGCCACCACCGTGATGTACGAGGGGGCACCGCGCCCCAGCAAGCCGGGTGCCTTCTGGGAGGTGATCGAGAAACACAGGGTCACGATCTTCTACACGGCCCCCACGGCGATCCGGGCCTTCATGAAAGGGGGTCGCGAGGTGCCCGACCAATACGACATGAACTCCCTGCGAATTCTGGGCACCGTCGGTGAGCCGATCAATCCCGAAGCCTGGATGTGGTACCGCGATGTGATCGGCGGTGATCGCTGCCCGGTGGTGGACACCTGGTGGCAAACGGAAACCGGCGGCGTGATGATCAGTCCCCTGCCCGGCGCCACCCCCACCAAACCGGGTTCGGCCACCCTGCCCCTGCCCGGCATCAGCGCCGACATCGTCGACCACGACGGCCATTCCCAAGGCCCCGACCAAGGCGGCTACCTGGCGATCCGGCGGCCCTGGCCGGGGATGTTTCGCACGGTGCATGGCGATCCCGAGCGCTTCAAAAAGAGCTACTGGGAAGAGATCCGCCCCGCCGATGGCAGCTGGCTCTACTTCGCCGGTGATGGCGCTCGCCGCGACGCCGACGGCTACTTCTGGGTGATGGGCCGCGTCGATGACGTGATCAACGTCAGCGGCCACCGGCTCGGCACCATGGAGATCGAGAGCGCCCTGGTGAGCCATCCGGCCGTGGCCGAGGCCGCCGTGGTGGGGGTGCCCGATGAGCTCAAGGGCGAAGGCATCGTGGCCTTCGTGACCCTGGAGGCCGGCCGCAGCGGCGATGACGCCCTAGTGGCGGAGCTGAAGAAGCACGTGGGCACCGAGATCGGCCCGATCGCCCGCCCCGACCTGATCCGCTTCACCGATGCCCTGCCCAAGACCCGCAGCGGCAAGATCATGCGGCGCATCCTGAGGGCCCTGGCCGCCGGCCAGGAGGTGAGCGGCGACACCAGCACCCTTGAGGACCGCTCGGTGCTGGATGCCCTGCGGGTCTGAAGGCCGCGCTCAGGGCTGGATCGTTTCGGCCGCCGGCCGCTGCCCATCGAGCAGCGGCGTGCCGGGGTACAGGGGCTTGATCAGATCGGCTTCGATCGTGACCATCGGTTTCGGCCGGCCGTAGAGGTAACCCTGGCCATAGGCACAGTGCAGATCGGTGAGCCACTCCTGCTGGGTCGTGGTCTCGACGCCTTCGGCCACCACCTCCACCCCGAGCGCTTTGGCCAGGGAGAGGATCGCCCTGGCGATCGCCTCATCGTCGGGATTGCTGCCCAGGTTGGCCACGAAGGAGCGGTCGATCTTGAGCAGACCAACCGGGAAGCGCTTGAGATACAGCAGGGAGGAGTAGCCCGTTCCGAAATCGTCGATGGCCAGCTGCACCCCCAACTGGCGCATCCGCTCGATGGTAAAGGCGGTCGAGGGGATGTCTTCCACTAAGGAGGTTTCGGTGATTTCCAGAAACACCTGGGCCACCTTGATGCCGCTGGCGGCCAGGATCGGGTCGATATGGGCCACCAGATCGGGCGAGCCGAGGGTTCGGCCCGAGAGGTTGGAGGAGACCCGCAGGTGGCCCAGCCCGGGTAGCCGCTGCCAGCGGCCCACGGCCTGGCAGGCCGCCTCCAGCACGATCAGATCGATCTGCTCAATCAGACCGCTTTCCTCCGCTGCAGCGATGAAGATGGCGGGGCTCAGCAGACCCTGCTCGGGATGGCGCCAGCGGGCGAGGGCCTCAAAACCCATCAGCTTCCCATCACTGAGGCGGACGATGGGTTGCAGATGGGCCTCGATCTGGTCGCTGCCGACGGCATGACGCAGTTCCTCTTCGAGGCTCAGACGCTCCTGGGCCTTCTGGCGCATGCGCGGTTCGAACAGGGCGAAGCCCCCCCGGCCCAAGGCCTTGGCTTCGTACATGGCCATGTCGGCGTTTTCGATCACCGACGAGGCCGTGTCGTGGGGCTCGGCGATGCAGATGCCCACCGAGGCTGAATGGCTGAGTTCGGTGCCGGCCACCTTGATGGGGGTTTGGATCGCGGTGAGGATGCGCAGGGCCAGGTCGGTGCAGGCCTGGGCACTGGGGGTGCGGGTGAGCACGATGAATTCATCGCCGGAGAGCCTGCCCACCAGGTCGTTCGGGCCCACCGACCGCTTCAGGATCACGCTCACATGCACGAGCACCTCATCGCCAGCGGCATGGCCATGGGCATCGTTGACCCACTTGAACCGATCGATATCAATGAACAGCACGGCCGTGTACTGGTCCCCGTCCTGGGGAGGGTTGTCGATCCAGCCGGAGAGCTTCTCGAGAACCAGGGTTCGGTTGGGTAAGTCGGTGAGGGGGTCGTGGCTGGCCTGGTAGGAAGCATCAAGCCGGGCCTGGCGCTCGGAGGAGATGGCTGCCAGCAACCGCAGGCTCAGTTCGATGCTGCGCCCCATGGCCCGCAGCAACGAGCGCTCCTCCAGGTCGTAGGGCAGCCCTAGCCGCCCCACCATCAGGCGGTCGTTGCTGCCCAGGGAGGCCCAGAAGGTGTTGAGGCGGCCGGCCTTGATCGCCAGTTCCGGCGGTTCGTTGGGGGCGTTTTGGAGCAGAAGCCCCTGTTCCGCTTTGGCGAGGCCGATGCACCAATCGATCTGACCATCGCAGATGATCGCCGCCACCTCGGCATCCACCGATTCGGCAACCCGGTTGAGCACATTGCGCAGGTTTTCGGGATCGTCGGTGGAGAAGGCCGAAAGGATCTCAGAGAGCAGGTGCAACGACCAGGAGGTTTCCATCACCCGATCGCCAGGGTCACCAGGGTCTGATTGTGGAAGCCTCCCGCCCCTTTGCTGCGGGCGATCTCGCCGTAGGTGTAGAAGCCACCCATCGGTACCCCACCGGTGCAGCTGGTGATCAAATCGGTTTCCTCCTGGACCCGGGCCTCACTGAAGACCGAGCGACGGGACACACAGTCGAACAGCAGCAGCCCCACGGGCTCGGAACCCCCTAGGGCCTCGATTGCCGCCTGGCAGGAGTCGGCGGCCGCCCCTAGCACCGACTGGAAATCCCCTTCGGTGAGGAAGGCTAGGGCTCCCTGGGGCACCTCGGCCACGGTGATCAGGCCCCTGCTGGCTGCATCGAAGCCGGTGATATGGCGCATCTCGATCTTGTCGCGGCGGCGGATGCCGATCGGGTGGGTGGCGGCAAAATCGGCGAAGGCCTTGGGATCCTGCTGCACCTCCGGCGCTGGCTTAAAGAACTCGAGGTACACATCCAGGGCAGGCCGGTCGTCCAGGGACGTGAGCAAGGTGTCCTTGCTGCCGGTCACCAGCATGGGCTCACTGACGGGGGTCCAGCCGTGGCTCACCCCCACGCCCAGGGGGCGATCCGAGCTGATGGCCGCTGCCACCACCGCGCCAGTCATCACCCGCTCGCCATGGAGCTGTTGGGTCTGTCGCATGGCCAGGTAATCGCCCGCACAACCCCCAACGAGGGGTACGTCGACATGGGCCACGTCGTAGGCACCGCGCACCACCTCCATCTGGTCTCCGCCGAGGCCGTCGGAGAGCAGCATCAGCACGGTGTGGGCGCGACGCTCCACCTGGTTCAGGCACTGGGCGGCCTGGCTGGCGGCCTGGCGCAACCCCTGGCCGGTGGTTTCACCCAGGCCGGTGCTCACCCGCACGCCGCTGCCCCCTAGGGCCCAGAGCACCAGGGCGTGGGTAAGGGCCCCGGTTGGGCCGATTTCACCGGAGCTCGAACAGCCGATCACGGGGCAACCGGGCAGGCTCTGGGCGAGGCCTTTAGCCACGGCACCAAGGTCGTAGCGCGGTGCGCCTAGCACCACCAGAAGTTTGGGCAGGCCTGGAAGATCAAGTTGGGCCAGGGCTTCCAGGAAGGCTGTGGCGCTATCCCCATCGGTGGACGCACCCACCTTGACCCAGCTCACGGGTTCGCTCATTGGTCTTGATCCCCTGGCGACAGGCCTCAAGGAAGGCAAGGCCCGAAGGGTTCATGCTTGCAGGCCGCCGGTCTTGCCGCTGTTCTGGCAGAGAACTGCACAAGAACCGGGGGTTGGATGTTGAATGCCTCGAAGCTTCTCAGGCTTTTGCCCTCAAGGGTTTTGGCGTCCGGGGCCCGCCCTGGAGAGGCGCCGAACGCTCCGTGGTTTGGGGAGGATCTGCTTCAGGTGCTGATCAGCCCGCCAGCAGGCCGGCCGAGGGGAGGGTGTGGAGATAGAGCACCCAGAGAGAACCAATTCCGGTGATGGTCACGAAGATCCACTGCCAGTCCTTGCCGGCGTCCCGCAGGCGACGGATCGCCAGGGGCAGGTGGGGCACGAACTGGGCCACGAGGTAAAGGTTGGCCAGCAGGGCAAAGAAACCCACGAAGCTGCCGACCAAGTTGAGCAGGAAGAGCACCAGAATATTGGCCAGCTCGAACCACCAATAGTCACCCCGGTTGGAGCGCCCGGCGTAATCGAAACTGCGCTCCCAAGCGCTCACGAAGGCCTTGACTAGGGGGCTTTGCATCAGGGTGTCCACGCTCGTCAAGAAAAGGTAAGAACGATCACACCTTGCCAACCTTGTTGGCCCTGTCAATCGCCGTGTCTTCGAACCTTTACCGCGGCTGCCCCTGGCCGGGTTCGATCGGGCCAGACGACCAGGCCAGCAGGGTGTCCGCCAGTCGCTCGAAGCGGCGTTGACGGGCCGGATCGTCGGCCCAGTCGCCCAGCAGGTTGCGGCGCAGGCCTGCGCTGGCGGGGGTCAGGTGATCGCCGGCCAGTTCGATCAGCTCGCTGCTGTCCTCCTCCCGCATCCGCAGGGCATCGAGCAACCTTGGGCTCTGGTCCAGTTCATCGCGTCGGAAGCGCACCAACAGGTTGCGGCTCTGGCGGTAGCCGCGGCGGACCAGCTCAAGGGTTTGCTGCGGCGAAGGGCTGAACTCGCTGCGGAATCCAAACTGCTGCCCCATTTCCGCCAGGAGGGGAACGGAGCGTTCGGCCGAGAAGTTGTTGAAGCTCAGCGCCAGCAGGGCCTCACAGCGGCGTCCCCCATCGGGGGCGAGCAGGTGGAGCTTGCAACCGAGGCTGTGGCCAAGCCGCAGCACCCGTTCACCCACGGGCAGCTCAAGGCTGCCCATGGCCCGGGCAGCCGCCTCCCTCTCGCTGCGGAAGGCCCTCCAGGCTTCATTGGCCTGGTTCTGATGGTCGAAACCGGGCACATAGCTCCAGGCCCGCACCGCCCAGCCCCGTTCCGCCAGGGCCTCGAGGAGCCGGCGATAGCTCAGTTGGGGTGTAGCGGCCAGGTAGCTGCCGCCGATGAATTCGATCCGGCCAGGGGCCGCTGCGTCCTGGCCCGGGGCCGCTGGAGCCGGGTCCAGGCACCACAGGGGCCCCTCCTGCCGCCAGAGCAGATCAGCCACTGCCGCGTCCCGTGGCGGCCTGGCCCTGCAGCCGTTGCAGGGCGGCGATCGCCTCGCGGCGGTGGGCCGGCCCATCCAGCAGGTTATTGAACACGTGCTGCACGATCCCCTGGCCATCGATCACGTAGGTGACCCGACCCGGTAACAACCCCAGAACGCTGGGCACTCCAAAAGCCTGGCGGAGGCTGTTGCCCCGATCGACCAGCAGCGGAAAAGGCAACTGGTGCCGGGCCACGAAGCGGCGGTGGCTAGCGGCGTCATCACCGCTGACCCCCCAGACTTCGGCCCCGAGGGCCTGGAGGTCGGCATAGCTGTCGCGGAAGGCGCAGACCTCGGCGGTGCAGCCGGGGGTGTCGTCCTTCGGATAGAAGAAGAGCACTAGGGGGCGTCCGGCAAGTTGATCAGAGCGGCGTTCCACACCCTCCGCATCCGGTAGGGCAATCGGGGGGGTGGGATCACCCGGGGAAAGGGGCTTGGCCAAGACGCCATGGCACTGGAGGTGGCCACCCTAGGCAGGGCGGCCGCTGGCTCCACCGTCGCTGCACCTCCCCCCGGTGACGGATCGCCGCAACGGCAGCCCTTGCGGCATCTGGGACGATGGGACAGACGCTGGTCAAGCCATGGCCGAACAACCCAGCCTCTGGGATCAGGTGGATCTGCTCGGTCTCCCTGGTTCCGATTCGGAGCCTGCCGCCGGGTTGAAGAGCGCTCGGCGCCAGCCCAGCAGGGCCGTTGCCCCCCCCGCAGCCGCCGACCAGTCCCCCGCTACGACCCCAGGGCCAGCCACGCTGCAGCCTGCGACCTCGCCCGTGGGTGCGGCGCAAACCACCGCGCCGGCGCCGGGGCTTCGGTTGCCCGCCCTTGCCCCCTCCAGCCGCCGGCCGTTGCCGGCCGCCCCGGAGCTGATCCTCATCCTCGACACCGAAACCACGGCCCTCTCCCCCGAGCAGGGCCAGTGCATCGAAGTGGGGGCTGTGCTGTTCCACGTGCCCAGCCGCTCGGTGTTGCAACAGATCTCCTTCCTGCTGCCTTGCCAGGCCAATCCGGCTGAATCGATCAATGGGATCCCAGCGGCGGTGACGCGGCTGCCCCAGCCCCGCCAGGGTGCTGAGGCCTGCTTCCTAGCGATGGTCGCCGCCGCCGAAGCGGTGGTGGCCCACAACGTGGCCTTCGATCGCCAGTGGTTTGGCCATGGTCCGCTTCCGAACCTGGATCGACCCTGGATTTGTTCCATGGAGGACATTCGCTGGCCCGCCGAGCGGCAACTGCGGCCCAACCCCTCGGTGCGCGACCTGGCCCTGGCCTATGGCGTGCCGGTCTGGGCCGCCCATCGGGCCCTCACCGATTGTCACTATCTGGTGCATGTTTTTGAGCGCTGCCCGGAGCTCGAAGCGCTCCTGGTGGCGGCCCAGGAACCGCGCCAGCTCTACCGGGCCCGCCTCTCCTATGCGGAACGCCACCGGGCCCGGGAGGCCGGGTTCCGATGGAATCATCCAGTTGACGGTGCCTGGAGCCGTCGGCTGACGGAGCGCGAGGCCGAGGCCCTGCCGTTTCCCGTGGTGCCGGTGGAATCGGAGATCGGGAGCATGCTCCCCCGCAGCGCCTGATCCCCCCTGGCTTCATGGGGCCTGCGGTCGTGGAGACCGGTGCATCCGGAGCTGGAGGTTTGGGTGGTGGGAATGGAAGGATTGGCGGAGCTTGATGCAGGCCGCTTGGGTATACCTTTGGATGATCCACCCATGGTTTTCGTATCAGGCAAACGCGAGATGGGCTAGCCCAGCCTCGCCATGGCTACAAAAAACCGCTCCAGGGGGGAAGCGGCATGGGGAACTAATTTCGAACCGGTGAATCAATCGGAGCGGCGGGATTCGAACCCACGACCCCCACTACCCCAAAGTGGTGCGCTACCAAGCTGCGCTACGCCCCGGCGCTATTGAAGCTATCACAGTGGCTTCGCCCTTCCCGTCAGGGCCTTCTGCCGTTTTCGAAGGTGGCGCAGCAAGCGGGCTGTGAGCCGATCGCGGCCTAGGCCGGCATAGCCGCGGATGTTTTCGCTGCGGGCCAGCTGGCGCATCTGGGCCAGGTTGAGGCTGGCTAGCCGAAGCTCCGGCAGCCGGCTCCAGGCCCCGGAGGGAAGGGGTAGATCGCTGCCCTCGCGGCCATCCCGGAATCCGAACAGGGCGCCTCCGGCCATCCATTCGGGAACCAGCACAAAAAGGACTGCCAGAAGGCCGTAAAGCTCCACCAGCCCTCGGGGCAGGGGGTGCAACTGGCGCTGGGGCGTTTCGCTGGAATCCTCAGCCATCACATCAGGGGCGGAGCCGGGCGGTTGGTCGGCGACTCCCGCCAAAGCATCGGCTGTTGGTTGGGTCCCGGGGTGGCCCGCACGAACCAGAAGATCAGGGCGAAGCAGAGGGCCACGGTGGCCACCAGGCCAAGGATCACCACGCGATCGGGAAGTGGGTTCATACCTCTTCGGTTCGGATGCAGGTGAGTCGCTGCGGTAATTGTTCCAGGGTGAGCTCGTCCCCGTTGATCGTCACCCTCAGCTCGTCGTTGCGGTAGTGCAGGCCGGGCCCCTCCCCCCCTTCACGGAACAGGGTGAAGCGCACCCCGCCGGAGAAAATCGAGGCCTGGCTGTCGTTGCGTTCCACCACCATCGAGCCCCGTTGGGGGCAGAGAAACCGCTGGCGCACGTCGTAGTTCTCCCACCAGGGTGAGCTCATCGGCCCTGGCGAAGCCAGTTGTTGGGGGGCCAGGGGCAGCTCCGGGTGGCCAGACTCGTTGGAGGGGGGCTGGGGGGGCAGGGCGGCCAACGCTTGGGTCCCGATCCCCAGCACGGAGAGGAGCAGCGCGGCCTGGCTGCCCTGGTGAATCAGCGGGATCCTCATGGCAGAGCAATCGGACTGTTGTCGCCCCGCAGTACGCAGTGGGCCACGCTCCAGTCGTAGGACTGCCACACCGCCTCCGGTAGCTGGTATGCAGCTCCAGGAAAGGCGGCCAAGGGCACTCCGCTGGGCTGGGCCGAGCAATAGGGACGGCTGCCCGGTTTGGCCAGGTACTGCTGGTGGTACGTCTCGGCGTAGAAGAACGGCCGCTGGGTGGCGATTTCGGTGGTGATCACGCCAAAGCCCTTGGCTGCTAGGGCGGCGCCATAAACGTTGCGGCTGGCGGTGGCCAGCTCCAGCAGGGCGGGATCGTTGACAAAAATGGCGGAGCGGTACTGGCTGCCGCGGTCGTTGCCCTGGCGGTCCCCCTGGGTGGGGTCGTGGCATTCCCAGAACAGCTTGAGCAGATCGGCAAAGCCAATCCGGTAGCTATCCCACACCACCCGCACCACCTCGGCATGGCCGGTGCGGCCGCCACAAACCTGTTCGTAGGAGGGATCGGGCCGTTCACCGCCCGCATAGCCCACGGCGGTGGTCACCACCCCGGGCAGGCGCCAAAAGCCCTTTTCGGCGCCCCAGAAGCAGCCACAGCCAAACAGAGCCTCGCCTTGACCCGGGGCCGGAGGGGCCTTGATCGGGGTGTGCAGCACGGCATGCAAGGGGTCTGCATCCGCCGGGGCGGACTGGGCCGATCGACCCGGATCGACGCCGGCCAGGAGGTCGCTAAACAGATTGCTGAACACGGGCACTTTCCCCAGGATCGAAGCGGGCGGAAGCGTATTCCAGCTCCGCTCCAGCCTAGGGGCGGTGTCACGACGGGCGATCGGGCACCAGGGCGATGTGGTTGAGCAGGGTGGTGGTGAAGGCGAACAGGAGGAAGGGAAGGGAGAGCACCAGGATCACCCCCACCCCCACCAGCGCAAAGATCGGTTTGCTGGCGCCCATCAGGGCCAGGCCCGCCGCCAGGCTCACGAAGATCACGGCCATCCAGATCAGGATCTGGGCGTAGATGTCACCGAAGGTGAGCGTGCAGCGAAGGTTGTAGGGCTGGCCTTGAAGGCTGGGTGTTGATGCCATGGAGGAGGCGGGCCGTGGAGGGGCGGCGCGGTGGCTCTAGTGAAGCGAGCCCTCCGGCGATCGGAGCGTTCAGGCAACAACTGTTGAGCCGCCGGCACGGCCCGGCTAGGCCGCTCGTCGCCCTTGCGATCGCCCTCCGGGGACTGGGCTCAGGCGGCTCCCTGCAGTTTTTTGGCCTCCTCCCGTTCCCACAGGCGCCGGTAAGCACCGGCCTGGCGCACGAGATCCCGGTGGTGCCCTTCTTGCACAAGCCTTCCCTCCTCCAGCACCAGGATCCGGTCGCAGGCGGCCGCCGCCGAGAGCTGGTGGCTGATCATCAGCACCGTGCGGTTGCGCTGCAGGCGCACCTCAGCCAGGATCCCGGCCGCGGTGGAGTTGTCCACACTGGCCAGGGCATCGTCAAGCACCAGCAAGGGTGCCTCCACCAGCAGGGCACGGCCCAGGGCGGTGCGCTGGCGCTGGCCGCCGCTGAGGGTGATGCCCCGCTCCCCCACCAGGGTGGCGTAGCCATCGGGGAAGCCCTTCACATCGGCTTCCAGACGGGCCTGGCGGGAGGCCTCCTCCACCCGGGCCAGGGGAGCCTCCGGTTCGCCGTAGCGGAGGTTGTCGGCCAGGGTGGCCGTAAACAGATAGCCCTCCTGGGGCACCAGGGCCACCTGGCGCCTCAGATCGTCGAGGGCCAGATCGGTCACATCCACGCCGTCGAGGTAGAGCTGGCCCGGATCCACCACCACCATCCGCCCCAGGGCCCGGGCGAGGGTGGTCTTGCCGCAGCCCACCGGTCCCACCACCGCCACGAGTTCACCGGCGGCGATGCGAAAGCTCAGCCCATCGAGGGTGGGCCGGCTGGCCCCGGGGTATTGCACCGTGAGTCCTCGGGCCTCCACCACCCCGCGGCCGGGGCGCGCGGGGGGGCGCGGATGGGCGGGGGACTCCACCAGAGGCTGCCGCTGCAGCAGGGCCTCAATGCGATCGAGGCTCACCTGACCTGTTTGGAAACTGTTGAGGGTGAAGCCCAGCAGGGCGGTGGGGAAGACCAGCCTCTCGACAAACAGGATCAAGGCCACCAGATCGCCGATGCTGAGTCGGCCACTTTCGAGCTGGCCGCTGCCCACCGCCAGCAGCAACAGCAGGCTGATCGAGGCGATGCCCTCCAGCAGGGGGAACAGGGTGCTGCGGGTGCGGCCCAGGTTGAGGGCGGCGTCGCGGTAAAGGAGGTTGCGGCCCTCGAAGGCCTCCTGTTCCATCATCTCCTGGCCATAGATCTTGATCGCCCCGATCCCGGAGAGGTCCTCCTGGATCAGGTCACTGAGCTTGGCTAGGGCCTCCTGCTGACGCCGCTGCTGTTTCATCATCCGGCCGCCGAACAGGCGCACCGTGAACAGCATCAAGGGGTAGAGCCCGAGGGCCGCCAGGGTGAGCAGCGGATCAATCGCCACCATGGCCGGCACTGTGAGGGCATAGGCCAGTGCGGTGTTGGTGAGGCTGAGAACGGCGAAGCCAAGCAGCCGCCGCACGTTTTCCACATCACTGGTGGCCCGGCTGATCACTTCGCCGCTGCCGGTGCTTTGCACCCAGCCCGGCTCCTGCCGCAGCAGGTGATCGAAGATCTGCTGTTTGAGGTCGGCCTCCACCTGCCGGCCTACACCAAACACCAGCATCCGCGACACCAACCGCGCCGCCCCCATCAGGGTGGCCACGGTGAGGATCAAGGCCGCCCCACCCAGCACATCGCGGAGTGCAAAACCGGTGTGCAGCCCATCCACGGCCCGCCGCACCAGCAGCGGCAAGCTCACCCCCAGCAGATTGACCACCACCAACGCGGCGGCGCCCAAGGCCACATCCCGTCGGTGAGGCTTGAGGTAATGGAGGATTCGTTCCAGCCGCGGTGGGAGCATCGCCTCAAGCCAGCGGGGGTAGGCGCCTAACCTACGCAGCCCCATCGGTCGGCCATGGACGAGCAGAGCCATCCCCTCCACGCCATCGATCGGCAGGTGCTCGATGCCCTCCTGGCGGTGGAGGTGCCGGCCGAACCGCAGCTGGTTGATGCGGCGAGGCTGTTGCATCGCTACAAGGGTTTTCCCGGAGCCACCGATCTCCAGGACGACCTGGAGCGGGTGCTGCGGCTTTGGGGCCTCGATCGCGCGGCTCTCCAGGCCCGCACCCGCGCCATCTGGGCAGCCGGGTATCGGCCCGGTCTGGCGGTCGGGGCGGAGGCGGTGGGCTCCGGATTCGACACCGCCGACGACGCCCCCTGACCAGAGGACTCCGCCAGGAGTGCTGGAAAGGATGGTCAGATCAGCCCCGCTGGGGTAATAGTGGAGGTGTCCCCATCACCCGGCCCGGTGTGCCTGCACCCGGGCTTTTTTTCTGACCGTTTTCGGCTCCGCCGGTGCCTGCCCCCCCTCGATGACCGCCAACCCCGCCTTGTCCCGCGTCCTGGATCAGCTGCTGGAGGGACGGGACCTCGAGCCGGCCCAGGCCACTGCCCTGATGCAGGCCTGGCTGGGGGAGGCGATCGAACCCGCCCTCACCGGGGCCTTGCTTGCTGCGCTGCGGGCCAAGGGGGTCGTGGGGACGGAACTGGCGGCCATGGCGGCGGTGCTCAGGGAGGCGGCACCACTGCCCTCCGCTCGACCCGATCATCCCCTGGTCGACACCTGCGGCACCGGGGGCTCCGGGGTCGAAAGCTTCAACATCTCCACGGCGGTGGCCTTCACGGCGGCCGCCTGCGGGGCCAAGGTGGCTAAGCATGGCAATCGCAGCGCCAGTGGCCGGGTGGGTTCGGCCGATGTTTTGGAGGCCCTCGGCCTCGACCTGGCGGCTCAGCCCCAGCAGGTGGTGATGGCCTTGGATCGCGCCGGGGTCACCTTTCTGTTCGCGCCGTCCTGGCATCCCGCCCTGGTGGGGCTGGCGCCCCTGCGCCGCAGCCTCGGGGTGCGCACCGTGTTCAACCAACTGGGCCCCCTGGTGAACCCGCTGCGGCCCGAGGCCCAGGTGCTGGGGGTGGCCCGGCCCGACCAACTCGCGCCGATGGCGGAAGCCCTGCGGATCCTCGGCCAGCGCCGCGCCGTGGTGGTCCACGGCCATGGCGGCCTCGATGAAGCCACCCTTTCCGGTCCCAATGCTCTGCTGCTGGTGCAGCACGGCCAGGTGCGCTCCGAGACCCTCGACCCGGAGGCCCTAGGCCTGGAAGTCGCCCCGCTGCAGGCCCTGCTCGGTGGCGACCTGGCCACGAACCGAGCCATCCTGGAGGCGGTGCTAAGGGGCGACGGCAGCCGCGCTCAACGGGAGGTGGTGGCCCTCAACACCGCCTTGGTGCTCTGGGCGGCCGGCTTGGCCCCCACCCCAGCTGCTGCCGTGCCGGTTGCCCTGGAGGCCCTGGCCTCGGGTCGCCCTTGGGGCCGGCTTGAGCAGCTGCGGGAGGCCCTTCAGCCCGATGCTGGGGGATGATCGCCAAGGGCCCAGGCCCCTAGCCCTTCCAATCCCAGGCATCCCCTTCCCCGGTCCATGGCTTCCAGCAGCGACCCGGCTTCCAGCAGCGACCCGGCTTCCAGAAGCGACCCGGCTTCCAGCGCCGTCCCAGCTTCCAGCTCCGGACTGACGATCACTCCCAGGACCGATCCGGCCCTGCTGGTGCTGGCCGATGGCACCGTGCTGCGGGGCCTGGCCTTCGGGGCTCGGGGCACCGCGATTGGCGAAGTGGTGTTCAACACCGGGATGACCGGCTACCAGGAGGTCATGACCGACCCCAGCTACGCCGGTCAGCTGGTGACCTTCACCTATCCGGAGCTCGGCAACACCGGCGTCAATGGCCAGGATGACGAGGCCGACCATCCCCATGTGCGGGGCGTGATCGTTCGCCAGCTGGCGCCGCTGCCCAGCAGTTGGCGCTCGGAGCAGGACCTCGAAAGCTGGTTATCCCGTCACGGCGTGGTGGGCATCCGTGGGGTCGACACCCGGGCGCTTGTGCTTCACCTGCGCGAAGGCGGTGCCATCAATGGCGCCGTGAGCAGTGATGGTTCGACCCCGCAGGAGCTGCTGGAGCGGGTGCGGCAGGCCCCTTCGATGGATGGCCTCAACCTGGCCGCCACCGTGAGCACTGAGCAGTCCTACACCTGGAGCCAGGCCTGCAAGGCGGACTTCGACGCACGCCTGCAGCCCTCGCCCGAGCGTCCCTACCGGGTGGTGGCGATCGACTTCGGCATCAAGCGCGCCATCCTGGAGCGCCTGGTGGCCCATGGCTGTGCGGTGACGGTGCTGCCGGCCGATGCCAGCCTCGAGCAGGTCCTGGCCCACCGGCCGGAGGGTGTTTTTCTCTCCAATGGGCCCGGTGATCCGGCGGCGGTGCAGGGGGGCATCGCCCTGGCCCGGGGCCTGCTTGGCCAGAGCGATCTGCCGGTTTTCGGCATCTGCCTGGGCCACCAGATCCTGGGCCTTGCCCTAGGGGGCCGCACCTTCAAGCTGGGCTATGGCCACCGGGGCCTCAACCACCCCTGTGGATCCCCCGGCTCGGTGGAGATCACCAGCCAAAACCATGGCTTCGCGATCGACGCCCAGTCGCTTCCCGCTGATCGGGTCACCGTGACCCATCTCAACCTCAACGACCGCACCGTGGCGGCCCTGGCCCTGCGGCAGCAGCCGGTGTTCGGGGTGCAGTACCACCCGGAAGCCAGCCCAGGCCCCCACGATGCCGACCACCACTTTGGCCGTTTTGTGGAGCAGATGGCCCGGCGCCGCTGAGCCTCGACGGGGCGCCCCATCCCGCTCGGCCCACGTTTTGATGCGGGCCATCCATTGGGCAGGCCACTCCCTACACTTCCGGCGATGGGTTCAGCGAGGCCTGGAACAATCGCCGATCTGCAAAGACTGACGGTGTCCCTGCGGGGCGGCTGCGAACCGCAGCAACATTGTCTGCTGTTCCGATTCACCGGCCAGCTCGACGCCTATTCCGACAAGCAGTTCAGCGATTTCATCGCCGAGCGCAGTGCCGGCAGCACCCTGCCACTGGTGATCGATCTCAGTCGGATCGACTTCCTCGATTCCTCCGGCCTCGGTGCCTTGGTGCAGCTTGCCAAACATTGCAAGGAGGCCGCCCTCACCTTCCTGGTGGTGGGCAATGCCCGGGTGGTGCAGACGGTGAAATTGGTCCGTTTGGAAGAGTTTCTTCACCTCCAGCCCGATCTGGAGACCGCCTTTGGCCAACTCGACGCCGCCTGATCCGGCGGCTTCGCTCTTCTGCTCCCCCGCCTGGCTGCACGATCTGCAGGCCTCGGCGGCGGCGGCGGAGCTCGGACCCCTCCAACTGGCCTGGTTAGGAGATGCGGTTTGGGAACTGCACCAGCGCCTCCGCCAGTGTCATCAGCCGGCCCGGGTGGCCACCATGCACCGGGCCGTGGTGGCGGCGGTACAGGCCGAGGCCCAGGTGCAGGTGCTGCAGCAACTGGAGCCGCTGCTCAGTGAAGCGGAGCTGGATTGGGTGCGTCGTGGCCGCAACCGCGCCCCCCGCGGACCGCGCCGCGCCGATGCCGCGACCTATGGGCAGGCCACGGGATTTGAGACGATGTTGGGATGGCTCTTTCTGCGGAATCCAAAGCGGCTGGCCGAGCTGCTTGACCATCTCGAGAAAACCGATCCACCTCCCCCCTCGCACGGCATCCCATGAGCCAGCCTCCAGACCGCCGTTCCGGTGGCCGTTCCCCCCGCCGTTTTGATGGCGCTCCCGACCGGGGGCCTAGCCGTGGTGCCGGTAGTGGCCCGCCCAACCGCCCCTTTGGCAGGACGGGCGCCCGTCCTACCCGCCCCGGTGGGCCCCGCTTCGACCGTGATGGCAGCGCTGGTCGGGGCCGTCCGGAACGCGATGGCGCCGGGGGCCGCTACGGCGAACCATCCGAACGGCGCCCCTATGAGCCCCGCCGCGCCGACCGCCCCCCCTCCGATTCCCGCGGGGACGAGCGCAGTCCGTACGGGAGCCGGGGCGGCGAGGGGCGTGGACCCCAGAGCCGTCCAACCGACCGCCGCCCCCGCCCGGAGGGGCGCCCTACCTTCCAGCCCCGCCGCCCGGAGGGGCGCCCTACCTTCCAGCCCCGCCGTCCTGAGGGGCGCCCCACCTTCCAGCCCCAGCGCAGGGATGAGCGGGGCGGGCCGGCCGATCGCCCGGGGTACCGCCTGCGGGAGGGCCAGCGCCCTTCTCCCTACGGCGGTTCGCCTAGTCCCAGGCCTCCCCAGTTCTCCTCGGCTGGCTCCTCCGCCCCCTCCGATCGGCCGGAAGGCGACAACTTTGCCGGGGCCGCCCCCTCCGACCTGATCTGGGGCCGCCATACCGCCCAGGCGGTGCTCGAAAGTGGTCGGCCGGTGCACCGGATCTGGTGCACGCCCGAGATGCGTTTCAGCCCCCGTTTCCTGCAACTGCTGCGGGAGGCGAAGGCCTCCGGGGTGCTGGTGGAGGAGGTGACCTGGGCCCGGCTCGGCCAAATCAGTGGCGGTGCTGTGCACCAGGGGATCGTGCTCCAGCCCGCTGCCGCCGAAACCCTGGATCTGGCCAGCCTGATCGATGGCTGCCGCAGCATCGGTGAGGCCCCCCTGCTGTTGGCGGTCGATGGCCTCACCGACCCCCAGAACCTGGGCGCCATCGTGCGCTCCGCCGAGGCCCTCGGCGCCCATGGGATGGTGCTGCCCCAGCGGCGCAATGCCGGCCTCACCGGCTCGGTGGCCAAGGTGGCCGCTGGAGCCCTGGAGCATCTGCCCATTGCCCGGGTGGTGAACCTCAACCGCTCCCTCGACACCCTCAAGCAGGAGGGCTACCGCGTGATTGGCCTGGCCGGCGAGGGCAACGTGAGCCTGGAGGAAGCCGACCTGGAGGGTCCCCTGGTGATCGTGACCGGATCAGAAGGGGATGGCCTTTCCTTGCTGACCCGCCGCAACTGCGACCAGTTGGTGCGGATCCCCTTGCGGGGATCCACCCCCAGCCTCAATGCTTCCGTGGCCACGGCGCTGCTCCTCTACGAGGTGGCGCGTCGCAGCTGGATGAAGGGTCTGAGCGGGTCTGCACCGGCTCCCCGACTGGTGCGGCCGGCGCTCCCCACCCCGGCGCCGCAGGAGACGGTCCGGACTGAGGCGGAGGCTGAAGAGCCTGGTCTGGCCGACGATATGGATCCTGGTCGGATCGCCGACCTTGATCGGGCC
>DAIQNM010000006.1:0-788 GCA_036788375.1 Cyanobium sp. CTOTU6536 | reverse complement strand
CAACTGGAGCAGGAGGTCGGCAGCGCCACGGCAGGCCAGCCCGCCGAGCCGGTGGCTGTCCCTGCGGCGTTGCCCGCCGCCGCTTTCGCCCCAGTCACCGCTTGGCCCCCCGATTCTGGGTCTGCATCCGCTGAGGCTGGCGCTGCTGGAGTCATCGCAACGGCCCTGGAGCCGGGGCCCGAGGCGGAGCCCGCGACGGCCCCAACTCCCGGCCACGCCACTGTGGCTGTGGAACCCCTGGCGGTGTCCCACGATCCAGCCTCCGCGGAGCCGCAGTCTCCGGTTGACCCCGCCCTGTTCGATACCGACGTGCGCCTCTGATGACCCAGCGGTTTCGGCCGCGGTTCAGAATGGAAACCATGCCCTGCCCCCTCCCATGAATCCCCTGCTCTGGCCCATGCGCAGCGTTGCCAACGGGCTGGGGGTGGCCTGGTGGGCGCGGGTTGAGACCCGTTCCCCCGACGCGGTCTATTGGTTTGGACCCTTCGTGCGCCGCTCCACCCTCGAGGCAGCCCTGGTCTCGTTCCTCGCCGACCTGCGCTCGGAATCCCCCGCTTCCCTCGAGCACAGCCTCCAGCGCACCTCCCGCAGCGAACCCCTCACCGAGGCGGCGGATCTCGCCTGAGCTCCGGCTGATAGCGTCCTCCCAGCTGAGCAACGGGGTTGATGGGGATCGCCGAGTGGCGGGCGCAGCTGCGTCGAGGCGAGGTTTCGGCCCGGGAACTCACCGAGAGCCACCTGGCCCGGATCGCGGCCGTGGATCCCACCATCCACGCCTACCTGGAGGT
>DAIQNM010000005.1:21828-32591 GCA_036788375.1 Cyanobium sp. CTOTU6536 | reverse complement strand
CCCCCACACCGGCCCCCCTTCGTTCTGCCTGATGCCCTCTCCCGATTCCTCACCGACCGCATCGGGCCAAACCACGGCGGCAGAAGTGACGGTGCATGGCTACTGCGACACCCCGGTGGAGCTCTTGCTGGAGCGGTTCCGGCGGGGAGATCTGGATTCGTTGCGCAACCTGCGCGGCGAATACACCCTCGTGCATGAGACGCCAGAAGGCTGCACGATCATCACCTCGCCGGTGGGGGCGATGCACCACTACTACACGGTGGCGGGTCGACCCCCCGGTGGTTTTGCCCATGGTCGGCGGATCGTGGACATCCTGCGGCGGGCCGGGCTGACCTGGCGCTGGGACTGGCAGGCCCTTGGGGATCTCTGCCAACTCGAAAACCTCACCGGCAACGCCACCCTCCATCCCGAGATCCGACGCGTGCCGCCCGGCAGCGTTTTGCGGTTTCAGCGCGGTGAGCTCCGCATCGACAGCCGCCAGGTGATCGATGGCCTGCAAAGCGGCCCGCCCGATCCAAACCGGGCTGTGGCGGCCCTCAACGAGGAGGTGGGCCGGCTGGCCGGGGCCAACCCCTACCTCTCCCTATCCGGTGGATTCGATTCCCGGGTGATCCTTTCCTCCCTGCTGCGCCAAGGCTTCAAACCCCACCTCATCACGATGGGGTCGGATAGCTGCTCGGATGTGCGGGTCGCCCGCGCCATCGCCAGCCGCTTCGGGCTGCAGCACGACCTGGTGCGGATCGAGCTGGCCGAGGTGCTGGAACAGGGCCAGGAGATCGCCAGCCTCACCAATGGCACCAAGACCGCCTGGCACTGGCACACCTATCTCTATCCCCGCAAAGCCCGCGTCCCTGCCGGCAGCAGCTTCTTCGTGGGCACTCTGGGCGAATTCGCCCGCTCCTATTACTTCGACCGTGGCCGCCTCGGCCAACTGGGCGACCGCTTCCCAGGACCAGCCCTGGATCGCTTCTGGCAGCTCAAGTTGCATCGCCACCCCACCTTTCTCGACTCCGAACTGGAGGGCCTCGCTCCCCCCTTTGCCGCCCAGCTCAACGAGGAGGGCATTAAAGGGCGGGCCAGAAGGCTGCATACCTACTGCCACGGCTCTTTTCTGCCCGGCCTGACCCGCTATTACTTCGAGCAGCGGGTGCCCAATTTCTATGCCAACGGGATCGCCATGTACCAGGCCTCCAGCAACTGGCGTTCTCCCTTCCACAACCGCGACTGGCTGGAAGCGATCTGGAACCTCAAGTCCAGCTGGAAACTCGGTTCCAACTGGCACCGCTACGCCATCCAACGCAATTGCCCCGACTTGCTCGAATTCCCCGAGGAGAATGGCTTCAATCCCCGCCGGATGCTCAGCAAGGCCCCCCCCCTCTACTGGACCCGGTGGATGCGGCGGACCCCTTACATCACCTACGACCGCAGCCGGGAGTGGTTCCAGAACCGGGATCTGCAGGACTCCCTGCTGGCCGCTCTCAACACCATGAGCGATCTCGTGGATCCGGCCACCACCCGCAAGATTCTGGCGAACCATGCCAGCGGCCAGGACCGCACCCGCAGCGTGGCCTTCCTGCTCACCATGGCCCGCTGGAAAGAGGTGCTGGCAACCCTTCCGGAGGCGGCATGAGGCTCCCCCTGTATGGCTGGCCCGGCGGGCCCATTGCGGAGGACTCCAGCGCCCCGGAGCCCGACCCGAAAGGCGGGGCCGATGAACGTGATGACAGGCTGCGTTTCACGGTGGTGGTGCCCACCCTTAACCAGGGCGACACGATCGAGGACACCCTGCTATCGATCCTCGAGCAGGATTACGGCAACGTCGAAATCATCGTGGCCGATGGCGGCAGCAGCGATGGCACCGCCGCGGTGCTGGAGCGCTACCGCCATCGACTGGCGCGGGTGATCGAAGGCCCAGATCGGGGCCAATCGGATGCCATCAACAAAGGATTTGGATTCGCCAGCGGCGACATCCTCTGCTGGCTCAACTCCGATGATTACTTCCTTCCCGGTGCCCTTCGGCGCGTGGCCAACCGCTTCGCCGCCGATCCGGAGGTTCGCTTCGTGGTGGGAGCTGGCGATGTGATCAGCAAGGACCACCAGTTCCTGCGCCACATCCCGGCCCTGCCGATGACGGAGGCCACCCTGCTCAACTGGAAGAACGACCGCTGGGTGATGCAGCAGTGCTGTTTCTGGTCCCGCTCGCTCTGGCAGGAAGCAGGTGGGGTGGATGAAGAACTCCATCTCCTGATGGATTACGACCTCTGGTTCCGCCTTTCACGCGCCACCAAGGCGGCCATGATCGAAGAGAAACTGGCCGTGATGCGTTATTATCCCGACGTAAAAACCGTGCGTCATCGCAGCAAAGCGAGCGAAGAACTCGCCTATGTGTATGCCAAGAATTCAGCCTTTGCTGCCCTGCGGCAACAGGTGTCCGAGCTGGTGGCTGCCCAGTCTTCGCTCCAGGCCCGCTTAGGCCAGATTGAATCCAGCCTGCCGGTGCGCCTGCTGAAGCGCCTCTCCCTGATGCCAACGGCGAATTAACCATGGCCACTAACGATCTCCCTGGCGATCTTTTCGTTGGCATCACCAGCTGGAACAGCGCCCTTTTCCTGCCCCACTGCCTCGACGCATTGCGGCGAACCACCTCCGGAAGCCGCACCCGGATCTGCGTGCTCGACAACGCCTCCAGCGATGCCTCGGCGGACCTGGCCCGGGAGCGGGGCGCCGAGGTGGTCGTGCGCCGCTGCACCCAACCGGAGGCCCTGCAACAGCTGGTGAGGAGCTCCCAGAGCCGTTTCACCCTGCTGCTCCACGCCGATGTGATCCTGCTGGCCCCGAACTGGTTTGAGCTCTGCACGGCCCGTCTCGGTGGCAACACCGTGCTGATCTCGCCGGAGGACATCGGCTGCGGCCCCCTCACCCGCCCCTTCGGAGCAGGCATGCCGGAAAGCTCCTTTCTGCTGTTTGAAACAGCAGGTCTGCGGCGGGCCCGCAACCTGGTGTGGCGGCGGCGGTACCGGATGCCCCTCCCCCGCCGTGAATTGGATTTCTCCGGCGGCCACGTGACCCACAACATCCCCCGCCGACTGGCGCAGCGGGGGCTGACCTGGCAGCCGATGAACGTGTATGTCTCCAATGCGGAGCGTGAACCGCTCTTTACCCCCGATCCAGATGTGACCCTCTGGAGCGAGGAGCTGGGCCACCTCCGCTATGGCCTAGGCAACTTCTACGGCATCGACGGCACCATCACCCACTACCACAACTGGTATGACCGGGTGATCACCGCTAGGGCCGGCCAGGCGAGCAGCACCCCTTCCAAACCCAAGCGGGAGTTTCCGGCCGCCTTCATCAACGCCTACTCCCAGCGGTTCCTCGCGGATTACCAGGCCGGCAGGATCGATCTGCCGCGGGACCTGCGCACGGACCGGGTTCCGGTGGCCCTCTGACGCCATGGTGCCGACCCCCCAGCGACGCCAACGGCGAGCAGCCCACTTTTTGTTGGTGCCGGAGCTGCTCTATTCCCCACCCAACCGGGCCATCATCGAGGCGCTGTTGAGCTGTGGCTACCGGGTGGATGTCTTCTCCCCGGGTACCCCCCAGGACCCTTCGGACTACGGCCCCGACGTGACAACCCAGCGGGCCGATTACACGGTGCGCTGGCTGGCTCGCCACCTCCTCGACCGCCGCTGGTGGAACTACGCCTGCTTCTCCGGAACCAGTGAGGATCCCCTGGCCGTGGTGGGCGTGCTTGCGGCCCTTACACGCCGGCCAAGCTTCCTGTTGGTGGATGAGATCAAATCCGGCAGCTACCGCGGCGACAGCCCGGAGCGCTGGAAGCAACTCTGCCGCTGGGCCATGCGCCAGGCCCGCTTCACCATTGTCAATGACGACTCCCGTGTGGAGCTGCTGCGCGACTACGCCTCCCTGGCGCCAACAGCCCCGGTACTGGTCTATCCCGGCTGCTTCCACCAGCCACCCCAGCCCGATCCGGAGCTGCGCCGGGCCTTGAGGGAGCGCTGGGGCCTGCCCCAGGAGGCCCTGGTCATTGCCTCCTCCGGCGCCCTCAACCTCACCGCCGGAGCCGACTGGCTGGTGCAGGCACTCCAGGAGGAACCCACCCTCCATGCGGTGATCCAGCCCCTGGCCGTCTCCCCGCTCTGCCTCTTTTTGCTCAGCCGCCTGGGGTTGGGGAAGCGGCTCTACCTGCAGCAGGAACGGATGGGATGGCAGGAGGCCTGGCGTTCGGCCGTGGGTCTGGACATCGGTCTAGCGATCTACACCAACCCTGCCCCCCAGTTCCAGCACATGGGCACGAGCTCCAACCGCCTCTGCATGTTCCTCGCCATGGGGGTGCCGGTGATCGCCACCCGCCAGCCCAGCTTCCGCTTCATCGAGGACTACAACTGCGGCGTGCTGGTCGACAGCGACGCCGAGTTTGCCGAAGCGGTGCGCCACATCGGCCGCCATCTGCCCACAATGCGGGCCAACTGCCACCGCTGCTTCAACGACTACATCATGCCGCCGGATCGCTACCCGCGGCTGCGGCAGGCGATCGCCTCCCTCCACCGCTCCTGACCCACCCCCCTCCCTTGGCTTCCGAAGGCAACCTCAAATTCCGTCTCTACTGCGCCGGCCGCGCTGGGGTTCAAGGCCTGAGGCGCCTGGCACCAGCAGCCCTCGTGCCCCCTCGCCGCGACCTGGGCGGATCCTTCGCCATCGGGATCACCACCTACAGCGAGCGCTACGACCGCTTCCTCAAACCCCTCCATGGCGCCATCACCCGGATCTTTCCCGAGGTGCCCCTCACCATTGCCGTCAATGGCCATGGCACGGCCGAGGCCCAGGCCCGCTACCTCGAACGGTTCCAGCGGGAGATCTGCGATGGAGCCCTGCCCAAGCAACGCTTCGTGCTGCACGATCGGGCCCACGGCCTCACCACTCTCTGGAACGCGATGCTGGCGGCCTCACCCCAGGACCGCCCCCTGCTGATCCTCAACGACGATTTGACCATCCACGCCTGGCTGCGCCGCTGGGCCGAAGCCTTCGACTGGCCGTCGGCGGGTCTGAGCCTGCTCAACAGTTCTTGGTCGCACTTCGTGATCTCCCCAGCCACGGTGGCCCGGGTGGGGGCCTTCGATCCAGGCTTCCCCGGCATCGGCTTCGAAGATATGGACTACACCGCCCGGGCTGGCCTGGCCGGCGTACCGATCGCCAACCACCGCTGCGGCTACCTCCACCACCAGGACGACAAACCCGAGACCACCTCCTTCGATACCGTCTCCGGACGGATCTGGGGCAAGTACACCTCGGCCAACCAGGAGCACTTCGCGGCCCAGTGGGAACCCTGCGACGAAGGCCAAGGGGTCTGGATCAAGCAGCTCCATGGCTGGGTGAAGCCGCGACATGCGGTTCCTTTCTTCCCCAGGCCTTCGATCCCGGTTAGGGCGTGGAACGGCAATGTTGTTTACCCAGATCGGGCCTGAGTGAAGCTCCTTTACGTCGCCCCATCCGCCTACCTGCTTGGGGGCGTACAGGACTGGCTAGCGGACCTGGTGGAGGGCCAGCGGCGGCTGGGGGTGGAGGTCACGGTGGCCGTGCCGGATGACGCCATCCATTGCCTTGAGCCCTATGCCGCCCGCTACCCGGAGCTCGGAGCCATAGGCTTCGCCAACCCCAGCGGCAGTGAGCTCGGCCGTATCGATGCCCTCTGTGCGCTCCTGCGCCGCCATCGGGACCATCTGGTGGTGGGGGTGAATATCGCAGCCCTTTACCCGGCGGTGCGGCGGCTAAGGCGGCAGGGGGTCTTCCGGGGGCAGGTGGTCATGACCCTGCATGCGATCGAACCGGAGTACTTCGACGATCTGCGGGCTCAGCGGGACCTCCTGGATGCGGTGGTGGTCACCAACCGGCTCAGCGGCTCCCTGGCCCGGGAGCTGGGGGGCATGGAGGAAACGCGCATCCTTTATGCCCCCTACGGGGTGGCCGTGGAGGCAGCTCCCGCCGGGCTCTCCGTTTCTGACCCGCTGGCCCGGAGTGCCCCCCAAGCCCCTGGCGCCCCGAATGGCTCCGCAACACCGCCCCAAGACCTAGGCCAAGCCCCAGTCCTCAACCTGGTCTGGGTGGGCCGCTTGGAAACGCCCCAGAAACGGGTGCAAGACATTGGTCCGATCCTGGCGGCCCTCGATGCCGCAGGGCAACCTTTTAACCTGACCATCGCCGGCGACGGACCGGAACGGAGCGCCCTGGAGTCGGCGCTGAGCCCCTGGATCCCAACGGGCCAAGTGCGGTTCACCGGGCCGATCCCGCGCCAGCGGCTCCACGCTGAGGTCTATGGCCGGGGCCGGGTGCTGCTGATCACCTCCAGCTGGGAAACGGGCCCCATCGTGGCCTGGGAAGCCATGGCCGCGGGGATGGCGGTGGTGAGCAGCCGCTATGTGGGCTCAGGCCTTGAAAACGCCCTGTTGGAGGGGGAAACGGCCCTGCTCTATCCGGTCGGAGATGCCGCGGCCGCAGCCCGCCAACTGATCCGCCTCAGCTCCGCAGCGCTGCTGGCAGAGTTGGGTGAAGCAGGCCAGGATCTGGTGCGAAGTCGTTACTCTCGCGAGGCATCCCTGGCCGCCTGGATGGCTGCCTTCAGGGCGGTGCAGGCGCTACCGGAGCTCCCCCCTGCCGCCGCCGGCCCCGCCCCGGCGGCGGCAGGGGGCTTGGATCGGCTGCTGGGCCCAGGCCCCTCCCAGGCCATCCGCCGCCTGCTCCGCCGGGGCTTTCGCCATGGCGAAGCGGGAAGCGAGTGGCCCCACAGCGGCCACCCGGCCACCGGGCATCAGGCCCTGCTCGAATGGGCCGCACGACTCGATCACCATGGCTGAGCGATCGTTTGGGCTGCGGGACCACCTGGGCGTGTGGCTCAAGGACCGCTGGCGCTGGGAACGCTGCCTGCGTTCCAGCTCCCGCAGCTACCTCAGCCTGGCCAACCGCACCGAAACCCTGGAGCCGGCACCGGATGGCAGTGGCTACACCTGCCGCTGGGCCTTCACCTCAAGGCTCCATGCCCCAGCCGTGCAACCCCACCTGGCCCAACGCCTGCTGCGGCGCTGTCTGGCCGATGCCCCAATCGGCCGGCAAGCCACGCCGCCAGATTGCCCAGCCACGCCGAAACTGAGCGTGTTGATCGGCCACCGGGGAACCGAACGGCTCCCCCTGCTGCTGGCCACCCTGGAATCCCTGGCAGCCCAGGATGATGTCGCGCTGGAATGCCTGGTGATCGAGCAGGATTCCGAGGTGCGAATTGCCGCAAAGCTGCCCACCTGGGTTCGCCACATCCACGCCCCCCTGAGCGATCCGGATGCCCCCTACAACCGCTCCCACACCTTCAACATCGGCGCCCGCCAAGCCCGCTCCCCCGTGCTGCTCCTCCACGACAACGACATGCTGGTACCCCGGGGCTATGGGCGTCGCATCCTGCAGAGGATTGAGAGCGGTTTCGCGGTTGTCAATCCCAAGCGGTTTATCTTTTATCTCCCCTGCGAGCTCAGCCAGCAGGTGATACGAGGAGAGGTCCCCTTCGATCAGCAACCGGCCGATTACATCGTTCAAAACCTGGAGGCCGGCGGCAGCCTGGCGATCACAACCCAGGCCTATCTCGAACTCGGCGGAATGGACGAACAATTCAGTGGCTGGGGTGGTGAAGATAATGAGTTCTGGGATCGTTGCCTCACCCTGCCAACCTGGATTTGGGGCTATGAGCCGATCGTGCACCTCTGGCATGCCAGCCAACCCCTGAAGGAAATGGCTGACAATCCCAACCTGCTTCGTTGCCGTGAGGTGATGGCCCGGCCCGCCGTTGAGCGGATTGCGGCCCTGCGCCGCCGGGTGGAGGATCTCCATGGCTACTGATCCAGCAACACGCAGCAACCCCACCCCGCCGGCCGACCAAGAACACCTGGTGAGCACCATCATTCCGGTGCACAACCGACCCGACCTCCTGCGCGAGGCTGTCGCCAGCGTGCTCGCCCAGACCTACCGCCCGATCGAGATTGTGATCGTCAACGACGGATCGGTGGACAACACTGGAGCCGTGGCCGAGGAACTCGCCAGATCCAGCGCTGATCCGATCCAGCTGATCCACCAGAGCAACGCCGGACCCGGGGCCGCCCGGCAGCGGGGACTGGAGGCGGCCTCGGGGCGTTACGTGCAGTTCCTCGATTCCGACGATCTGCTGCTCCCCGGCAAGTTCGCCGCCCAGGTGAAGGCCCTGCGGCAGGCCCCCAACTGCCAGATCTGCTATGGGCCGAGTTTTGAGGAAAACCATGCCCTCCAGCCCGTGGAGCGCCAGGGGCCCATGCGGGGCACCGGCCAACCCCGGTCCACCCTCTTCCCCCTGCTGCTGGTGGAACGCTGGTGGACCACCAGTTCGCCGCTCTACCGCCGGGAGCTGCTCGATCGCATCGGCCCCTGGCGCGCCTGGATCAATGAGGAGGACTGGGAATACGACGCCAGGGCCGGGGCCACGGGCGCCCGGTTGGCCTGGGTTTCGGAGCCGGTCTCGGTGCGGCGCATCCATCTCGCCGGGGGCCACCTTAGTGATTCGGGCTCCGTCGATCCCTTGAAGCTTGCCCACCGCGCCATGGCCCAGGTATCCCTGCTCCGCTGCGCCAGGCAGGCTGGGGTGACCAACGACACACCGGAGATGGGGCACTTCGCCAGGGCGGCCTTTCTGTTGAGCCGCCAGTGCGGCATCGCCGGCGTGGACGAGGCCTCCAGGGATCTTTTCCTTCTGGCCCGGCAGGCCTCAACCCCGCGGCGGCGCCGTTCGCCCGACTTCCTCTTTTATGGCCTGCTGGCCAAACTGGTGGGCTGGCGGCTGGCTGCGCGGCTGAGCATCGGCCTGTGGCAGCTGCTCGGTCGGGGGCAGCCGGCATGAGCACCAACGCTCCCCTGGTTTCGGTGGTGATGGGCGTGCGCAATGGCGCCGACACCCTCGCCACCACCCTCGCTTCCCTCACCCAGGGCCAAGATCTCGACCTGGAAATCCTGGTGATCAACGATGGCTCCACCGATGCCACCGGATCCATCCTGGATGGTTGGGCCGAGCGCGACCCACGGTTGCGGATCTTTCATCGCGAGGGGAAGGGCCTGACCCGCTCCCTGATCGAAGGTTGTGCCGCCGCCCGGGGCACCTACATCGCTCGGCAGGATGCCGGTGACCAATCCCTGCCGGGGCGCCTCGTGCGTCAGGTGGCCCTGCTGGAGCAGGATCCGAAGGCTGTTCTCTGCTCCAGCCATGTGCGCATGATCGTGGAGGAAGGGGCCACGGTCATGGTGACCCGTCTAGCGGAGGAAACCCTGGCGGACGGTCTGGTCGGCCCGGCCTGCCATGGATCGGTGCTGATGCGCCGGCAGGCCTACGAAAAAGCCGGGGGCTACCGGGCAGGCTTCTATTACGCCCAGGACCTCGACCTCTGGAGCCGCATGGTGGAGGCGGGCACCCACCGGGTCGTGCCTGAGGTGCTCTATGAGGGCAGCATCTCCCCAGGCTCGATCAGTGGCTCCCGGCGAAAGGAGCAGGAAGCCTTCCATGCTCTGATCGTGGGGGCGACCCGGGCGCGGCGGGCCGGTGAGACGGAAGCCCCATGGCTCCAGAAGGCCGAGCAGCTCAGCGAGGCCTGCCGCACGGCCTCCCGCAACCCCAAGGGAGAGGCCGTGGGGTCGTACTTCATCGCCGCCTGCCTAGAGGCGGAGCATCCCCAACTGGCCCGCCGCTATCTCCGCAGGACCCTGGAGCTCAACCCCTGGCACCTCAAGGCCCGACTGCGGCTCTGGCAAAACCGATGAAGCTCAGCGTCGCCATCCCCACCTACGGGCGCGATGGGGTCCTCACCGACAGCATCTCAGCGCTGCTGGCACTAGAACCCCCGCCCTGGGAACTGCTGATCGTCGATCAGACCCCCCGCCACGATGCCTCCACCGAAGCCCAGCTTGAGGCTTGGCACAGGGAGGGTCGGATCCGCTGGCTGCGGCTCACGAAGCCCGCGATCACCGGGGCCATGAACCATGCCCTGGTCGAGGCCCAAGGCGACCGCGTGCTGTTCCTCGATGACGACATCATCCCGGACGCGGCACTACTGCGATCCCACCAGCAGGCCGGCGAGGCCAATCCCGAAGCAATGGTGGCGGGCCGGGTGCTGCAGCCCTGGCACGGCGGTGGGGCGGATCCCGCCGGCGCACCGTTTCTGTTCAACAGCCTCTCCCCCCGACCGGTGTCGACGTTCATGGGGGGCAACGTGGCCATCCCGCGCCGCCAAGCCTTGGCCCTGGGGGGATTTGACAACAACTTTGTGAAGGTGGCCTACCACTTTGAGGCGGAATTTGCCCATCGCTGGTGCCAAGCAGGCCACAGGATCCGCTACGAACCCGATGCCCTGATCCACCATCTGCGGGCCCAACGGGGTGGTACCCGCAGCTACGGCCAGCACCTCACCACCATCCAGCCCGACCATGCGGTGGGGCGTTACTACTTCCTGCTGCGCACCCTGACGCCGGCGGCGGTTTTGGCGGCATCGGGCCGGGACCTGCTCAAGTCGGTGCGCACCCGCCACCATCTCCGCCGCCCCTGGTGGATTCCAGCCACCTTGATCGCCGAATGCCGCGGCCTGGCCTGGGCGCTGCGGCTCAACGCCCGGGGAGCGGCAACCCTGCCGACCCGCACCCCCCGCCTGCTGATCGTGGGCAGCCATCCAGTGCAATACCACACCCCCCTCTTC
>DAIQNM010000005.1:0-21818 GCA_036788375.1 Cyanobium sp. CTOTU6536 | reverse complement strand
CCCTTCCCTGGCAAGCGACGTGCTTTACCTCTCCCTGCCAGACGCCCGCACCCAGGGGCTCGGCTTCGGCCTTGAATTCACCTGGGATGTGCCCTTGCTGGAGGGCTACCGCTGGCACCGGGCCGCTAGCGGTCGGGGGCGCGGCATCACTTCAGGCTATGGCGGCGTTTGGTTGGCCAATCCCCTGGCCGAATTGGGATGGGGGCCTGAGCGCCAACGGCCCGACGCGATCCTCCTGACCGGCTGGCACTTCGTCGGCATGGTGCAGCTCTACCTGGCGGCCCGGCTCCGGGGCATCCCGGTGCTGCTGCGGATGGATTCCAATGGCGCCCGACCCCGCCCCTGGCTGCTGGATCGCATCTATCGGATCCTCTTTCGGGGGGTGGCGGTGGGGCTACCGGTGGGGCAGGCCAACGCCCGCTGGTACCTCAGCAATGGCGTGCCCCAGGATCGCTTGATCGCCTCCCCCCACTACGTGGACAACGGCCGCTTCGTCGCTGAAGCCGCCCGCGGGCGGGAGCAACGCAGCCAGTTGCGCCAGCGCTGGGGCATTCCGGAGCGGGCCTTCTGCTTTCTCTTCGCCGGCAAACTGCAGGACAAGAAACGGCCGGAGGATCTGCTGCAGGCCCTGGCATTGCTGCAAAGACGGAACGATCCACCGGAAAGACCGGTGCATCTGCTGATCGTGGGCAGTGGCCAGCTGGAGGAGCGCTGCCGCAGTCGGGTGGCCTCCGAGGGCCTGCCGGTGAGCTTTGCCGGCTTCCTGAACCAATCGGAGATCGCGGCCGCCTATGCCGCCACAGACTGCCTCGTGCTTCCCTCCGACCATGGCGAAACCTGGGGGCTGGTGGTCAACGAGGCCATGGCCTGTGGCCTGCCGGCGGTGGTCAGCGACCTGGTGGGCTGTGGCGAAGACCTGGTCAAACCTGGAGTCACAGGGCTGCGCTACCCCTGCGGCGATGCGACCGCCCTGGCCCAGCAACTTGACACGATGGCCCGGGACCCCGCTGCAGCGGCCCGTATGGGTGCGGCCGGCCGGGAGCTGGTGGAGCACCGCTTCACGATCGAAGCCGCCGCCGCCGGGATCAGGGCCGCCCTAGCCCGGGTAGGTCCGAGCTCCCGGCCACCCACTCCGAGGCCGTGAGGATCCTCCACGTCATCCCATCGGTCAGCCCCTTGCGGGGCGGACCCAGCAAGGCCGTGGTGGAAATGGTGCAGGCACTCCGGCAACAGGGCGTGGATGCGGCGATCCTCACCACCAACGACCACGGGCCTGGGGTGGATCCTTCCCTCCCCACCGGACGCTGGATCGAGCGGCATGGGGTTCCCCTGCTGGCCTTCCCGCGCTGGAGTCCCCCCCTGGCGCCGCTGCGGGAGTTTGCGATCAGCCCTGGCCTGGCCCTTTGGTTGCGGCGCCACATTCATCACTACGACCTGCTCCACGTCCACGCGATCTTCTCCTTCCCCTCCACCTGGTCGATGCTCCAGGCCCGGCGAAGCGGCGTGCCCTATGTGGTCCGGACCATCGGCCAGCTGAGCCCCTGGAGCCTGCGGCAAAGCGGGGCCCGCAAGCGCTGGATGCTGCGCCTGGTGGAGCTCCGCAACCTCAACGGGGCCGCCGCCATCCACTTCACCACCGCCGCCGAGCGGGATGAGGCCGCTGGCCTGGGACTCACCCCAGCACCGCTGGTGTTGCCGCTGGGAGTGCGCACCACCATTGCGCAACCAAGGGAAAGCTCCAAACCAGCCGGGCCGATCCGCTTTCTTTTTCTCTCCCGATTGCACCCCAAAAAGCAACTGGATCGCCTGATGCAGGCCCTGGCCCTGATGGCGATGGATCAGCCCGCAGCCTCCTGGACGCTCCACATCGCCGGACGGGGAGAACCGGCCTACGAAACCGAGCTTCGAAGCCTGGCGGAGCGGCTTGGCATCGCCGCGCGCTGCCAGTGGCTGGGGCAGGTCACCGGGGTCGCCAAGGAGCGGGAACTCGCCGCAGCCGACTGGCTGGTGTTGCCCTCAGCGGCCGAGAACTTCGGCATCGCCGTGGCGGAAGCCCTGGCCGCGGGAACGCCAGTGGTGGTCTCTCCCCAGGTGGCGTTGGCCGAGCTGGTGAGGGAAGCGGGAGCGGGACTCGTTTGTGACAGTGATCCTGCCGAGCTGGCTAGGACCCTGGCCAGGGCCCTGGCAGGCCCCTCGCCGACGATGCGCCAGGCCGCCCTTAACCTGGCTGAACAAAGACTGGCCTGGAGCGCTATCGCCGCCGACCTCAAGGCCGCCTATGCCGGCATCCTCCGCTCCGAAAGCCACCGATGACCTCCCTCATTCTCGTCGTGATGTTCGGGGCCCTGGCGTTGGTCCTGATGGATGGCAACTGGCGGGGGGGCCTGGTAGTGACCTTCATCATCGGTTTTCTGCAGGATCCCCTCCGCAAGATCACGCCGGGCTCCCCGAGCACGATGGTGGGCCTGGTGCTGGTGGCCTTCGTGCTTTGCATGTTTGTCATGTACGACAAAGCGGGCGGCCGACTGGATCTTCGGGCGATGTTCTGGACGGTGCCATCGATCCAGGAATGGGTACCGCTCTATTTCATGATGATCGCCATGCAGGCGGGGAATTCCTTTTTTCGCTTCGGCGACCTAAATCTCACTGGCCTGGGCATCGCCTTCTACACCGCACCAGCGATTGGGCTATGGGCCGGCTATCTGGTGGGGTGCAACCCCCTATTGCTGCGGCGGCTCATCCTCACCTACCTGGCCTTGTGCAGCATCTTTGCATTCACCGTTTTTCTCGATTTCCGAGGTGTGCAAAGTGATCTTTTCAAGGAAGTTGGTAGTGGCATCCTGATCACCTTCGAAGGCTTTTCAGCCCAAGGAGCTTCCGGCTTGTGGCGCACGAGTGAGATCGCCGCCTGGCACCTTTCCGCTGGGGCCTGCTTCGCCATGACGATAGCCCTGTCCAGCCAGCGCCGCGACAATCAAATTCTTTTCCTGGTGCTCGCCACCTTCTTTGCCTACCTCACCATTCCCACTGGGCGCCGCAAGGGCCTGGTGTTGGTATTGGCCTTTGTGGCGATCTATCTGTTGCTGTTCAGCAGCAAGGCCTCGCCAGCCTCGCGGGAGCAGGTCTTCTCGAGTCTGTTTGGAAGCGCCGCCTTGGCCTATGCCAGCTACGCCATGTTCCTTATTTCATCCAAGGGTGATTCCTTCGGCCTTTACATGAATCGCACTCTTACTGCCAGGGATGACATCGGTGAGCGCTTCAATTCTCAGGGGATATTAGCATTTACAAAGGGTTTGGAGGTCTCCCAAGGCTGGGGGCTCGGCGTGGGTGCCGGTGCCAACCTGGGAAACCTGAGACTCAGCGCCGCCGCCGAAGCTCAGCGCGCCAGCATCCGAAGTCTGAGCTATGTGAGTGAGGGGGGCGGCGGCAAAATCGTGACCGAACTCGGACTGCCGGGCCTGGTGGTTGGCGGCACCGTGGCGGCGCTAATCGCCCTGAGCCTCTGGCGCAATTTCAAGATGCTTCAGCGTCTCCCCTCCACGGTCGCTTTTCTGATGTTGGGCCTGATTGCCTTCGCCATGGCCAACGTGGTCTTCTTCTTCTCGGCGGCCCAGGTCTATACCGATCCCTTTGTGCTGATTTTGGTTTTCATCTCCTTCGGCTCCTTCCTTGCCGTGCCAACCCTGATCGCCCGCCAGCAGATCCAATGGCAGCAGAGTGCCCTTCAACAAAGTCAGCAGGCCGCAGCCAACCTCGTGCGATGAATCCCCTGCCGCTCACCGCCCTGCTGCTCACCTGGAACGAAACCGCCAACATCAAGCGCACCCTTGATGGCTTGGGTTGGGTGCCCGAGGTGTTGGTGATCGACAGCGGCAGCACCGATGGCACCCTCGACATCCTGGCCGCCACAGCGAATGTGCGGGTGCTGCATCGCCCCTTTGACAGCTTCGCTCGCCAGTGCAACTTCGGCCTCGACCAGATCAGCACGGAATGGGTGCTCAGCCTTGATGCCGACTACGGCGTGCCCGCCGATCTGGCCACGGCGTTGCCAGCCCTGCTGACGCGGGCCGATGACGAAGGCCTGGCGGGCTACTCGCTTCCTTTCCGCTACTGCATCAATGGCCAGGCCCTGCGAGGCTCCCTCCTCCCCCCCCGAACCTGCCTTTACCGCACGCGCCAAGGTCGCTACCACGATGAGGGCCACGGTCACAGGGTGCAGATCAGCGGAGCTGTGGCCCCCCTGCCCTTTGCCCTGCTGCACGACGATCGCAAACCGCTGGAGCGTTGGCTCGCCTCCCAGCAGGGATACCTGAAGATTGAAGCGGCCTCCCTGCTGAGCACCCCCACAGGTCAGCTCTCCGCCGTCGATCGCCTGCGGAAACACACGCCCCTGGCACCCCTGGCAGCGCTGGTGTTCTGCCTCCTTGTGCGGGGGGGCGTGCTGGATGGTGCTGCAGGCCTCACCTATGCCCTGCAGCGCACCTACGCCGAACTGCTCCTACTGATACTGCTGCGGGAGCAGCGTCACCGCACTAAACCGATCGGAACAGGCGAAAAAAGCTTGGTAAAGTCCGGGAATCGGGCAGTATCGAGCCCCAGATGAGGGAATCGGGCCGAACACCATCTACGCTCCCTACCAAGGCCCTTCCCGCGCATTTCGACCGATCGATGGCTTCGATCCTGATCACCGGCGGTGCCGGTTTTATCGGCACCAATGCCGCCATCCATTTCGCTTCAAGGGGCTGGGATGTCGCCATTGTTGACAACCTGTCCAGACGCGGCACCGAGCGAAATCTGAGCTGGCTGCAGGCTCAGCGGCCCGAGATTGTCTTCCATCGCGCCGACATCCGTGATTTCGATGCTTTAGCGGCCATTGTGGCCCGCTATCAGCCGGACATGGTGCTGCACCTGGCCGCCCAGGTTGCCGTGACCACCTCGTATACCAACCCCCGCGAGGATTTTGAGATCAATGCCGCCGGCAGCTTCAATGTGATGGAAGCAGTCCGACTCAAGGCGCCGGATGCCTTCGTGCTCTACGCCTCGACCAACAAGGTCTACGGAGGCATGGAAACCGTGCCCGTGGTGCGAGGCGAGCACGGCTACACCTTTGCGAATCTTCCCTTGGGGGTTCCGGAGGATCAGCCCCTCGACTTCCACTCCCCCTACGGCTGCTCCAAGGGGGTGGCGGACCAGTACACCATTGATTACGCCCGCATCTACGACCTGAAGACCTGCAGCTTCCGGCAGTCGTGCATCTACGGCATCCGCCAGTTCGGCATTGAGGACCAGGGCTGGGTGGCCTGGTTCAGCATCGCCTCCCTGCTGGGCAAGCCGATCACCCTCTATGGCGATGGCTGGCAAACCCGCGACGTGCTCAACGTGCAGGATTTGGCCAGGGCCTACGAAGCGGCCTGGGAGCACCGTGAGACGGTGAGCGGCCAGGCCTTCAACATCGGTGGCGGTCCCACCAACACCCTGTGCCTGAGGGATCTGCTGGGGTTCCTGGAGGACGAACTATCGACAACGATCAGCCCGGCATTCGGAGCCACCCGACCTGGGGATCAGCCTGTTTTTGTTTGCGACATCCGTAAGGCCCAGCAGCAGCTCGGCTGGAGCCCCCGGATCGGTGTGGACGAAGGGGTGCGGGATCTGATCCGCTGGGTGCGGGAAAACCGCGAACTGTTCGACGTTCTGCAGGGATGAGCGGAGCACCGCGAAGGGCCCTGATCAGCACCATTGAACCGGTTGACGGTGGGGTCCCCACCATGACCCGCTGTATCACTGGGCTGCTTGAAGAACTCGGCATCGAGCCCGTGTTTGCCTGGTACGCCCCCTGGAGCCAGCACCCCCAGCTGTCAGTCCCCTTGCCGGCCGCTCTGCTGGGCCGCCAGCCTGGCAGCATCGTCCAGGGCGCCTATGGCGACCATCGGGGCCATGGCCTGGGTAGCTGGCTGCCGGAACTTGAATTCACCCATTACCTGCCGCGGCGGGCCTGGAGAGAGCTGATCGGCTCCTGCGACTTCCACCTCTCGGTGACCGGTAATCCCCTCTGTGCCACCCCCTATGCACGCCTCGGTATCCCCTTCCTGGCCTGGGTCGCCACCCCCTGGGAGGCGGACCGGGCCAACCGGGTAGCCCGCTTCAGTCGGCCCAGGCGAATCCTCGATCGGCGCCTCAACGCACCGGTGCTGCGACGCTTGGAGCGCCAGGTGCTCACCGCCCCGGGAGGAAGGGTGATGGCCCTGAGCAACTACACGGCGCGGTCCCTTGAAGCCATCGCGGGCCGCAAAATGGACGGGGTGCTGCTGATGCCTGTCGACACGGCCACCTTCCAACCCTCACCCGACACCGTGGTCCCCTGGCGGCTGGCATTTACCGGCCGCTTCGGGGACCCCCGCAAGAACATCGACCTGCTCCTCCATGCCGTTCGCCTGCTGGTCTCCCAGGGGAAACCGGTGGAGCTGCATCTGGCCGGAGAGCGGGATCCCCAGGTGCTCATTCAGCGCCTTGAAGCCCTCGGCATCTCCCCACAAGTGCACTGCCACCCTCCCCTCCAACCGCCTGAACTGGCTGCTCTCCTGCGCACCCTTGATCTCTTCGTGATCCCCTCCCACCAAGAGGGACTCTGCATCGCCGGCCTGGAGGCCATGGCGTGCGGCTTACCGGTCGTGAGCACCCGCTGCGGCGGCCCCGAGGACTTTGTGTTGGCCGATCGCACTGGAGTGCTGGTGGATAGCGATCCTGCCGCCATGGCTGCCGCCATCAGCGCCATCGCCTCAGACCGCCAACGGCGTGACCGGTTGGCCGCAGGGGCCCTGGAATGGGTTCACCGCCATGCCAGTCCTGCGGTGGCACGGGCCACCTTCCGGCATCACCTGGCCGCCACCTGGCCCGAAGCCGGCATCCCCAACGGGGAGGGCGGCTGAATGTGCGGCATCGCCGGTCTGCTCGGCTCGGTGCCGGGCCCTTTCGCCGAACGGGTGCGGCCTGCCCTCGCCCACCGCGGTCCGGATGACTCCGGGGTCTGGGAAAACGCCAACACCTGCCTGGTGCACACCCGGTTGGCGATCCTCGACCTTTCCCCCAGCGGCCACCAGCCGATGGCATCGCCGTGCGGGCGCTGGCAGATCGTGTTCAACGGCGAGATCTACAACCACCGGGAGCTACGGGCGCGCCTGGAGGCTGAAGGCCACCATTTTCGCGGCAGCGGCGACAGCGAGGTGCTGCTGGCCTGGATGGTCAGCCGGGGGCGGGACGGCCTCAACCAGCTGCGCGGCATGTTTGCCTTCGCCCTGGTCGACACCCAGAGCGGCATGGCCCTGCTGGCCCGGGACCCCCATGGCATCAAGCCCCTCTATGTCTGGCAGGGCCCAGGCGGTGAGCTGGCCTTCGCCTCCGAACTTCGGGCCCTGCTCGCCAGCGGCCTGATCCCCCGCCGCCCGGACCCGGATGCGATCGCCTCCTACCTGGCCAGCGGCTCGGTGCCTGAGCCCGACACCCTGGTGGCGGGGGTGCGGCGGCTGCAGGCCGGCCACTGCCTCCACTGGGAGGCCGGGGCCCTAACCAGCCAGCCCTGGATGCCCCTTCCCGAGTCCTTGTTGGCGAGGGGCCCGTTTAGCGGAGAAGGCGCCTCGGAACCCATCCGCGACCGCGGCTCCGCCATTGCCCTCACCCGCGAAGCCTTAAGGGACTCGGTGACGGCCCACATGGTGAGCGATGTACCGGTGGGGCTTTTCCTCAGTGCCGGCCTCGATTCGGCGGCCTTGCTGGCCCTGGCGCCCCAGGGGCTCCACACCTTCACGATCGGCTTTGATGATCCGGGCGCGACCGCCTTCGACGAATCGGCACCCGCCGCCCGGATCGCCGAGCTCTTTGGAGCCGAACACACCGCCCTTACGCTCCGCGCCAGCGAGGCCCGCAACTGGCTGCCGCAGTTTCTCGCCAGCCAGGACCAACCCTCCATCGATGGCTTCAACACCTGGTGCGTCTCCCGGCTGGCCAGCGAGCGGGGACTGAAGGTGGCCCTCTCCGGGCTGGGGGGCGACGAGCTCTTTGGGGGCTACCCGAGCTTTCGCACGGTGCCGCGCCTGCGGCGGTGGCGTCAGCGCCTTGGTCCCTTCGCCAACGCCGCCTCGGCATTGCTGCGCAAGACGCCGGGGGGCAGCCAGCAGAAGCGGCAACGGCTTGCAGCCCTCCTCGCAGCGCCTCCCTCCCTGCAGGCGGCCCATCGCTGCCTGCGGGGCCAGTTCACGCCAGCGGAGGTGCACCGCCTACTGCAGCATTGGGGCCTGCCCAGCCCCGATCCGGCGGCGATGGCCGCCCGACTCGCAGCCGAGGAACCACCCGCCCACCTCAGTGAGGCCGATGGGGTGGCCTGGCTGGAGGGGTGCCGCTACCTGCGCAACCAGCTGCTTCCGGACAGTGATGTCATGGCGATGGCCACGGCTCTGGAGCTCCGTCTCCCCTATGTGGATGCCACCTTCCAGCGGCGCCTGGCGACGGTTGGCCCCGAGCTGCGGTTGGCCAGTGGCAAGGCCCTGCTCCAGGCCAGCGTGCCGGAGCTGCCCGAATGGTTCACCAACCGCCCCAAGCAGGGGTTCCGCTTCCCGTTCCAGCTCTGGCTGGATGACCCACACTCCGGGCTGGATCTGCGCTTACCCTCCACCCCGGCGGGCCTAGATCTGCAGCCCTGGTACCGCCGCTGGAACCTGATGGTTCTAGGGATCTGGCTCCGCGACCACTTGGCGATCGACCTGCACCAGTCATGACCCTCATCCTCGGGATCAACGCCTTCCATGCCGATGCGGCCGCCGCCCTGGTGCGCGACGGCAGGATCCTCGGCGCCGCCGAGGAAGAACGCTTCCGGCGCATCAAGCACTGGGCCGGTTTCCCCAGTGAGGCGATCACCTGGTGCTTGGCCGATGCGGGGGTTGACCTCGCCGAAGTCGACCACATCGCCATCAACTCCCTGCCGGGAGCGCACCGCTGGCGCAAGCTCCTTTACACCGCAGCCAGCCGCCCCGATCCCCGCTTCCTGCTTGCCCGCTGGCGCAACAAACGGGAACGGGCCGGCCTGCCCCAGCAACTGGCCACCGCCTTCCCTAACCAGACGATCCGGGCCGAGCTCCACTTCGTGGAACACCACCGGGCCCACCTGGCCTCCGCCTTCTATGGCTCCCCCTTCCCCGAGGCCGCCGTGGTGTCGGTGGATGGCTTCGGCGATTTCTCCAGTGGGGCCTGGGGCTATGGCCAGGGAACCGACCTGACCATCGACGGCCAGATCTGGTTTCCCCACTCCCTTGGCGCCTTCTACACCGCCATCACCCAGTACCTGGGCTTCCCCCACTACGGCGATGAATACAAGGTGATGGGTCTTGCCCCCTATGGCCAGCCCAACCAGATGGAGGCGATGCGCCGGATCGTGCGACTCCAAGCAGACGGCACCTACCGACTCGACCTCACCTGGTTCCAACACGCCGGCCAGAACCTGCCCCACCAGTGGAGCCATGGCATCCCCACGGTGGGCCAGCACTGGAGTCCCGCCCTGGAGAGGCTGCTGGGACCGGCCCGCAGACCCGAGGATCCGCTGGAGCAGCACCACAAGGACATCGCCCGCTCGGCCCAGGCGATGTACGAGGAAGCCTTCTTCCATCTGCTCAACGCCCTGCACCGCAATCACCCCAGCCCCAACCTCTGCATCGCCGGAGGCTGCGGCGCCAACTCGGTGGCCAACGGCAAGGTCACGGTGTCCACCCCCTTCGAGCGGGTCTATGTGCAAGCGGCCGCCGGGGATGCCGGCGGGGCGCTCGGCGCGGCACTGGAGGTGTGGCACCGCCTCGGCAACCCCCGCAGCGAACCGATGCTTCAGGCCTATCTGGGCAGTGAAACCACACCGGCCGCGATCGAGGACCTGCTGGCCCAACCCGACCGGGTCGCCGCCCTGGCCGCGGCGGGCTGCGCGATCGAGCGCCCCCCGGAGATGGAACTCTGCGACCGGGTCGCCACCGCCATCGCCGATGGCCTGGTGATCGGCTGGTTTGATGGCCGCATGGAGTGGGGACCGCGGGCCCTGGGCCACCGTTCGATCCTCGGCGATCCGCGGCGCGCCGACATGAAGGACATCCTTAACCTCAAGATCAAGCGGCGAGAATCCTTCCGCCCCTTTGCCCCTTCGGTGCTGCGGGAAGCGGTGCCCGACTGGTTCGAACGGGATGGCGACGTTCCTTTCATGATGCAGGTGTATCCGATTCGCGCCGAGAAGCGCCCGCTGATTCCGGCGGTAACCCATGCCGACGGCACCGGACGTCTCCAGACCGTCACGGAGGCCGCCAACGGCCGCTACTACCACCTGATTCGGGCCTTCCAGGCCCGCACCGGAGTGCCGATGGTGCTCAACACCTCCTTCAACGAAAATGAGCCGATCGTCTGCACCCCTGAGCAGGCCCTCGACTGCTTTCTGCGCACCAAGATGGACCTTCTCGTGCTCGGCCCGGTGCTGATCCGCAGGCAGGGCTGATGGGGGCGGACCCGGTGACGATCCGATTGATCGTGCCCACCCGCAATTCCCACCAGCTGCTGCCAAGGCTGGTGCGCTCCCTGCAGGAGCAAACCCTTGCCCAGTGGCAAGTGAGTTTCATCGATGGGGCCAGCAACCTGGAGCACCGCACCTGGTTAGAGGATCTCTGCCGCAGTGATCCCCGGTTCGATTGGCACCCCCAGAGCCCGGATCGGGAAGGAATCTTCGGTGCCATGAACCAGGGATTTGCCCTGGCCAACCCCCACGACTGGCTGCTGTTTTGGGGCAGTGATGACTGGGCAGCGGGCCCCTCCGTTCTGGCCGAGACCCAGGCCAACCTCACCCGACAGAGCCAAAGCCAGCCTCCCCCGGATCTGCTGGTGAGCACGGGGAGGTATCTCCACTTGGAGCCGGGTGAACCGCCCCGACCTGGGCGCCGCAGCAGCTTCCAGTGGCGGCATTCCTACCGCCTCTCCCTGCTGCTGGGCTCCACCCCGCCCCACCAGGCCACCCTGATCGGACCCGGTGCCCGCCAAAAGGTGCAGGGATACCGGGAAAGCTTCCGCTTAGCAGCCGACCTCGACTACTTCCTGCGGCTGGCCCAATGGCCCAACCTCCGGGTGGTCTGCAGCGATCTTGAGCTGGTGCACATGGGGGATGGGGGGATCAGCGGCCAGCAGACCGGCCGCCGGCTCGCTGAGGTGCGGCGGGCCTACCAAGGGGCCTTCAAAGTCCTGTGGTGGATTCCCTTCCTGCTGCGCTACGGCCAGCGCCTGCTGAGCCGGTTTGAAACCAGGAGTGAGAAGCGATGACCCTGAAAACGAGCCACCCGCCGCTGATCAAGCTGTTCGGAGCCAGCACCCCCAGCGGTGCCGCCTTGCTGGAGGCGGCCATCGGCAGGGACGTGACCGTTGTGGGGCGGCAATGCCCCCGGGGATGGCCCCAGGAAAAGTTCCTGCCCTTGGACCTCACCGACACGGCGGCCCCGCTCCCGACCCTCGACGGTGTGCTGGTGAGCTTCGCGCCCCTATGGCACCTAGCGCCCTTTGTGGCCGACCTAGTGCGGCAGCAACAGGTTGGCGGCCCCCAGGAACGCCAAGGCCAGAAACGGCATGGCCTGACGGGTGTGGTGGCCTGCTCCTCCTCCTCGGTGGTAACCAAGCGCTTTGCCGCCAACAACTTCGACCGCGCCTTGGTGCGGAGGCTGGAACAGGCGGAGGAGGCCTTGGAGCAGGCCTGCCAAAACGCTGCAATCCCCTGTCGCATCCTGCGGCCCACCCTGATCTACGGGCAGGCGGGTGGCTATGGCGACCGCAACCTCAGCGTGCTGATCAAGGCGATGGGCCGGCTTCCACTTCTACCGATCCCCACCCACACCGGCCTCCGCCAGCCGATCCACGCCAAGCAGCTGGCCGGGGTGGCCCTGCTCCTGGCGGATCACCCCGAAGCGGCCCCCAGCCGGCTCAACCTCGGCGGGGACGAATCGCTCTCCTATGGCACCATGCTGCGCCGGCTCCAGGGTGCTGCCCAGGCGCTGAACCCCCGGGATCCAGCCGGCCGGTGCCAGCTGCTGCCCCTGCCGATGCGGCTTTTCCATCTCCTCGCGGCGCCCCTGCTGCCTCTGGCCCCCAAACACTTCGAAGCGGTGCTACGCATCGAGGCCGACCTGGCCGGCTTCACGCCAGCCCACAGCCTGCTGGGGTCGGAGCCCCAGCCCTTTCCCATGCCACCGCTGGCCCGGCGGTGACGACCCATGCGCCGGTCGATTCTCCTTTGCCTTCTGCTGGGCCTGCCCCCTGCCCTTGGATGGTTGGCCTGGCCCTGGTTGGCTCCTCCCAAGCCTGGGGAGCAGGAGGTGGTCACCGTGTTTGTGGAGGATCCGTGGCGGAGCAACACCGCCCTAAAAATCTGGCAGGCCAGGCCTGGCTCCCTGCTGATCTTCCAGGGGCGCGACAGCTCCCAGGCCGTGAACGATTACCACCTCTCCCACCGCAACCTGCTGCCCCCCGATTCCGCCCGCCTGATGCGTCTCACGCCGGGCTGCGACACCGTGGAGCAGCTCACGGCCCTGACGACATGGCTGCAGCGCTTTCCGGAAGGGGGAAGGGTCACCCTGGTAACGAGCCAGGCCCATCTGCCCAGAAGCCTTGCCATCGCACGGATCACCCTGGCCAGCCGGGGTTGGCACGTGGATGGACAGATCGCCCCCACGGGGGACAACCGACCCGAAGCACCCTGGCGCACCCTGCGCGACCAGGTGCGAAGCCAGCTCTGGCGTGCTACGGGCTGGTCTGGCCGCCCCGTGCCGGCCACCTGCCAGTAAAACCGTCGTCACGGCTGATGCCAGCCCCCAGCCCTCGCCTGCAATGCCCCTGTTGACCCCACCGGCCGCCGCCGCCTTTTCCCTTTCACCCCTGGTCGTAGCCGCCCTGGCTGGCCTGCTGAGCTGGCTGCTCCTGAAGGCCCTACTGCCGTTGCTGCGGCGCCGCCTGCTCGACCAACCCAATGCCCGCAGTTCCCACCGGGTGGCCACACCCCGAGGGGGAGGAGTGAGCTTTGTGGTGGTGGGAAGCCTGCTGAGCCTCGCCCTCGGCCAGGGCATGGCGGCCTGGATTCCCATCTTCTGCCTGCCCCTCGCCGTGGTGGGCATGCTCGACGATCGCTTTGATTTGCCGGCGGGCCTGCGCTATGCCGCCCAGGTGGCAACCGCGGCATTACTCGTGGCCCTGGCCCCACTGCCCCTGCCGCTCTGGCTGGTGCCGGTGGTCCTGATCGCGGTAACCGCCGTGATCAACTTCATGAACTTCATGGATGGACTCGACGGACTCGTGGCCCTCAGCGCCATGGTGCTCATGGCCACTGCGGGGCAATGGCCGGTAGCCGGTGCCCTGGCAGGCTTCCTGATCTGGAACTGGAGCCCGGCCCGCGTGTTCATGGGGGATGTGGGCAGCACCTGGCTCGGCGCGGTGTTTGCGGGCCTGGTGCTGCAGCAGCCCAGCCCCTGGGCCTCCATCTCCCTGTTGCTGGTGGCCTTTCCCCTGCTTGGCGACGCCTTTTTCTGCGTGCTGCGGCGGCTTAGGGCTGGCCAACCGGTGTTCCGGGCCCATCGGCTGCACCTCTTCCAGCGACTGCAAAGGGCCGGCTGGCCCCATCGGCGGGTGGCGGCCCTCTATGGAGGCTGCACGGCTCTCCTGGCCCTGGCCTGGCTGGGCGAGCAGCCCAGGATTCTGCTCCTACTGCTGGGGGGTGAACTGTTGCTGGGGGTGCTGCTCGACCTTCATCAGGCCCTGCCCTTTGGAGCTGAAGAGAGATCGGGTTAAACTGGAAGGGAACAAAGGATCAGAAATTGAAGCGTTTCCAAACTTGTCAAAGCTTCTACGATGACAGGCCTCTGACCTTGACAGCGACTTAATTGCTTAGTACCCAAATCAATCGCCTGAGCCGTGGTCCAACGAATCCGCTCACGAAGGTCGATACAAACCTTCAACACAGACTCAAGGCAAAATATACACAATTCAAAACCCTGACCCAGTCGGTAACACCATATGTCCATAACGAAAGTCAAAATTTCAACACCAGACGAACTAATATCAACCGCTTTCGGCCATCTTGGTGAAGATTTCAGCCCTTCAGAGACTGCACCAATCCCAGCAAGATTACGGCCGCCACTGATCCAGCCCCAACCACCATCCTCTTCCCTGTCCTCGACTCCGGCCAGCCCTTGACCCCACGATCACCAGAAGTGAACTTGCCATCGAGTTCGGTGGTTACGCGAAGGTTTGCCCTGGTGGCCTTTGACGGACTGCTGATCCTGGTGGCCTTCTACGGGGCCTATGCATTGCGATTGCCGGAAAGGGAATCCCTCGGGGTGGCCATGGCTTCCGTGCAAAAGCTGCCTGCCCTTGCCGTGATCAGCGGGTTGCCCGTTCTGCTGCTCTCGGGCTGGTACCGGGGTCTCACCCGCTATGCGGGCAGTCATTCTCTCTACGGGCTCCTGCCCAGGACCCTGTTGATGGTGCTGGTGCTGCTGTTGGTCAGCACCCTGGTGGGCGGCCCCCAACCACCTCGATCCTTCTGGATCCTCTACTGGCTTCTCTTCTCAGGGGGAGCCATCACCAGTCGGATCATGCTGCGGGATGCGCTGATCACCCATCTCGACCGCCGCCGCCAGGCCCCGCTGAAGCCTGAAGACCGCAACACCACGCTGATCTACGGTGCCGGCGATTCCGGCATGACCCTGCTGCAAGGCCTTCGCAACGACCGGCGATTCCGGATCGTGGGTTTCATCGACGACGACGCCCAGCTTCATGGGCGGACCCTGCAGAATCTCCGCATCGATAGCCCGACCCAGTTGCCCCGACTGATTGAACATCACGGGGTGGGCAAGGTGCTGCTGGCCCTTCCCTCCCTCTCGCGGCAACGCAAGAGGCTGCTGGTTGATCAGCTCACCCGACTTGGCCTCGAGGTGCTCTCCATCCCCTCCCTGGCCCAACTGGCCAATGGGCACCGGATCGTCAGCGACATCCAGCCCGTCTCGATCGAAGACCTGCTTGGCCGGGAGCCCAGCCGTCCGGATCCCCAACTGCTGGGGAGCAGCGTTCGCAGCAAGGCGGTGCTGGTCACCGGTGCGGGTGGTTCGATCGGCAGTGAGCTCTGTCGGCAGGTGCTGGGCCTGGGCGCGAGCAAGTTGTTGCTACTCGATAGCAGCGAATATGCCCTCTACAGCATTGAGAAAGAGTTGCGGGGTCTTCAGAGCGGCGTTGAGCTGGTGGCGGCGCTAGGCGATTCGGGGGACGCCAACCGCATGGTCAAGCTCTGCCGGACCCACGGCATCCAGACCATTTTCCACGCGGCCGCCTACAAGCACGTTCCCCTGGTGGAATCCAACCTCTGTGCCGGGGTGGCCAACAATCTTCGCGCCACCCAAGCTGTGATTGCTGCCGCCCTTGCCACCTCAGTGGAGCGGCTCACCCTGATCTCCACCGACAAAGCGGTCAGGCCCACCAATGCGATGGGGGCCAGCAAACGGGTCTGCGAACTGCTGATCCAGGCCGCTGCAGCTGAAACCAGCCATGGCAAAGGTCCCATCCTGGCCATGGTGCGCTTCGGCAACGTTCTGGGCTCCTCTGGGTCGGTGATCCCGCTGTTCCACGAACAGATCTCCCGTGGTGGGCCAATCACCGTGACCCACCCCTCGATCACCCGCTACTTCATGACCATTCCTGAGGCGGTGCAACTCGTGCTTCAGGCCACCGGCATGGCCCACGGGGGCGAGCTCTTCCTGCTGGACATGGGGGAACCGGTGCGCATCGCCGACCTAGCCCGCCAAATGATCGAACTCTCCGGCCTGCGGGTGCGGGATGAAGAGCACCCGCAAGGTGACATCGCCATCGCCTTTACCGGCCTGCGACCGGGCGAAAAGCTCTATGAAGAGCTGTTGATCAGCGCCAGGGACGAAGCCACCGAGCACCCGCTCATCCGCCGCGCCCGGGAACCCAAGCGCCAGAAAAACGATCTGTTCCCGCTGATCAATCAACTGGAAGCGGCCCTTCAAGACTGGGATGAATCCGCCACCATGGACAGCCTGCGCCGCCTGGTGCCCGAGTACCGCAAGGAGAAGCCACCGTCCCCATGAATGCTCTGATTGAAAGGCTTCCTGCCAGCCTCCGCGAGCGGATCCCCGCCATTCCGCCGGCAACCCCCCGCAATCTCTGGCTGCTGCTGGCGGCGGCGGTGGCCACCCAGAACCTGGGGGTCTTCCAGAGCAGTCAGAGCGAGCACATCACCGTGTTTGCCTTACTGGTTTGGGGCGGCGCACTGATCTGCATGGAAGACCAACTCGAGGATCTCGACCCCAACCCCGGTCGCATCGGCCTGGTGGTTGGCTGTGGTCTGCTGCTCTGGGTCATGGCCCGCACGACGATGGTGCTGCACTGGGACGGGATGGTATTTCTGCTGGCTCCCCTGGCCGGCATTGGCCTGGGCCTGCTCTGTACTTCCCCCTCGAAGCTTGGCCGCTTCCGCGATTCGCTCCTCTGCTTGCTGCTATTGCCGGCCTTCAACGTCATTTTGAAGTTGATCCCGGAGGGACCCCTGAGCGTGCTCACGGCGCGGCTCAGTGGCTTCTGGTTGGGAATCCTCGGCTTTGACAATATGGTGAATGGCCGCACGGTGATGCTTCCCAGCGGTGGCGTCGAGGTACTGCCGGCCTGCAACGGGGTCGACATGGTCGCCCAGGTGGTCTGCGTGGCCATCATCTTTCTGTTGGCCTTCCCCCTGCGCTCAACGGCCAGCCGCATCGTGCTGCTGGGCCTCGCCCCCCTGATCGGCCTAGCCAGCAACACCATCCGGATCGCGATCCTGGCCCTCTGCGTCGCAAACGGCAACGGCAAAGGCAGTGGCCTTTTCACCTTCTTCCACGATGACCTGGGATCGCTGCTCTTCTCGGGGGTGGCCGTGTTTGTGTTTGGCATGCTCTACATGCGACTGCTCGAGCGTGAATTGCCACCCCTGCCGATTGGCAACTCCGATCAGGAGCTGCACTGATGAGCCGTCCGGTTTCGACCAAAGTCCAGCGTGTCCTGTTCGGCAGCCTGGCGACCCTTGCCTGCCTGGCGGCCCTCAAGTCCCTGGTCTGGCCTCGCTGGCCTAACGTTGCCCCGCTCGATCGCCAGAGCGTTAGCCAAAGCCTCAGGGCAGCCGGGTTTGATGCGGTACCTATCGCCACCCTGCCAGCCCGCAGGAGTTATGAACGGGCCACATCGCCACTCCTGGGTTTTGGGATCGGTCAGGGGGAAACGCTGCGATTGCTGCGCGGCAGTTCGCGGGAACGTTTCCCCTTCCAGGCGGCCTTGTTGGCCGCCTCTGATCCGGTGCTGAAGCTCCAGAATCGCCAGCTGCTGAATTCCTCTCCCCCTTCCGCCCTGGGTAAGGTTGGCGGTGCCTCAGTACGCCAGACCTGTCTGGTGATTGGGCAGGGATCCCTGGGGGGTTACGGGGTGATCGATGAGCAGCTCTGGCCCCTGGTGGATCAGGTCTCATCGGACCGGAGGCGCCAAATCGAGGCCCAGCTTGGATTGCGCAGCATGCGGAGCTACGAATGTGTGCTGATCAGCGTCAGCAGCCAAAAGGGGGCTGCTCCGATCCAGGAGTCACGTTGGAATCGACTGCTGGATGCCATCCGCCCGGCCCTACGCAAAGGGGCTGCCGCCGGTTAACCCTTCGCTTCTAGGCTTGCTGATCCATGGGACCAAGGATGGGCCTGCTCGATCGGTTCCGCGCCAAACCGGCAGCCCCCAAGGGCAACGACAGCTCCGCTGCACCGATGCCACCCCTGATCTACAGCTGGGTGATCACCGGTCGCCTGGCGATCGGGCCCATGCCGCGCTGTGAAGCCCACTGGCAACAGCTCGCGGGTGCAGGATTCCGGAGCCGGTTCAGTTGCTGCTACCCGGAGGAGGAGATCTATGCACCCCCGCCCCAGGACTGGCTCCAGGGCGGGATTTGCCTGCCGGACCACCGGCGCCAGGAACTGCTCCGACCCGAACGCCTGGCCGAAGCCATGAGCGAGGCTCAAAAGATCATCGAAACCCAGCCGGCTACCTACCTGCATTGCATGGCAGGCATGGAGCGGTCCCCCTTGATCGCCGTAGGGCTACTCGCCAGGGAAAGAAAAATTGATGTCCTGGAAGCCCTGGAGGCCATTCGCCTCTGCCATCCTCGGGCCCAGCCGATCTATAGCGATCTGGATGTGCTGGAGCAGGTGCTGAAGGGCTGAAACCGCAGACCTCCTGGTTGGGAGTCTGGAAAAGAGCGGATCAGCGCCGGAAGGGCAAGCGATTCAACCAGCCCCGGCCACCGCCTGAACTAGGGGGAGGACCCTTGGGGCCCTTACTGTCGCCTGAACCGTTGGTAGAGGAGCGGGAAGATCCACCATTCTCGCCATTGGAGCCATTCGCCGGCGGTTGCTTGGCGGTGGCGCGACCCTCACGGGCAACACCCTCGTCGTGATAGCGCTGCACGGCGGCATTGCTGCCATCGCGGATGTAGCGATCAGTGAGATAAGAATCACGATAGCGTCGCACGTAATTACCCACTCCTTGGGCATAGCGTCCCAGACCTTTTCCATAACGTCCATAGGTGGATGTATAGCGACTGGCAATGCTGGAATTGGCATATGCATAATGATAATAATAACCATACTCGTAGCCGTAATCGTTGAGTCGGCTGGGGAAATTGACCTGATTGCAGATTAGGCCGAGCACATCAACACCGGTGGCCTTGATTCTGCGGCAGGCTTGGGGAGCGAGTTCGCGACTCACCTTGCCAAGACCAACCAAGAAAAGGATTCCATCAAGCTTTTCACCCAGCAGAATCGGGTCCGCGAGCATCAGACAGGGTGGTGCGTCAAACAAGACCATGTCGTATTCGGACATGTCACGGATCTGGTTAACCACCTCTTGGGCCCGGGCCGAATTCAGCAGCTTGGCCGGGTCCGGGGGCTTGGGTCCCGCTGGCAAAACATCAAGGTTGTCCTGGATCGGTTGAAGCAGCTTGCGGAGGTCGAGGGAGGGATCCGTCAACACCGAGGAGAAGCCCTCACCCTGGGCCAAGCCGAGATAACGGGTCTGCATCGGCAGTCGCATGTCAGCGTCCACCACCAACACCTTGAGGCCGAGGTCGGCAAGGGTACGGGCGAAGATCGTCACAGCCGTCGACTTGCCCTCACCCTGGGTTGAGGAGGTCACCCCCACCAGGCGGATGTCCCGGTCAGCGCGGAGCAGGCGGAAGGTGGTGAACAGACTGCGCAGGGATTCCTTGATCGCAAAGCGCTCGCTGGCGCTCATTTTGGCAATGCTGGTGGAGATCTCGACCCCGGGCTCAAGGGGCAGGTATGGAATCAGGCCAAGCACCGGCAGCTGTAGCTCCTTCTCTGTTTCCATCGGGGTGTGGAACACGTTGTCGGTGCGCTCCCGCAGGATTGCCGCCCCGAGCCCTGAAAGGAGACCCAACATCAAAGCGCGCGTCAGATTGCGCTGCAGATTGGGTTCCACCGGGATATCGGCGAATTCGGCCGGTGCGATCACCTGCCAAGGGGAGGTGGCGCGGGCTCGCTGGAGGCGGTAATTGTCACGGGCAGTGGTGTAGGCGTTGTAATTAGCCCGGGCCGTGGCAAGCTTCGTAGTGAGCTCTTCATAGCGCCGCATTAACATGGGGCTGTTGCGAAAGTTCTCGTTCAGCAACAGGATTTGGCGATTGAGTTCGTCCTGCTGGGATTCATTGGCCAGCAACTGGGCCCGCAACACATCCACAGCCTGCTTACGAACCACCGGCAACAACAGATCCCGCTGGGCCTTGATCGATTGGACGATCGGGGAGTCATCTGTGTAAACGGCCCGGGCATTGGCCAGTTGGAGTTCGTAGTTGAAGAGTTCATCACTTGGCGTGGTCTCACCAGCGCCGGTGCCGGCGGTCTTCACCCGGCCCGGAATCACAACCCCAGTCCGGCCCAATTGCTCGAGGGCGGTTGGGGCGCCACTGGGATTCCACTGCAGCCGACCGGACTCCGCAGACTTGAGCTTGCTATAGAGATCGCTCTGCTGCACCTGCAGACCCATCAACTGGCTGACCAAACCATCGCGGTTGGCGACAATTGTGCCAGCCATCGAACCGGGATCCATCACATTATACTTTTCGCGAAAAGCCTTAAGCTGGGTTTCATACTTTACAACCCTGTTGTTAATATCAGGAGCCTGTTCATTCAGGAATTCAACGCCAGAATTCAGCGCTGCCTGGCGTTGGGTTTGGGAGAATTTGGTGTAATCCTTAGAGAGCTCATTAAGAATTAAGCGTCCCTTGGCTGGATCACGCCAGCGGAGCGACACGTTGAGGACTTGATCTACTTGGCCGGCGGGGCTAACCGAGAGGTTGTCGATCACTTCCCGCATCGAGACACCCATGCGATCAGCCATCGGCTTGATCAGCAGTGGACTGCGCATCAACACGATCAGGCTGGGCACATCATTTTTGGGGGCCGAGCGGGCCACCGATTCCAGCTGGCTCCCCCCCCCACCGGAAACCGCCTGTTCGAAGGGGTTGCTGATCTGAATCTGGAAGCCCCCCTCATAGACGGGGGAAAAGATGCGTTGGCGCAGCGTATCGACCGCAAGGGCGCCGGTGACCAGAGCGAAGGTGAAGAAGAAGACGCCCTGCCTGCGCTTGAGGGTGCGGATCAGGCCCTTGACACCGCCGCTGGAACTGCCATCCGACGAGGCCAAAGGAGAAAGCCCCCCCCCCAGGGTCGGGTCAAACCCGGTGGTGCGGGGCGCAACAAGGCCGGCGAGGCTGGGATCCACCCCTGGCTGGTTACCGCCAGACGAGGCTTGGGTTGGGGCTCCCGTGACTGTCACGTCGTGATCCGGCCAAGGTGAAGAGATCAATCTTAGGCTGCTTGGGAGATGTCGAAGACGCCCCCACCATCACCTTCACCATCGTCCGGACCGGTTAGGATGTGGGGCTGGTTTCTGTTCTGGCGTGCCCGTTTCTGACCCAACGCCCAGCCGATCCGTCCCCAGGTCAGCAGCGGCCGGCCAACGCCGGCCAAACCCCATCCTGGCCACCTTGGCCGTGGTGTTGGTGGCAACGACCTCACCGCTGGGAATACTGAAGGCCATAGCTGCTGCCACAGCACCCAGCCCACCACGTCCCAGCAGCAAGCCCAACGCACCAGGAGCATCCCCCGCGGTGGCCCCCCGGCCAGGGGCACGACTCACCCTCACCGAGGTCTACAACGACCTCTACGTGCTGGGCCCGGGCGATGGGCTTCAACTGACCTTCCTCGATCCAGCCGCTAGGGATGTTGGAGGCTCCATCTCGATTCTTCCCGATGGCACCACCAGCCTGGCCCTGCTGGGTTCCGTCCAACTCAGTGGCCTCACGATCGGCCAAGCCACCCGCTGGCTCACCTCCCTGTACGCCAAGCAACTGGTCCGGCCCCAGCTTTACCTCACCCTCACCAGCCCGCGGGCGGTGAAGGTTTCGATCATCGGTGAAGTGGAAAGACCAGGCCTGTATCCCCTGGGCTCCTACTCCACCCCGGTCTCCGCCATCCAGCAAGCCGGCGGCATCACCCTCAATTCCGACATCCGCCGGGTGATCCTGCGGCGTCTGGCGGGTCCGGACGGATCGCTCAAGGAAACCGTCCTTGACCTCAGCCAGGTGCTGCTGCAAGGCAACCAGCTCCAGAACCCGATCCTGTTCGACGGCGACACCCTGATCGTGAGCCGTACCACCACGATTATTC
>DAIQNM010000004.1:6996-41792 GCA_036788375.1 Cyanobium sp. CTOTU6536 | reverse complement strand
GTGGTGGCGGGGGTGGCGGTGCGGCGATGTTCTCGCCCCGCAGGTATGCCTCCCACTGCTCGTCACTCATGGCCACCCAGTCGTCGGCCGCTGGTGGCAGCAGCGGCTGGAGCGGGGCCCCCTCGGCGGCAGCCCCCAGCAGGGGCAGCCCGTCCGGGTTGGGGAACAGGGTGGTGGCCACCGCCGGCAGCTCGGCCAGCTGGGCGGCAGTGGGCCGCAGGAAGCTGGGCAGATCAGGCTTGAAGCCGTAGCTGCGGTTGGCCCGGCCTGCCTCGCATCGGTAGAGCGGGGCCATCAGCTCCCCCCAGACGGGGAAGGTGATGAAGCCAGGGCCCAGGGCCTGCAACCACTTCTCGCAGCACCAGAGGAACTGCGACCCATCCACCTCCGGGAACTCGGAGCGGAAGCTGTAGAACTTCAGCCGGCACACCGCCGGGGCCCAGCGGTCGGCGTCCTTGATCCGCAGGTGCTGCTGGATCATCTCTGCTCCCTGCAGGAACAGCTCGGGGGTCAGGGCGTCTCGTTCCATGTCGCCAGCGCGGACTGCATGGACTTGTCCTTGGGCCCGTCCTGCGGGGCAGGGGCTGGCCGGGCTGGTGCGTTGTCCCAGCCGGGGCGCAGGTAGCGGCCATCGATCGCCTGCCATCCCTTCTCCACCGCTGCATCGATCAGCTGCAGGGCATCAGCTGGTGATGCCTGGTGCAGCGCCAGCAGGCGGCGCACCGATGACAGCAGGGCCCGCTCGGTCCAGACCGCTCGGCCGCCGTGCTTGATCCAGCGGCTCTGCTCCCACCAGTGTTTGACATCCCGCGCCATGGACGGGGGCAGGCCCCAGTTGTCGGCGGGGATCCGGCACTCCCGCATCCTCTCGACCACGGGGGAGCGTGGCCGCTTGGACGGCGGCAGGGTGGGCAGCTGGAGCCTCTCCCCCTGGGTGACGGGGATGTAGGCGGTGCCGGTGAAGACCACCACCTCCTCGCGAGTAGTGAAGCTCTCCCCGCAGGCGCCGCAGGAGTACCAGCGGATCCCCTCCTTCGCCCTGTTGAGCGTGACCTTTTCGTTTGGGCAGTAGTGGCAGCGCATCAGACCTCCCCCCATGCCACCCGGATAGCCGGATGGATCTTGTCGTCGGCGATCAGCTCGGCCACCTGTTTGCGGTCCTTGCCTTGGATGGCGGCCAACACCTCCTGCATCAGCAGCTCCCGCTTCTGGGTGCGGATCCGCTTGGACCGCTCCAGCAGCTCGGCCTGGCGGGCGTCACGCTCGGCGTTCTGCTCGGCCACAGCAGCCAGCCGGGCCTGCTCCTTCTCGGCAGCCAGCCGGGCGGCCTCCTCGGCAGCAGCGGCCCGCTCCTCGGCTTGGGCGGCCCGGTCCCGCTCCATCTGCTCCCGGGCCTGGGCTTGCTGGACGGCCTGCTCGGCCTCCCGCTGGGCCCGCTCCCTGGCGGCGGCCTCTCGCTCGTACTCGAGCTCCTGCTCCTGCCGCAGGCGGGCCTCCTCCCGCAGGCGGGCCAGCTCGGCGGCCTGGGCCTCCCGGCTATTGGCCTCGAGCAGGTGGCCGGTCAGCTCCTTCAGGGCTTTCACCCTGGCGTTGCAGCCGTCCTCGGTGAACTCCTCCATGGTGGAGGTGTCCATCGCCTCGACCCGATCGATCAGCGACTGGATCTCGGCGGCCGTGATGCCGGGGGCGAACACCTCCCGCACGGTGGCCTCGATCTCATCGATCACCGCCTTGTGGGCAGCGATCCGCTGCATCTCCCGCATCTCAATGGCGGCCAGGGCCTGGGCGTGGGGTTCGATCAGGGCCTCGATCCGCTCGACCAGCTCCTTGGCCTGGCTGTCCACCTTCCGCCCGTATTCCAGGGCGTAGCTCTTGGCCTCCTTGCGGACGCTCTCGATCCTGCCCTTGTGCTTCCGCAGCTCGAACAGATAGGAGCGGGCCTCCCTGTTGCCCTTCTTGTCCTCGTAGTCGAAGCTCTCGATCGCCTGCTGCTCGGCGATCACGATGTCAGATTCCAGCGCCTCGTACTGGGTGATTGTTACGGGCGCCGTGGTGGTGGCGAGTGTCATGTCTCCTTGTTGATGGAACGGTGGTAAAGCAGAAGGGCGATTGCGTCGGCCTCGTTGTCATCGGCCGGGCGATAACCCAGGGCGCGGACGGCCGCTACCATCTGCTCCTTGTTGGCGTTGCCCTTGCCAGTGGCGTGTTTCTTGATGGTCCCCACGGGCACACCGGAATAAGGGAACTCCCGCTGCTCGCAGAAGGACTGCAGGTGTGAGAGGAATCCCCCGTAGGCGTGGGCGGCGTCGATCCCCGCGTGGCGGCGCACCTCCTCGTAGACCACCTCAGTCCTGGCCAAGGGGCAGACCTCGGCCAGCCAGCGGGTGAACCGCAGGTAGCGCATCCCGCCCCCGTCAAACCTGCGGGGCTTGAAGGATTGGGAGCCGCTGATGACGGTCCCCATGGTGGTCCGCATGGCCCAGCCGGTGGTGGTGCCCAGGTCCAGGGCGAAGATCGTGGTGGCCATCAGAAGGGGACTTCCTCCTCGAATCCATCAGCGGCCTCGGCGGCCACCTGCTGGGCCCGCTGCTGCAGCCGCTGCGATGGGGTCAGCGCAGCAGCTGGGGCGGGGGCTGGTGCCGGATCCCGCAGCGCATCAGTGAAGGGGGTCGCGCTGACGGTCTCCTCCACCTCGTAGCCCTCCTCCTCCTCGAAGGCGTCCTCGGCCGATGCCCGCTGATAGGGCACGAAATCGATCACCTGCACCATCTCAAGCCACAGGCTCAGGCCCTTGGCGCCCCTGGTGGTGGGGCTGTCCCAGCCGTAGAAGCTGTAGGCCACCTTGCCCTTACTGCCGTTGCCAATCAGGCCATCGGCGGGCCATGCCTTGCGCTTGGCGTCAACGATCACGGGCGGGCTGATGGTGTTGCCCTTCTTCGAGGTCTCGTTCCGCTTGAACCTGAACACCGTGCGGCCGGTCGGCTGCTCGTTCTGATCCAGCTCGTCCTTGAAGGGCCAGCCCTTCTTGTCGATCTTGGCGCCGGCACCGTTGGCGGTCTGCTGCAGCTCCTCGATCTTGGTCATCAGGGCCAGGCAGTCGGGGCTCTCGTTGTCCAGCACCAGGTCGATGCTCCAGACCCGGCTCTTTCCCTCGTCCCGGGGGTCTTCAGGCTCGAACACCTTCGCCCATTTCAACTCCCCAAGGGGAGTCACCAGAAGCTCTTTGGCCATGTTGTTCTGCAGGGGTGCAGTAGGACTAGCCGAAGCTAACTCCTAGGACTAGCTGCTGGCAACTAGCTGAAGGCGTAAAGATTTTCCCCGACCGTTCCCACGTCCAGGGTGCCCACGATCGGCGTCGGCGGCAGGTCCACGATCCCTGTGCTGGCCTTGATTTCTTCCAGCATCTCCCCCAGCCAGTCGATCTTGAAGGTCTCCCGCAGCTGGTGGTGCAGCTGGGTCTGCAGCCAGTCCACACTGCCGGCCCGAACTGCAAAGCAGTCGTGGTTCGTCAGCAGCTGCTCTCCTACTGCTGCAGCAGTGGAGACGATGCCGGCGCAGAAGGCGGCGTCGAAACTGTGGATCACGTTGGCGGCCAGCCCGGCGTTGGTGCGGCGCAGCGACAGCTCCCCGTCCGGTGGGGTCTGCTCGATGTCCATCTGCATCCGGGCCAGCCCGAATAGCTCGGTCTTTATGGTCTCGGTGGTGGGGGTGCATGCCCCCAGGCGCACCGGGAAGCCGCTCGGCGATCGCCACTCGAGCGGGTGCTGCTGCTTGATGACGGCGGCCCCCAGGTCCAGGCACCAGCGCCGGAATGTCATGGGCCCCGGGAGATCGTCCTCGAGGGTCTGGTGGATCAGCCGGGCCATCCAGCTGGCGGGGCCCGACACCTTCTTCCCGTAGTCGAAGGGCCCGATCCAGCCCAGCCTGTCCTCCAGGTGCCGGCACAGGTGGTCGATGGTGCCCTGGATCCTGCCCCCGTAGGGCATCGCCAGCACCGGCCCCTTCAGCAGCTTGCGGTTGATGCCCACCTCCAGCCACAGCTGGGCCTGCAGGTGCAGCTTGCGGTCCTCATGGTGCAGGAACCGCTTCGCCCCAGCCTCCACCTTTCCGGCGATGGTGGCGTACAGGTCCATGGGCTCGGTGCCGATCAGGTTGGTCTGGGTGGCCAGCCACTCGTCCCGCAGCAGGCCGGCGATGATCCCGCAGCCGCTGCTGGTCTGGTCCAGCCTGACTGGGCAGCCGATGGGCTTGGCTGGGTTCTGCAGCCAGGCGGCGATGGCCCGGGCGGCCTGCAGTAGCTGCCATGGGTCGCTGGCCTGGGCCAGCTGGTCGGCCAGGGCCAGGGGGTTCTCGGCCAGGGCCAGCAGCATCTGCATGTTGTCCATGCCCCACCGCCTGCGCTCCTCCCACGTCGCCCGGCCCAGCCCGTAGTGGTTGGCTGCTCCCTTCAGCAGCCACTCGAATCCCTCCTCGTCCAGCCGCTGGCCCCGGGTGAACTCGATGCAGCCCTTCTCGAAGTCCTGCCCCTGGTGGGTGGCGGTCTTGTTGCTGCTGTAGATCCTGCCTCTGAAGTCCAGCTCGTAGGGGAACCAGACGCGGCGATCAGCCACGTCCTCGAGGGCCTGGATCCCCCGCTCGATCCGCAGCCGGCGGCCCATGTTGCGGCGCTGGTCGTCGTGCCCGGCCGCCGCCTCCCGCTTCCAGGCATCCCACTCCCCCCGGCTGGCGTCATCGTTGGGCCGCTCCGGGATCCGGGGCCCGTCCCGCTGCACCTTGAACAGGCCACAGCCGCCGTGCTCCCATGCCTGCCTCACGGTGTCGGCCATCTCCCCGTCGATCTGCAGCGGCTGGCTCTGCAGGTGGTTCACCACCTCGAGGGTCTGCCGCTGCACCTTCTCGGCGAAGTAGCTGGTGGTGGCGTCATCTCCTGAGCGGTGACGGATCAGCCCCTCCTCACCGGTGAGGTAGCCCCCTCCCGTGACGCTGGCCCAGGGCCGCGGCTCGCACGTCATCGCCCCCCGGGGGGTCGGCCAGTCGCCGGCGGGGATGCTGCGGCAGACGGCCAGGGCCTCGGCGGTGGGCCTGACCATCCGCACCACCTTCCCCCCCACCTGCTCCTTCCTGATCTCCACCAGCTGGGTGGTCCTCTCGATCAGCAGCAGCAGCAGGGCGCCGACCTCGAGCTGCTCCTTCCTCGTCCAGGTCTTGGCCTTGGGGGCCAGGGCCTTCACCACGGCGGGCCGCAGCAGGGCCGATCGCTTTGGGTGGCGCCGCTTCATCTGCCGGAAGGTCGTCGGCCTGGCGGTGGCCAGCTGCTGGCCCACCAGCTCCCGCTCGAGGGTGCCGCCGATCGCTGCTGCAAGGGTGGAGAACGGATCCCCTGAGCTGATCCGATTCAGCAGCACCTTCAGCGCCAGCACGGCGGCCTGGTCGGTGTGCCTGAAGTCCTCGAGCAGGGGCAGGGCGGCGTGGTGCTGGCCCGCCCGGGTCGGGTCTTCGGCATAGCTGGCCATGGTCTCGGTCATCGCCTTGCAGACCGGCCCGGCCAGCGATCGCAGCAGGGCCCGGCCATGCTCGAGCGATGCTTCCAGCCGCTGCTGCCTGAGCGTGGCCCGTTGGTTGGCGTGGTTCTCCTGGGCCCGGCGGTCCTCCCGCTTCTCCCGGTTCAGCTGCTCGGCATCAGGGCCTGGATCACCTCCAGCAGATGGCGCTGCTGCGTGGCCATCCGCTGCTGTGCCTGACGCTTCGAGCACCGTGACTACTGCACCATCGCAGGGCCATCATCGCCTGGCCTGGTGCGTGTGGTGCGGATGATTCTGCAGGGGTGCAGCGGTTTGGAACGCCTTTTAAGTCCGCTGCGTCTCCCGTTCCGCCATGCCCCCGCCCTGTCCTGGCCTGGGATCTCAGTCGCTGGGGGTGATGCTTGGCCGGCGCTTGTGGGGCATCAGACCAGCATCAGACCAGCGACAGATCCAGGCCGGTGGACGCATCTACATTACGGGGCCTTGAGGTTCACCTTCAGGCATCGCTCGGCCTCGAGGAACTCGCCCAGGCCGGCGAGCACCTCGAGCTCCACCTCGTCGGGCTCGTCGCTGAACCACACGGGCAGGATGCCGATCCGGGCCCCTGCCACCCGCATGTTCGGGTCGCCGCTGTGCCGCTGGATGGCCGAACGCAGAAAGGCCCGCTGCTTCTTCCCAAGGATGAAGCAAGCGGGCAGCTTGTTGGCCTCCGCGGCCCCATGCAGGGCGTCACCGATTCGCTGCATCGTGTCGTCGGTCATCGTCCTCGAGGGCGGCGATACAGGTGTGCAGAGCTTCAGTCTGCAGGTGCATGTACCGCTGGCAAGCGGCAAGCGATGACCAGCCCCCGAAGGCCATCAGCTGGGCCAGAGCGATGCCCCGGCTGGCCAGCTTGGTGGCGCAGGTGTGGCGGCAGGTGTGCAGGGTGATGGCCTCCCCCTCCAGCCCCGTGCCGGCCTTGGCCTTCTCCAGCAGCCGCTGCATCTGCAGGTAGCTGTAGGGCCAGACCCGGTGCGACCGGACGGCGGGGACGTGGGTGCCCAGGGCGTCGATCGCCCGGCGGGTCAGCGGGATGGTGCGGGGCTTGCCGTTCTTGGTCTCCCAGAAGGTGACGCGGCGCCCCTTCAGGTCCACGTCAGCCCCCTTCAGCCGCTCGGCCTCACCCCAGCGGGCAGCGGTCTCGAGCAGGAACACCAGCAGATCGGCCGCGGCGGGCTGGCCAGCCTGGACAAACCAGCGGCACAGAAGATCCCGCTCGAAGTCCTCGATCACCCGGTCACGGTGGTTCCCCTCCTTCAGCTGCTTCGGCAGGGCGGGGATGGCGGCGATGTGCCCGTGCAGCGCAGCGTCGGACAGCATGGCCCGCAGGGCGCTGATCTTGTGGTTGATGGTGGCGGGGCGGTTGCCGTCACGTTTCAGATGCTGCCTCCAGTGCTCGACCAGGGGGGCGGTGATGCTGGCCAGCTGGGTGTGGTGGCCGAAGTGCTCCACCGCCTGCTTGGCGTTGATGATGGCGGTGCGCTCGCCCTTGGTGCCGGCCCAGCGGACAGCTGCTGACAGGCGCAGGGCCTCCATCATGGTGAAGCTGGGCCCGGTGGCCGCGGCGGTGGCCCCCTGGCCCAGCAGCTCCTCAAGCAGCTCCTTCCGGCGGGCCAGGGCCTCGGTCTTGGTGGCGGCCCGGCCTACCTTGCGGCGGCCGTTGATGGTGACATCAGCTAACCAGCCTTCCTTGGTTCTGCGGACTGATCCGATCGTCATGGGTCTGTTGCGGTGGTGGTGGTGGTGGTGAGCAGCTCCAGCTGGTTGGCCAGTAGCCGTCCTTGTTTGGTGAGTCGGGCCCGGTAGCGGCGCCCCTCGCCGGGGTCGATGAAAACCTCTAAAAGCCCCATGCCCCGATCACCTTTGCGGTGGCGGCGGCCCATGGCGTTCAGGGTCCGTGAGACGCTGCTGTTCGTGAGGTTCAGGGCCTTTTCGAGCTCGGCATAGGTGCAGCTGTGCCGCCTGGCAACGAACAGGAAGGTGCGGATGAAGTGCAAAGGCATCTGAGGATCCAGCACCTGAAAGCACTCCAGAGCGCGGTCCAATCGATCCAGAGGCATGGCCCGAAGTGATTAGCACTCTTAGGACTCTGCCACGGGTGCAGTCTTATTCTGCAGTCCCCACCCGGGGACACCAGGAAGCCAGTAACCCCCCGGTAGCTGCCCCGAAACCTCAGGCACAGACTAAAAACGGCCACAACGGACTGCGGCTCGCTGTGCTTGCTCATTGCGGCCCGGTCTGCATCAGTGCAGCCGCAGCGTATTGCAAACCCTGCACCAGGTTCCTACCTTCGGTGGACAATTCCAGGAAGGTAGCTCCCTTGATGTGCGGGTGTGGCCTCGAGGTCAGCAGCTGGAAGGGTGACTCCAGCCACTTGCCCTGGCGCCACTGGGCACGGCCCAGCAGCAGGTTGATTGTGCGGGTGACGTTGGACTGGCTGGCTGGTGTGTTCAGCCGCTCGGTGATCTCCCTGGTGCAGGTGGCACCATCGGCGACCAGCAACAGCACCTCGAGGGCCAGCAGGGATAGCTGGGGGCAGCTGGACCGGATCGCTCCGATCCAGCCCGCCATGGCGGCGGTGCTCATTGGCGCCCCCTGCGGATGTTGTTGAAGGCGAGGATCTCGGCCTCCTCCAGGCCCCGCCGCCAGTTGCCGATGGCACGGCGGTCGGGACCGTCAACGATGACGACCCACAAGATGTAGAGAGGCAGGGCGAAACAGGCCAGGGCGAGCAGGCCAGGGAAGCCCAGCAGGCTCCCCACGGACAGGCCCAGGCCCACACCGAACCAGCGGGTGGAGCGGTTCATTGGCGGCCCCTCCCAAGTTCGTACAGCACGATGTCGATCTGGCGGCGGGCATCCTTCAGGGCCTCGATCCTGCGCTTGTCCTCCAGCACCAGCGACACCTCCGCATGGCGGAACCGGCGGCACAGCTCATCCATGGCCAGGGCTTGATGACGGGTGGTCATCGGATCCCCTCCAGCTGCCAAAGGACGTGGCGCAGCTGGGCCAGCTCGTCGGCGGTGTCGGCCCAGCTGTCATCCCCCGGCGGGAGGGTCTGCACCTGGGCTTGGTGGAGCTCCTCGAGGATGGACACCTGCACCCGCAGGATCGGCCGCAGCAGGGCGGCCTGGGTGTGGCTGATGGTGGCGGTGGTGGTGCTCATGACTCCTCGGTGGTGGTGGTGTTGAACAGGGGGCCCAGCTGGCCCCCATCGGAGAACGGGAGGATCCCCTGCTGTGCCGGGTCGGCCAGCTGCAGCTGGGGAGGGTTCCACTCCTTGGCGGTGACCCCCTCGATGGGGAGGGCTTCCAGGCGGTAGCGGGTGGGTTTCATGCGAGCACCTCCAGCAGCTGCTGACGGCGGCCGGAGCGGGCCAGGGCCTTGTGGCCAGCAGCACGGGCCAGCTGGCGCAGCTGCACCACGGGCAGGGCCTCGAGGTTCTCCCGGGCGGGAGGCAGGCCCAGGGCCGCGGCGGGTGCTGGTGCTGGCTGCTTGGGCAGCTTGGGCACAGGGATCGACAGGGTGGCCAGGGTGATACCCAGGGCCACCACAGGGACCAGCAGATCCCGGACGATGCAGATCATGGCGTCGGTGGTGATGGTGAGCAGCAGCAGGCCCAGATCGGGCGGCGGCTGCACTGGTGCGGTTCGTTGCATGGTTGCAGGGGTTTAGGCGTGGTGGTGGTGGTGGTGGTGGTCCCTGCAGCCGTGTGGATCGCTCCACCCCTGCAGGTCTCCCCCATGATGCGTAGTCGCATGGGCGATGGTGGGTGGGAGAGGTGTACTTTTAACAAAACGTAACATTCCCCTAGACGCATAGACCCATAGGAACCCCACGCGCGCCCAGGGCGGGCCCGCACCACCCCTGCAGCGGATGCCCAATCTTCTATCAGCCCAGTGGTGGCCTGGGATCTGCCCGCATCGGTGCCGATTCCCTGCAGGGTGGCCAGGTGGCGCCGGCAGGCCCCCGGCAGGGGGGGGGAATCTGCCGCGCCACGCGTGGGATACACCCCAACAAACCGCGCCCCAAAAAAATACCTCTTGCGTTTTCCCTGGTTCCCGTGGTATCTGCCCCTTCTTGAGCCCCTCCCTGGTCCTGCCAGGTGGGAACTGGTCCCCAGGAGCCCCCAGAAGGCCCCTCTGGGAGCTGCAGGGGTGCAGAGATACCCGCGAAGGGGTGCAGGGGGCTTCCTGGGGTGGTTTCGGGGGTGCTGGTGGTGCAGGCGTATGGACCCTCCTCCTCCCTGCGGTCGTCGGCGCAGCTGGGCTTCGCCCACTGCTTCACCATCGGGAGGTGGGTCTGGGTGTGTTTGGCAGAATGGCGGGGGCCCCTGCAACAGCCTGCGGGCCTCCGGCCCTGGTAGGTGCCCTGCGGGCGGCTTGGAGGTACGTCCCCCTCGACTCACGCTCGGTTGACTAGAGAGATACTCAGAAGCATCTCGAAACGGCCCTGCTGCTGGAAAGGGATGGAGATGGGAGGGTTGCTAGGAAACGTGTAACCCAGTAGGGTCACTTCTGCACTCCTGCAATGGTCCTATCCTGAAGATGCCTCAACCTCATAACGATCCCGTTATTGATCGGTTTGCCATGCACTGGCTCGCCTCTGACATCGTGAACGCCCTGGTCCGGGAGAAGCAGTTGAACTTCGGCGAGATCGGGGTGCTGTACCTGCTGATGAACCGCATGGATCCGAACACCGGCCGGGTCAACGTGACTGCCAACGCCCTGGCCGAACAGCTGGCGCGGGATCCGGTTCAGATGCGGCGCAGCATCGCCGTTCTGCTTCGCCACCAGTTGATCGCTCGAGGGCGAGATGAAACCACCGGCCAACGGATGTTTCTGATCCACCCATACATCGCCTCGGTGGGCGGCCCCCAGCGCCGCGGCTACCTGTGGAAGCAGTTCAGCGAAGCGATCGATGGCCGCCACCTGCACCCGGTTCCGGGTGATCTTGAGGCGGCATGAACACCACCACCAACGACAGCACCATGACCACCCGCAGCTTCGGCGCCTGGCTCAAGAAGCAGGCCCGCCGCGCCGATCCCGTCGGAGACCTGGCCGCAGATTTCCTTTGGGACTGCAGAGATCGAGGCGTGAAGCCGAGCTCTTTCCTCACGGCATCGGACGTTTGTTCAGCCATGCAAAACACTCAGGCTTGTGTCGAAGCCTTCGAGGCCCTCGGGGAGGCCGAGCGCGAGTTTCTCGCATCTGCCTGACCACCACCACAACCACCACAACCACCTACTGGATCTCTCTGATGACGTTCTCTGATTCATTCGTCTATGCCTACGACATGCCTCCTATTGAATGGGGCTGGAACAAGCTAAAAACGGTCAGGGAGACCGTGGCTGACTTCGTGCTTGACAGCGACGACTGGGACGATGAGGCGAGCTTCAATGATCCTTTTATCGTCGAGTTTCAGATCCGCTGGAAACAGGCAAGGCTTGTTGCGTCTGAAAGATTTGGGTGGGAACCATCAGCTTCTATCCCTTGTCACTGTCGTGTCATGTGGTTCCCAGACACACATGCTTTCTCTTATGCGTTTGTCCTTGAGGCGCCACGCACCAGAAGGGGAATACTGATTGCGTGGAGGCCCTTCCGCTATCTGGCGGCAGCGGAGAACGTTTTGGCGATGACGCTCATCGTGCCCAGGAACCCTTCCCCTTCCCGGTAGCATCAGAGGGACTTCTGCACCCCTGCAGTGCCCTACGTCCCCAACCACGAACGGATCGACCTGGGCCTGGTGCGCTACGGCTCCGACGTTCCCCAGGATGTGCTGGATGCGGCGATCGCCCGCCGGGAACAGCGGGACGCACCAGCGGCCATCCCCGAAGTGAAGAAGCCCCCGAAGGGCACCCGGAAGCGGGCCCGCAACGCGAAGGGCCATCTGGTGGCGGATGACCCGACTACGCCTGACAAGGACGAAGCGTGGGAGGAGGGTTAGGGTGCTGCCGGAGCTGATGCTTGCTGCGCGTCCTTCCACTGTGGTGGTGGGGTGGCCGACGCTGACAGCGGCTCCTGGAGCCCTTCTGCCGGTTGCCGGTGGGAGGGTTTCCCCGTGAACTGGACCCAGATCCTGGGGGCCGCCGGTGTCCCGGAACCGCCGGGGCGGCAGGAGTGCGTGGACTCCCTGGTGGATCGCCGGCTTCTGACGGCCAGGGCGCGTGAGCTGGCGCTGCGGAAGTCGGATGAGGCCTATCTGGCGCGGCTGGCGAAGAAGGGCGACACCCGAAAGGCGATCAGGTCGAAGGTGCGGGTGGGTCAGTGATCCCCTGGGAGCCCCTTCCTCCTGAGCTCGAGCCCCTCGAGAACTTCACGGCCTACATCCTGCGGGAGCTCGGCCTGGTGGATCCTGACGGGGGGCCGACGAAGCAGCAGCTGGGCATCCTCGACTGGATGAACAGCGGCCCCGATCGGCAGATCACGGTGGGCTTCCGGGGCATTGCAAAGAGCACCATGGCCGCGATCGTGGCCAGCCATCGCCTGAGGCTCGATCCGACTGAGGAGAAGATCCTCATCCCCTCCAACACCACGGAGAAGGCGATGGAGATCACCACGCAGATGCTGAACTGGTTCAAGACCATCGACATCCTGCAGTGCCTGGCGCCGCTGCCCGATGGCCGCAGCTCGGCCAGGGCGTTCGACGTAGGGCCGGTGGTGCCGGGCCGAGATCAGGCGCCATCGGTGCGAGCCTGCGGGATCCTCTCCAGCAGCCTGACCGGAAAACGCTGCACCTGCGCGATCCCGGACGACATCGAGACCCTGAACAACAGCATCACCCCGCTCAAGCAGGAGCGGCTGGCTCATGCCGTGACGGAACTGGAGCAGATCATCCTTCCGGAAGCGGGCCAGCTGCTGCCCCGGCGGATCCTGTTCCTCGGGACGCCGCACCTCGAAACCAGCCTGTACCTGAAGCTGTGCCGGGAGCGGGGCTACAAGATCCGGTTCTGGCCGGCGCGATACCCGGACCCGAAGAAAGAGGCCGAGATCGGCTGCTACGAAGGCGGCCTGGATCCGCTGATGCTGCAGGAAGTGCTGGCGGATCCATCGCTGGTGGGGGCGCCGACCGACCCGGAGCGGTTCGGCCATGAGGAGCTGCTGAAGCGGGAGCTGGGCAACACCCGCACCAGCTGGCAGCTGAACTACATGCTGAACACCCGTCTCAGCACCCTCGACAAGTACCCGATCCGCCTGGGCGACCTGATCGTGCTGGGGCTGGACGGGAAGGCGCTGCCGGAAACGATCAGCTGGGGGAACGCCGCCGAGATGCGGTATCAGGAGCTGGTCTGCACCGGCATGGGGGCGGATCGCTGGTACTACCGGCCGGCGTTCGTCGGCCACTGGATCGCCCGGGAGGACGAATGGCGCTGCATCCTGGCGATCGATCCGTCAGGCCGCGGCCAGGATGAGATGGCCTGGGCGGTGGTGGCCGAACTGAACGGCAACCTGTTCGTCCTCGAGGTCGGCGGCACTCGGATGGGCTACAGCGATGAGGCGCTGAAGCAGCTGGCGCTGGTGGCCCAGCGGTGGCGGGTGAATCTGGTCGTCACGGAGCCCAACTTCGGCGATGGGATGTTCGACAACCTGCTGGCGCCGGTGCTGCAGGCGATCTATCCAGTGGGCATCGAGCCGGCGCCACGGTCGGCGGTCTTGAAGGACCGCCGGATTGTGGACGTGCTGGCGCCGCTGATCCAGCAGCACCGGATGGTGGTCAGCAAGGAGGTTCTGGCCAACGACTACCTCGAGGCCGAGATGGATTCGGAGACTGGGCACCAGCGCAGCCTGGCGTTTCAGCTCAGCCGGATCACTGGCGACCGGGGCAGCCTGAAGTTCTACGACCGGATCGACGCCCTGTCGATCGCCGCGGCCTGGTATGTGGAGTCGGTGGCCCAGGACCAGGGCCGCCAGGCCAGGGCCCGTCAGGACGAGCTCGACCAGGCGGTGCTCGACTGCTATTTCGACACCGCCAACGGCTCAGCCGATGCCATGGCGATGGGGATCATGCCGACTCGGCGGGGGAGGGTGGCTGGGGGGATTGAGCGGCCGCAGATCCGGGGGCGCTGAAGGGCAGCACCACACCGCGCTTCTCATTGATGCCGTCAAACTTGAGCTTGCCGGCGAGTCTCGCAGCCCGCTGAGCGTCGGGCACGGCCTCGCCAAGGGGGGCGGTGATGTTGTTCTGCTTCAGCAGAGCCAGGGCGGTCTTGATGTCGTCGTTCGTGACCGCCTCGCCCTGCAGTCGGAAGCTCATCACCTCCACCACGTCCTCATGGAGCTGCTGAAGCTTCTCGTTCAGGCTTTCCTTGGTCATGATGCAGCGGTGCAGAACTCCTCTCATCATGGCGTCCGGTTTCGAGCTGCTCAGTGAGGACCGCTGGCTGGACCACTGGAGCCACTATCGGGGCCTGCCACACCAGCGGGAGGCGGTGCTGCAGCTGCGGAAGGGCATCCTGGGGGCCCAGGCAGGCCTGATGGCGGCCGATGCCGGCTGGGCCAGGACATTCTCTCCTGAAGGCGCCCAGGGCCCTCCCAATCCGCTCCAGCCGCCGACGGTGAAGCCGTCCCGGCGGGTGATCTACCAGCCCCAGACCGATAGCGAGATCCCCGGCATGGCGGATCGGATGTGCTTCTCCAGCACCATGACGATGTTTGCCAACTTCTACCGGCCGGGGATCCTCACCGGGAAGAACGCCGACGATCAATACCTGCGGCTGCTGCTGGCGGTCGGCAAGAGCAGCGCCGATGCCGACGCCCATGTGATGCAGCTGCTGAGGCTGGGCATCAAGACTCAGTACATCCAGAACGGCACATGGCCGCTACTGCTTGACGAGACCGCCAAGGGCAATGTGGTGGCAGTGGGGTGGTATCACAACGGCCCCGCCAGCCGGCCGAAGCGGGACCACGGCCACTGGTCCCTGGTGAGCGGCGCCACTGCGACCCATGCCATCCACTACGACCCCTACGGCGAGGCCGATCTGATCGGCGGCGGCTACCTGCCGAACAAGAACGGGGCAGCCCTGAGCTACTCCAGGCGCAACTGGGGGCCCAGGTGGCTGGCGGATGGACCGGCCAGTGGTTGGGCGATCGTGTTCAAGGGGTAGGGCGGCGTGGTGGCGGCGCTGGGCGGCTGTCAGCCGGTCCGGTCCGGTCTACGAGGTAGTGGATCCATCGGTTGACCTCGGCGACCAAGCCAATGGCCGGCACCAGCAGCGCCAGGCCGATGGCGCCGATGGTCCTGTTTCGGTTCAAGCGGTTGTTCTCGTGCTGACCCAAAAGCTGCTTCCAGGTCTCAAGTGAACTCAGCCGGGCCTCGTTGTCCTCCAGCCTGCAGACCAACGCCCGCTGCGCGTCGGCCGCGTTCCGCATGTCCTCGCGGATCGCCTCCAGGAGGCCTTCGATCCGGCCGACCGTTTGGGCCATGCCGCCCCTCTCGGTCGGTGTCTCTGGACTCGAAAGGGAATCGAAAGTCATGGCATCAGTCGGTGTTTGGCGCATGGGTTGCGGCTTCACCCTCTGACGCTGATCCGTACACCTTAAGAGCCCCGTCGATCTCTGCCCTGGCGAAAAGGCGACCTCCGACCCTATGCGTGAACGTGGTCTTGAGGAGGCGCAGGCCTTGGATCGGGATACGCACTGCCGTGTTGCTTGCGACTGATGTTCTAGGAGCAACGATTATCTCCTCGGCGCAGCAGGGGAAGTTTCCCTCAACCGTGTCAAGAATCCCAGTCGCCGGGTCATAGATGCTTGCTTGGGTGGCGTTGTGGGGAACCATAAAGATTTTGCCCGTATTGGGGCCAGCCTCAATCAATACCGCCTCCTTGAATTGAGCCTCGCCGGGAAATACGGCAGGCGTAAGCGTGACAGTATTTGTGGCTGGATCGTAAATAGCTCCAGTGGTCCTGGTATGAGGGACCAAGAACACCCTGCCATCAGGCAAGTTGACGGCTCCGATGTAGCCATTGCCTGAGGAGCCAATCGCTGCCGTCACCGAACCTCCCGCAGCAGGATTAAAGATCCGAACCTCGGAGACAGCATTGGGAACGCACAGGACACTCCCGTTGTTCATCAGTATTCCAGTTCGGAAGGCTTCGCCGCCAGGGAATGTGCCTCCAGGGGTTGTGACCGTGTTTGCAACTGGATCGTAAATACGGGCTGTTGTTGAGTTGAAGGGGACGATAAATACCTTGCCGTCTGCGAGCTTGACCGCTCCAGCGTGGCCTTGGTTGCCTGGGTATGTTCCCCCTGGAGTGGTGACATTGTTGGCCACAGGGTCGTAAATCCTGGCGGTTGTGGCAGTCACCGGAGGCAGAAATACTCTGCCGTCATTCAGCAAGACAGAATCAACCGCAAAGCCCAGAGGGTAAGTGCCGTCTGGAGTAGATACGCTGTTGGCCACGGGGTCGTAAATCCTGGCCGTCGTTGATCGGCTACACAAGACAAAAACTTTACCGTCGCTCAATTTCACCCCAGTTGAGAAGCTAGTGAGGTTGCCGGGATACGCTCCAGCCGGTGTGGAGACTACCCCAGTCACCGGGTTGTAGATTCGACCTATGCTTGCGTTTGCTGGAATACAGAAAATGCTCTTGTCGGCCCCGTTGAGGACAACTGCTCCGTCGTAAGCGCCCCCGATCCCCTGCAGGGCGACCATCACTTCGACCCACCTGGATGTGCCGGTGACGTTGGAAACAGTGAGGGGGCTTTCGATGAACACTTCACCAGGGCGAAGCTCCCTGTCTGCGTTGGCAGGATCCACAGTCACCCCTGGATCGCCTGTCCCTGGAACCGAGAAGTCGGGTGCCTCTGCCAGCAGTGTCCAAGCAGCGGACAAGAATCCGCCGTCGTTTGACATCGGCACTGCCAATGCAAGCGGCCTGCCGCTGGATGGCTGATCGGTGTTGATACGAGGCATGGTCAGTAACTCCGGGAAAGGACGGCGCGAGTGACGCGGCCGCGAATGGCCAGGTCGAACGGCGGCCCGCCCAACTGGCCGCTGCGGGCGTCAATCCGCAGACCGCCAACAAATACTGCGTTGCCGGCGTCGTCCTGGCCGGAAAATTTGACCTTGCCACCGTTGCGTTGAACAATGCTTCGCTGGATTCGTCGGGAATCACGGGCTGGGGGCACCCGGAAAAACTCAACACCAGACAATGGTGCAGTCCACTGGTGGTTGATCGCTGTGATTAGGCTCCGAAGGCGGCGTCGAACCGTCGTGACGACTGCTGGTGCTGGGCCAGCCCCGATCTCAAACCAGTAATTATCGACCGTACTCTTGAGGGCTTCCACAAGGGCAAGCGAGGCGGCCACGGCTTGCACGGTAAGGACGTTGCTGGCGGTCAGCGTTGCCAGCAGCCTGTCCCAACTGGCCTTAAATGCCGCATGGTAGGTATAGGGATAGACGCAAACACCGTCAAATCTAAATAGACCTTCGGCGAAGTAAAGCATAGGCCGCTCATACCTATTCGTCAGAGCTGAGGCCAGTGAATCGAGGAATAGTCCTGCATCTTTCCGGGTGAGCGCCTCGTAGCCCGCAGGCCAGCTGGATGCGCCATAATTACTTACCAAGTGAGCCCACATGTCGTCAATCAAGCCTGCTTTTTGGGCGGCGATGACGGCGCCAGCCGTTGGCATGGCATTAGGGTAGATTGAGCCAAAGCCGGCAACAGCTACAGGGGCGACTGTGCGGGTGCTGCCTTCTGACCAAAAGCTGAAGTCTCCAAACTGGGAGCTGGATCCGCTGACCACCATCTGGCCACCATCAAGACACATGAAGTGGCGGTGGGCGCCAACACCGATAGCGTTGACCGGGTTGATAAATCCCCGGTTGCGGGCTACATAGCCCATCCCGTTGGCACTGGATGGTGTAAAGCCCCAGGTCATGATGTTTGGATAGACGCTGTAGGCGGACAGGACGGAGGCATCAGCCAAGACGCAGCCACCGCCCTTGGGATGAGCGGGGTTGCCAGCGCCAGCGTCCATCTCCAACGGGATGGGTTCTGCAGTGGTGTCTGAGGTCACCACGCAATTCTGGCCATAGGGCACACCGCCGGGAAGGATGATCGCTCCTGGTCGGAAGGTCATGGCGAACCCCTTTGTGGGGTTGCTGAAGCTGTCGATTTGCCAGCCGGTGAATTTCAGGTTGACAAGGTGGGCTCCATTGCCGCAACGGAACACGTTGCTAATTTCGCTCCCGCTGGTGGGCCTGCAAACGGTGCCCCTCTGGAAGTTGGAACCGATGATTCTGCAGCGATCAGGAACATCCAGCTCTCCTGATGTGGTGAAATCATCGAGGATCTTGATGGTCCACGGTTCACCCAGTTCCGCTACCTGTTCAAGGGCGTGTTCGATGTTCCTGAAAGCCGTGTGGGCGTTGCGGCCAACTGCAGCGTTGTCCCCGTCACTTCGGACATAGAAAATCTTGGGCTCCTCGTTATCGGGAAATGCCGTGTTGGCCCTTCCCGCAAATGCTGCAAAGCCTGAGACTGGGGCGTAGTCCTTGCGATCCAGGATCTCCTGAACCACATAGAGCACCTGCCGGTCTGCCGTGTTCAGCTCAAAAGCGGTGGCCGGCGATCCGGTTTGCCACTCCACCACCTGGCCGTCGATCGGGGTCTCCCTGACAACTGCGATCGTCTGCCCGGCCTCCGGGGCGACGGTGGCATTGATCTGAGTGCCCCCGACCCACTCGTAGTCGATGCCGTGCTCCAGCGCCTCGCCGGGGGTGTTGGGGTTGGCGGTCCAGTTGAGAAAGACCCCGACGTGCTGGCGGGAGATGTACGGGAAGGGAACACTGAACGCTCTCGTCGTGCCGTTCCCCGGGTAGATCCGATAGGAGTAGGGGAGGGCGGGCACTGCGGCTCTGCACTGATGCAGACATTCTGCCGCGCCTGGTCGCCTATTCCACCTTCTCGGTCTGGGCCGCCTGCCGCCGCTGCCTGGGGGTGATGTCAGGGTTGGGGGTGGCATAGCCCAGCTTGTAGGAACCACCTATCCCCATCAGCCCGCCGCCGGCCACCCAACACTCGGCCCGGTTCGCCTTGGGGTCTGTGCGGCAGTCAACGAGGTAGCCGATCCCCAGGACGATGGCGAGCGTTGAGGCGCCCCCCAGGGCCTTGGCCGTGCGGTTGTTCACTGCCCGCCCCCCAGCGCCCGAATCAGCGGCTGCAGCCGGTCCATGCTGTCCTTGGTGGCGCCCTGAACCGCCCGGGTCTTGGCATCGCTCCAAGCCTTCGCTTCGGGGCTGGTGCCGGCGGCGGCCCGCTGCTCGAGCTGCATCCGGGTCACGTCCAGGTAATAGTCCTTGATCGCCTTCACCATCAGCTGGCCCGGCTGCCGGCGGCGCACGGCCTGGGGCTGGTCGCGCAGGGCGAGGTTCGAGGTCAGCTTCTGGTCGCCCTCCATCGCCTGGTAGATCGGGTCGTTGAACAGGGAGCGGAAGGCGTCGGCCACCTTCTTCCCTTTGACGTGCTTCTCGAGGAAGGGCCCCAGGTCGATCCGCACCGTCTCGCCGTCCACGATCCGCACCCCGTTGGGCAGCACCGTGGAGAACTTGATCGGCAGGCTGATGTTCACCGACTTGCCCAGCAGGGCGTTGGTGGCCAGCAGGGAGCCGCCGGGGGTGCTGCCGTAGATGTCGATCGCCTCCCGCTGCAGCGCGGCCGACATCCCCACCCCGTCAAGGTTCCTCCTGCGAAACTCCAGCGGTGGGTCCAGCTGGCCCAGGTTCTCCAGCTCGGGGTAGATCGGGTCGCGTGGCCAGGCACCGGGGAAGCCGATCGGGATCACCCGGGCGAAATCGATGCCGGCGATGTGGCCCCTGGGGCTCCCCAGCCAGTCCTGATCCTTCCGGTTGCCCGGCAGGCCCGCCAGCACCGGCACGGTGTTGTAGGCCAGGTCGCGGAGCTTCTTGAGCACCGGGGCAAACGGGTCGTCGGTGTCGGTCTCGAGCACCCCCTGGTTGTAGACCAAGCTGGGGCTGTCCTTGCCGTCCCGGTACTGGTTGGCAATGTCGGTGCCCATCGTCCGATCAACGCTCCGCGCCGCTCCGGAGAACGGGATGTAGTTGCCCTGGATCTGGAAGCCGCCGAACGCCACCAGCGCATCCCAGGCGTCCATGTTGCCGTCGCTGAAGGCCGTCACCAGCTGTTGCAGCTGGGCAATGCCGGTGCCCCGCATGATGTAGCCGGTCAGCACCTGGGCGATGCCGTTGTAAGACTCGTTCCCGTCCAGGTCGCTGGCGCCCCCGCCGTCCAGGGCGTCCTTCACGTCCTTCCACAGGAACAGGGTGGAGAGGATCGGCAGGCCGCCCAGGTAGGGCATGCCCATGAAGCTGTTGCGCTTCGCCGGGTCGGGGTTGGTGTTGCCCTCGATCAGTCCCGCCTGGTCTGCAGCGCCGAACAGGGCGAGCAGGCCCATGGAGATGGCCCAGCGGCTGGCCACCTCGGCGAACTCCTCGCTGCCGGCCTTCCCCTTCAGCGCCAGGGTGGTCATCTTGATGGGGTCATAGAAGGGGCTGGTGGCCAGCCGCAGATCGAACAGCAGGGCGTTGGCCGGGGCCCGCCAGTAGGGCAACACCGTGTCGAACATCCAGTTGCGCTTCAGCTCCATCACGCTGGTGTCGATGCTCCTGATGGGGTCCAGGGAGCTCCCCCCGAACCGCAGGATCTCGGAGCTGGGATGGTTCTGCATCCGCGTCCCGGTGGCGTAGTCGAAGGCGCGGACGCTGGCCTGGGTGGCGAAGGTGGGGGCGCCGGCCATCTCCTGCTCCACCATCAGGTCCATCACCTGCTGGTCGGTCATGCGGCCATCGCCCACGATGTCCATGTCGGCCTGGTCGTCCATCAGGCCCAGCTTCATCTGCTTGCGGAAGGCTTTGATGTTCGCCTCGGTGGGGGTGGCCTGATAGACCGCCTGCTCGAGCTGGTCCTGCACCCATGCGTTGCGCTTCGCCTCGGTGTCCAGGCCCAGCGTCACCGACTCGGCCCGGGCTTTCACCTCCAGGTCGCTCATCAGGTGGAACAGGTACTGGAACTTCCCATGCACCTCATCAAAGATGCCCAGCATCCGCAGCGCCGGCTGCAGCGGCATGTCGTTCCACAGCTCCTGGAGCTTCAGTCGTGCCGCGGCGTTGATCTTCGGCCCGGCCATGGCCACGTTTGCCAGGAAGTTCTTCTGCGACCATGCCTGTTTGCTGATGGCGTTGGCCTCGGCCCGCACCTCGGCGTTGCTGGACATCCTGGTGCCGTAGACATCGGGGTTCCCGCCGAACCGGGTTTTGCCCTCGAAGTAGGCGTCGTGGATCATCTTCTTCAGGCCGATCCTGGTGGCGTGAAGGGCGTAGCTGTAGGACTTGGCGCTCACCTTGGCGGCCTCCACCAGCCCCAGCCGCTTCAGGCTGTCCGTGCCGGCCGGCACCATCGTCATGCCGTTCTTGAAGGTCTTCTGGACCGGCCCGTAGAGCATCATCACCACGTTCGTCATCTCCCCAGACTTGATCTGGGTCGTGACGCCGCTCAGCTGGCTGTCCTTGGCGAAGGCCCGGCCGCGGCGCATGGTGGCGTTGAACCAGCCCTCGTCCAGCTTGGCCTTGGGATCGAAGCCCTCCAGGTTGATGGTCTCCTGGATGTCCCGCAGGGTCTTCAGCCCGGCGGGCCCCTCGTCCACGGCCTCGATGATCTTGCCGATCACGCTGTCGTTGCTCACGTCGTCAGGCGTCAGGCCCAGCGTCTCGGCGGGCCCCTTGATCGCCCCCTCGCCAGCCCCGCCAGGATCCAGCCTGGCGCCTTCCGGGCTCAGCCAGGGGGAGTCGGTGAAGTCGGGGATCGCCCCCTCCCCCATGTCGTCCTGGAGGCTCCTGAGGCTCTGCGCCGTGCGCCGCCGGGCATAGGCGAAGTGCCGTTCGCCCAGCAGCGCCAGCTTGTACCACTTGAAGGCTTCCTGCTTCAGGGCGTCGGGCACCACCGCACCGGGCAGGGAGTCCATGAAGTCGCCGATCCGGCCGGTGGCCCCCAGGAACTGGTGCTTGGTCCGATCAGCGAACAGGCGGATCCGGGTCATCCGCTCCACCATCCCGGCGAATCCCGCTGCATCGTTGGCCATCCGGGCCGCCACCTCGGGCACGGTCACACCGAAGTCCTTCAGCGCCTGGGCGACCATCTCGGCCATCCGCTCGGGCCCGTAGGTCTGGGTGACGAAGGCGTGGTCCTTCGGGTCGATGTTGCGCCACGTCAGGCCCAGGGCCTCGGCCAGCTTGGCGTAGTCCTCGGCCTGGGAGACATCCACCTCCCGCAGGATGCGGTCGTAGTTCTGGAACAGGCCCTCGGCGCCGATCGGCCGGGCCGAATCCCCGAAGCTGCGCTGGACGTGGGCCTCGAGCTCGGGGCTCTCCAGGTTGTCAGCCAGCTGCTGCAGCCCCCGGCTGAGCTCCTTGTCGTCCAGCACCCGGGGGGCCCGGCCGGCGCCGGGCAGGATGATCTGGTTGCCGACCTCGGCACGGGTGAAGGTCTCCCCCGCCCTGCGGGCCCGCTCGGAGTCGGACAGCTGCCGGCGCAGCTCCTGCTGCTGCTTCTGCAGATCGAGGATCTGCTGGAAGGCGTCGTCGCAAGTGTTGGCCATGTTCAGCAGCCCTCCCTGGCGGCACGTTGTTGGATGTCAGCGATCTGGGCGTCGATAGCAGAAAGCTCTGCGCCCAGCTTCTGGCGAGTGGAGTCGAAGTTGTGCCATCGCCGGATCATGCCCATCCGATCGGAGCCACCGATTGCATCGTCTGGCAGTGATTCGCTTAAAGCACCGTTGTACGCTCGTTGGAAGATTCCTTTGACGGACTCAAACCCATTGCCCTGAATAGCATTGATAGTCCTCTCGACAAAATCCGCAATCCTGTCGAACGCGGCAATAACGGCCGTTGCGGTTTTCTCGATCCTGGTTGGCAGCCGTCTAAGGGCAGTGAGGTCGGAGCCGATGAGCGCCGCGATGGGGTTTTCTCCGAAAGTCCTTGCCCTTGCATACCGCTGGAAGGCGACCGCCTGGGATTCAATGTAGGCGATCCCATCAACTCGGGCGCCTAGATCAACCTTCAGCCGGGCCAGGGCCCCGTCCAGCACCTTCATGTCCTTGTCGCCTAGTGCCATGAACTGGATCCGGTGGAAAGCCTCATGGAACGCAACCTCGACCGTGTCCTGCAGGCCGGCCGTGCCCGTGCCGTTGATCTGGATCAGATCCTCGGAGAACCGGTAGAAGCCCATTCGCTGGGTAGTTTTGACACCATCGCCACCCCATGCCGCGGGCTTCACGATGTCCTCGTAGACCCTCTTGAACCTGATGGTGGCCTCGTCACCCGCCACCTTTCTGATGAGGGCCTTGGCCGTTTTCTCGATGATGCGGGCCTCGGCCTCGGAGTGGGTGCTGACTGCTGCAGCCGCCCGGGCACTCGCCATTTCCCCCGCATCCCACGGCTGCCGGGGCACCTGCAGCTCGCCCTTGCCCTTGCCCTTGGCCAGCTCCTTCAGCGCCGCCTTCACCCTGGCGCCGTGGGCGGCCACCGCCGCAGGGTTCAGCCCCGCAGCCTGCACCGCTTCACGAAACGCCGCGGCCGATTTGCTGGGCTTCTTCAGGTCGTTCTGGAGGATGTAGGCAGCCCGGTCCAGATCGGAGTCGAACGCCACGGTGAACTGCCCGTAGCGGGGGGTGGCCTTGCCCAGCGACTCCGGCAGGGCGAACTCGGGCTGGGCTGTCTGGGTGAGTTGCAGGGGGACGGGGCGGATGGGCCTCCGCAGCCCCCCGGTCGGGAGCACTTGATCAGCGCCGCGCTCGGAGGGGTCCACCACGTCGTAGAGGCCCATCTCGGTTTCGCGCATCCGCTGGGCCAGTTGGGCACCGTCTGCCGTGGACTGGCGCAGGGCATCTGCTGCCTGATCCACCTCGTCCAGCAGCGCCTGGGTGTCGGGGTCCAGCCGCTCCTCCCACCCCTCCGTCATCCCCAGCGCCTTCTTCTCCTTGAAGGTCAGCTCGTCGTAGCCATAGGCGTCCTTCATCGCCTCGATGGCGTCCTGGCGGGCCGCGGCGTCCTGCAGGGCCTGCTCCTCCACCAGCCGCAGCTCGTCCTCCAGTGCCCGCATGGCGGGGCTGTCCTCCTCGATGCCCCCACGGGCCTGCAGGTCAGCCAGCGCCTCCTGCGGGTCCACCCGGGGCCCCTCGGATAGCTCGGGCATCGGGGTGGTGTTGGGGCGGGCCTCGCCCTCCTTCAGGGCACGGGCCACCACCCGCAGCTTCGCCGCCTCCAGCTCGGCAGCGGTCAGCGGCGGCGGTGCAGCTGGGGCGGTCTCGGGCGGGGCGAACAGGTCCACCTGATCGGGGTCCACCTCGGGCACCTCGGCGGCCTGGGGCCGTCCCATGGCGTTGTCCATTTCCCGCTGCAGGATCGCCGGCATCTCGTCGGCCACCTGGCGGGCCACCGCCCCCGGCTGCTCGCCGTCGGCGATCTGTTGCGCTGCACGGGTCAGCCGGTCGGACACCTCGCCTGACAGGTACTTGAGGCGGGTGAAGGCGGCCAGGCCGGTGTTGGCCTCCTCGGCCACCGCCTTGCTGCCGGCCCGGTTGATCGTGTTCGCAGCCTTGCCCTCCAGCTGGCCGGCGGCCTTGGCGACACCACCGAACACCTTGGCGTCCTTCCGCAGCGCCTCCTCCACGGCCCGCACCAGCCGCACCTTGGCCCTGGCGCCCTCGTCCACTCCATAGCTCTCCATGCCAGGGATGCCCCCCTGGCGGGTCTTCACGGCTGGGGAGCTGGCGGTCATGGTCCCGATCTCCTTCAGCTCCCAGTCGGGGATGCTGGGGTTCTGGCGCACCTCAGCGGCCAGCATCCGCATCCCGGTCTCAGGCAGGCCCGACTCCCCGATGATCACCGCCTTCCGCAGGCTGATGTCGTCGTCCACCGCGGCCTTGAAAAGGTCGTCAGGCAGCTTGCTGAGCGCCAGGCCGTCACGGGCCCAGCTGCGCTCCCCGGTCATCCCCGCCTGCTTCAGCTGCTCGGGGGTGGTGATGCCCGATTCGCGGATGAACTTGGCCGCGTCGAACGCATTGCCCTGGCCCTGGCTGATGTTGGCGATCGCCCCAAACGCACGGGCCGCCGATGGCTTGGTGGCGGCGATCCGGCGCACCGGCAGGCTCGGGATCCCCAGCCGCTTGGCCAGCGCCAGCCGGTTGTGGCCGTTGACCACATAGGTCTTGCCATCCGCCGGGTCGTCCCACACCTCGATCACGTCCTCGGCCCGGGGGTTCCAGAACTCCTCCTCGGACAGCGAGGCGCCGGTCTGCTGGCCCTGCCCATCGGTCCCCTGCTTGAACTGGAACCGCTGGGGGTCCACCGAAATCTCGTCGGTGCCCATGAACTCCTTGCCGGTCAGTCGCTCGGCCAGCACCGTGCGGCCCTCCTTGGACAGGGCCCGCATCCCAAGGCGGATGTCCCCCGCGGTGAGCTCCTCCCACTCCTTGCCGGTGAGGCTCTCGATCTTGGCCGCCAGCTCGGGCGAGTTGGACGGGTGGGCCAGCGACCGCAGATCGGTGGGGTTCAGTGCTTCGATCACCTGATCCCAGCCCTCAGCCTCGCCGGCCCCTTCCAGGTACAGCCGGCTCACCCGGTCGGTGGGTGCCGCCACCCGATCCAGCCGCAGGTTCGGGTTGAGCTGGAAGCCCGCCTGGGCCTGCTGCGCCTGCTGCACCATCTCGGTGACGGAGCCCTCGGTCTCATCCATCGCCCGAATCACCGCCGGATCCATCTGGTCCAGGGTCTTCAGGACATCGGTGGCCTCGGGGAGCTCTGGGTCGTAGTCGGCCCACGGGTCCAGGTCGGGGTCGAACTCGTCGGCAAGGCTCGTTGGTTGCGGCTGGCGGAAGTCCTCCACCGTCTTGTCCCGCAGGGCACTGTCCGCCAGCGCCACCTGCTCAACCCGGCCCATCCGCTGCTGAAGTGTCAGAGGCTCGTCGAAGTCCTCCGGGGGCGGGATTTTGTAACGCGCCTCCATCTCGGCAATCTGGGCCTCCATCGCCGCCGGGTCCACCTCCGGGGCTTCCCCCACTCGCTGCCGCATCGCCGCATCGGCCTCAGTGAAGGTGGCGGGCTTCTGGGGGGCGGCGGTCGCCACGGCAGGACCGGGCCGGTAGGCGCCGTCCCCGTTGTCCTCGAGCACCCCACCAGTGGCAAGGCGCCCACGGGCGTCCACCTCCTCAGCCTTGGCACGGTTGCCCCGCAGCCAGCGCATGGTCCCGGGGAGCGCCTTGCCGGCCAGGCCCACTGCCTTGTTAAGAGCCCAGCCCACCGCCACGCCGCCGGCCACGTTCCCGCCGAAGGTGGCCAGGGCCGAGTCCACCATGTCGAGCTGGCCCGCCCGGGCCCCCAGCCCGCCGGGGAGCTGCATGTTCTTGGGCAGCACCGAGTTGGGCAGGTCCATGAACCCGCCCCCGGTGTTGTCGTCCAGGAACTGGGCGGCGGCCTCGTTCAGCCCGAAGGCCGTGGCCGCCTTCACCGCCTTGCCCAGCTTGGTGGTGGCGGCCAGCGCCCGGGCGGGGCCCAGACCGGGCACGGCCATCAGGCCCATGTTCAGCGCCCCCGATCGGGTGAACATGTCCAGGTCGCGTTGCGCCTTGGTCTGCTGGCTGGGCGGGGTGGCCCCCAGCCCCCGATAGGTGGTGTCAACGGCCTGGTCGAGGAACTGCCCGAACCGCCCACTGGAGGGGTCGGCCTGGGGCTTCTTCTCGACGTGCCGCTGCCACATCGAGTAGCCCATGCGGGCAGCGTTGTCGATCGCACCGGCAACGGGGACCGCGCCCATCCTTGTCAGGTTGAGGCCGGGGCCCCGCACGATGCTTGGCAGGGCCCGCAGCACCGCCTTGGCTGGATCCTTGCGGGCCTGGTTGAACTCGTAGGTGATGTCGTTCTGCAGCTGCTGCAGGAAGTTCTTCTCCGGCGGCTTGGGTTTCGGCTTGGGTTTCGGCTTGGCCTTGGGCTTGGCCTGCTCCTCAGCCACCGATGGCTGCAGGTCTGCAGAGGAATCGGGGGTGCCCCTGCGGACAGGCTTGCCGTTGACGTAATCAAGAACGACAGGCATCAGGGTCTCCCTCTTTGGTTTGGATCAACCGTGACCCGGATGTTTCCGACCCCCTGGCGAGTGGAGCCGAATAGCTTCTCAAAGGCTACCGGTGACAGGTCAATCAAACGATCGGCTGGCCTCTTGTTGGTGCCTCCCATCTGGCCGGTGTCATTGGCCCAGACACGGATCCGCCGGCCGGTTTTGGTGTCCTCCACGATCAGCCACTTGTTCATCAGCTTGGGCTTCAGCGACCACTGCACGGCTGCAGTCATCTGCCGGCCGGTGAAGGTTTCACCGTTGGCCGTCTTGCCCCCCAGGACGCCATCGCTGCCACCGCTGCCGGTGTAGTAGGTGGCCCTGCCGCTTAGCGTCCCTTGCGCTGGCATGGGCCGGCCGCCGCCGCCCCCAAACGTGCTGCCCTTGGCAAAGCCATCCCGCAGATGGGACCGCACCGCCATCGGCGCCGCCCGCCTGGTGCCGGCCACATAGACATCCAGGCTGGTGTGGGTGCCGGTGGTTGATCCAGTGCGTCCCTGGGTGCCAAGGAAAGTGCCGGCCGGGTAGCTCCCGCCGCGCCGTAGGGCGGGGTTGAGGCTGTCGTGGTGGGAGGAGATCACGTCGTACTCCTTCCCGTCCACCGGGGAGCGGAACCGCAGGGTGACGTTCGTTCCGTAGAAGCGGTCGGAGCGGTTGCCGGTCCTCTCCATGTTGTTCTCGCGCCGGTTGATCTCCATGTCCACGACCCGGAACGCCATGGGCCAGCGGAACTGCGCCCCCCGCCGGCCGCCCTCGATCGCCATGTCGAAGCCAGGCGATTCAGGATCGACCGCTGACGTGATGATGACCCCCTTGATCGGGGTGTACCTGCCGCCTGAGGGGAAGTCGCCCCCGGCCTCAGGCCTCCTCGTAAAAGGGAACTGGCTGCCCCCACCTCCCTGGGAGGCCATGGCGGGACGGGTGCCCATCAGGATGTCGGCCAGCCACATTCCGGCGGCGGCGAAGGGGGAGCTGGATCTGCCGGCGCTGCTCACCTTCTGGCCGGCGGCCTGGCCCTGGTTGGTGCGCCTGAGCAGCTCCTGCCGTGCGCCGGGAGTGAGGGATCCGGGGTAGCCGTCCGCCTGCTTCAGCAGCCACTGACCCACCGGCATCCCGGCCGCCCGGGCCGCCCGCTGGACAGCTGCGCTTGGTGGCTGGCCCATCAGCACCCGCTCAACCTCCTGTAGCGTGTCGGGCTTCCGCAGCACCACGGCGCCGCTCTGCAGCACCTTGGGATCCACGTTGTCCAGGTTGCTGCTGGTGACCACCGGGACCGGGTTGGGCTTCCGGCCGGGGGGCAGGGTGGGCACGTTCTCCCCCCTGGTGTTCTGGGTCGGCTGGGCCACCCGGCCCCCTTCCACGCCAGGGCCACCGTTCAGTCCGCCGGGGTAGAGGTACTCCCGCAGGTTCTTGTCCTTGGTGTTCAGGTACTCGCTTGAGGCCGCGGTGGCCACGGCGGTCTCCTCCGGTGCGCTCAGGCGGCTGCCCTTCGCCCTGGCCGCCTCGGCCAGCCGGGTCTGGATGTGCTTCCGCAGCCCGTCGCTCAGCCGCTGGGCCGATGTCCGCATGTTCACGTCGCCCATGGCCATGAAGCCCTGCAGATCCTTCACCCCACGCATGGCCGCCTGGCTCACGCTCGAGGGGTACTGCTGGCTCAGGGCCGCCCGCACGGCCCGATCGATGACCGGGTTGATGACGCTGCCTTTCTGGTTCTGCCCCTCCTTCCCCTTGCTGCTGGCCAGGCTGGCGAACCGCTTCAGGTTGGCCTTCTGCTCCTCCTGGGGGAGGCCCGCCATCTGTTGCTTCAGCTGCTTCAGCAGCCCCGGGGTGTTCCACGCCGCCGGGTCCATCTCCTCGAGGGCCACGAAGAAGTCATCGATGCTGGTGGTGTCGGTCTCCCGCATGGCGATGTTCGCCACGGTGCCGCCGGCCTCGTCCACCGCCTCGAGCATCGATTTCATCGGCAGGCCCATCTTGCGCCCCTTGGCGATCAGCTGCTCGATGGCCGCCTTCCGCTGGGGATCCCCCTCGGGCAGCTGGCCCATCACGTCGAACAGGTCATTGTTGAAAGCCTCCAGGGCCGTCTTCTCCTGCCGGGCCTGACGCTCGAAGCCCAGCCGCTCCCGTTCGTCCGCAGCATCAAGGAACATCGGGGCGAAGAGGAGTTTGGCCGTGGCCCGGTATCCGTCCTTGTCCGGGGGGCCCACCTCCACATCGCCCAGGATGTCGATCAGCTCCTGCGTGGCGCCATCTCCTCGCTTGGCGGTCTCCAGCAGCTGCAGCAGCGTCTTCCGGGTCTGCTCGGTGGTTTCGCCCCGGATCCCCATGGTCTGGCCAATCCGGTCCAGCACCTGATTCACCCGGGCCCGGATGCCTTCTCGGAACTCGGGGGTGCCCTTGACGGCCGTGCGCCTCGTCACGCGACCGGCCCAGTCCCGCTCGTCCCACTCCACCGTCCCAGCGGTCTGCAGGTTGGCGTAGGTGGCGAGCACTTCGGTGGCCGTCATCGGCGCCACCGTGTCCTTCAGGAAGTTCTGCCGGTCCTCCCACTGTTCATTCGTGACCCGATCCCATGCCTGCCCGATCTCGGGCACCACATAGTCCTGGAAGCCGGCGGTGCTCTCGTTCAGCCCGAACCGCTTCAGCAGCTGCTGGGTGGCGCCCGCCCGCAGCTCGGTCAGCCGGGGGTCGCGGGGATCCCAGGTCGCCGCATCCGGGCTGGAGCGGTAGGCGTTGACGATGTAGGACTTGGCCTCGGCCCCGGCCAGTCGTGACAGCTGGTTGACCCGTCCCGCCTCCCGGAACGGATTCACCTTGTCCATCATCCGGGCGCCAACCGGATCGACCCCCTCCATCCTCCGGGTCTCGGCGGCGTACTCGCCCCCCGCCCGCTCTCGCTGCTGGTTGGCCAGCACCTGGGCCCTGATCGCCTCGTTCTGCCCCTTCTCGTATTCGCTGCTGGCGTAGAGATCCACCCCACGCATCGCGGTCTTCATCACCGCATCGCTGAAGGGGGCCAGGGCATCAGCCAGCTGGGCCCACTGGTTGAAGCCCTGGACACTCCCGCCGCTTCCCTGCTGGATTGTCCGCAGCTGGGGGGCGCCCGGAAGCTGGATCTGTGGCAGCCCAGCCCGCGCCTGCAGCTGCGCCGGCCGGATGAAGGCATCGACCGGCTGGGCCGCCGGGACGATCTGACCGTTGGGGAGCTCTCGGGGTGCCATGTCAGTAGAGCCTCAGGCCGGGGGAGAAGGCCAGGTTGGTGTTGTTGCCGCCGCCTGCGAATGGGTTTGCCTTGCCGCTGCTGGCCATGTTCTTGATCTGGCCATAGGCGCTCAGGCCGAAGTCCAGGCCCTGGAGCAGGGACGTTCCGACCCGCAGGGCGCCAGCTGCGCCGCTGGGGCCTGTGCCGGTCATCGTCGGGGCGGCTGGTTCCATCAGCGCCGGCAACGGCACGAACGGCGCCATGGGCTCGAGGTACGGCTGGGCCTCGTAGAACTGCTGGCTGTTGTACTGGCTCAGATAGCCGGCCACCACGCCCGCCTGCTCCCGCTTGTACTGCCGGTTCCTGAAGCCCTCGTTGATGGCGGCGATGGTCTGGTAGTCGCCTTCCTGGCGGTAGAAGTCGTTGAACAGGCGATCGATGGTCGCGCCGCTCTGGCCGTTGGCACGGATGGCGGCCCGGTTCTTCAGTGCTGCAACGGTGTATTGCTGCAGGGCCACGGCATCCTGCATCTGCCGCTCGGCCATCTGCTGGCTGATCGCCTCGCTGGCCTGGATGAAATTGGCCCCGGCCCCCGTCCGGGTCTGCCGCACCACGTCGGCCTGGTTGATCGCACGAACCAGATCCACATTCCGCTGGGAACGTGCATAGGCCAGATCCTGGTTGTGCTGGACCGTGGCGGCCCAGTACTGCTGCTGCTGCTGGGCATCGCCCAGGGCAGAGTCAAAGCTCGCCTTCCAGCTGGCATAGACCTGATTGGCTTGCTGAAAGCCCTTTTCGTTCAGGTACTGCTGTTTCTCAGCGTTGTTGCCGGCGATGGCGCCAAAGATGTTCAGGCCGGTCTTGGCCGCGCCCAGGCCAATCCCCAGAACTTCAGGAAGCGGCATCAGCGCACCATCCTGAAGTGATGGAACAGCTGCAGGCTGTGGCCGAAGGGCTCAGGTTGGGACATCTCGAACCCCAGGGATTTCAGCCACCGCACGGATTCTAGGTTCCTTGCACAGACCCAGTTATGCAGGAGGCATTGCCCGGTCGTCTCGAGCTTGTGCTGCACCACTGCAGCGATCCAGCGCCTGGCCCCTCGAGCCAGCTGCAGGCGGTGGGAGGCGGTGGCGGTCAGCTCGTCGGTGCCCAGCATCCAGATGTAGTGGCCGTTGACCCCGCACAGGCCCACGGCCTCGCCCTGGTCGCCGATGATCGCCTGGCAGATGTCGCTGTCCCGCCAGGCGGCGATGGCCCCCTCGTAGCCGCTGCGCCGCTCGGCGGCGAACACCTCGGCGCAGTCGCTGGCCCGCAGATTCTGGGCCACCCGCTCCACCAGCTCCCGGTGGGGCGCACACATCCGCATCACTGGAGCGTCGCGGCCTTGCCGGCAATGAGTCCCACCCACTCGCAGGTGGTGAACTTGCACGGCCTGGCGGTGTCGTTCCGCAGCTGGACCCTGGCTCGCCGGCCTTCGCTCATGATCGGCACGGTAAAGACCCCTTCGCCATCCGGCCCCTTGGCAGTGAAGCGGTGGACCGAGTCGGCCCTTCCCTCTGGGGTGACGATCGCCTCGAAGTAGCCGGTCTCATGGAACCGCAGCTTTGCGTTTCTGATCTGTGTCCGCTTCTCGTTCAACGCCACCTTGCCCCCGCCGATCTCCTTCATGGCCTTAAACCGGGTGAACTCGTACAGGAACTCATACGTCTCACCAAAGAACACGTCGGCCGCTGACCAATCGCCACTTGCGGTGATGGCTGCCTCGCCTGCGTCGGCCGTGGCGATTCTCACCCCCTCCTCCCAGGCCCCGCCGCTCCCATAGGCCGACCATGCCTGCACGGGTGCAGCAGCGGCATAGGGCAGGTTCCATGTGGTGGTGTTGGTGAAGATGTCATAGGTGCCGGCCGCCACTCGCATGGCCGCCGGGGTGGCGTCAGTGGTGCTCACCCGCCGGTCCAGTAGCAGGGGGTGCTCGGGGCTGTCGTCGTCAATCAGCCGATCCGCAACCCGCATCTTCTCCAGCCACACCTGCCCCCCCGGGTACTCGATCAGCATGTAAAGCACCTCCTCGATCACCACGATCTGCATGATCCTGGTTGCGCCGCTGAACTCCCAGTAGCTCCAGCTGGCCTGGACCCGCTCGCCGCCGCCGCCGCTGTTGCGGAAGAAATATTTGTGGGTGTAGATCCGGTTCCGGTAGCCCTCTTTCTCGCTGATGGCGTACCAAGCGTTGCCTGTGGCGTTCACCGCCAGGCGGAACACCCCGCTGGGCACATAGGCCCCCGTGGTCTCGGACAGGCTCTGGGCATCGGCCAGCAGTGCGGTTCCTGCGCCGCGGATGCTGAACTCCCTGAACTGGGTCCATTGCCCGTTCTTCTGGGCGAACACAATGGCGCCGGCCACCTGGATGGGCCGCACGTTCGGATCGACCTCGAACTGGGTCAGGATCGTTGTCTGCGCTGTTGCCGGGGTCAGCACCGCATCGGTGGAGCCAAAGCGAAACTGGAGCTGATCGCTGAAAAGGATCAGCTCGTCCTGGTAGCTGACCGCATACCGAAGCACAGACACCTGATTATTGCTGGCGGTGACGTCGATAGGGTCGCTGTCCAGCACCGCCACGGTGGTCTCGGGGAAGAACTCGAAGAAGTCCTGCGCCCGACTGAGGATCACCGACTCATCGGCCAGCAACCCAAGCCTGTTCTTGTGAACAAAGATGTCGGCGATGCTGTGGCCGATGAAGCTGGGGTCCGGCGTGGTCTCGTAGTCGCCAGCCGTCCGGTCGCCCCACACCGGCAGCTGGTAGCTGGTGGTGCTCTCCACGGCGCCGTTGGCCGGGCCGAAGTAGAAGCTGCCGCTGCTCAGCCGCACCAGGATGTGGGGCATGGTCGCCGGGTCGATCCGGTACTCCACTCCCGGCGCAACGGTCTCTTGCCAGCTGCCTTCCCCAAAGGTGCCGGCGCCGTCCCGCACCTTGAAGGCGACGTAGTAACCATCGAACCTGTTGCCGGGGTCGCCGACGATCTCTATCGGATACCCCTCGGGGGCGACGGTCGGCAGGTCGGTGAAGGACTGGACGCTGCTGGTGATGGCAGTGATGTCCGCGTTCGCCCTGGCGTCACTGGCGGCAATGGTGATGGCGGCGGCGCTGGTGAAATGCAGGACCGACCCTGACCGGGTAATCGTCACCCCGGACACCCCGGCCAGGGCCACCTTGATCTGCTCGGCGATGTCGGCAGTGCTGATCGGGTAGGTGGTAGGGGTGCCGCCCGTGGTGATGACCGGCGCCACCTGGGTGGTCACGGTTGCGTTGGTGGCGTTCAGGCTGACCCTGTAGGACTGGCCGTAGTTGGCCGCCCGCACCCACACCAGCGCTTCATGGGCGGCAGGTCGGGCCGTCGCCGGGGCCACGGCGGGCAGCATTGCGGCTGCCACCAGCGTGTTGCTAATGAAGGTGGTGTCGGCGATCGTGGCCGCTCTCAGCTGGGCCGTGGGGTTGGTGACGCTGGCCAGGTAGCTGTAGCCCCCAGGGGCCAACACCACCTGGCCCACCCCTGCCAGGTCAAACACCTGCACCCCAGTGGACTGCACCACCGCCAGGTACTGCTCGGCGGCGTCCCGCAGGATGGGATGAACAAAGGCGTCGGAAAAGGCCACGGGTAATCAGATGCAGCGCAACTTGAGATCACCGACTGGGAACTTAACTTCCGCGCCAGTGTTAATGACTACGGATGCAGTAAGCGCATCGTGAAGGAGGAGGTTGCCGCCAGTGATGGCATCCCATACAGCAAAGTGAGTGGCAGTTACTGCGCTGCCGTTGACGGAAGATGCTGTAATTGTCAAAACTGCGGTAGTGATGCGCTCGGAGCCGCCACCACTGGCAGCGGTGACTGAAGCAAGGTTGGACTGCGCCAGCAGGATCCGGTTGGAGCTGCCGGTGACGGTGTTGGTGATGTTGGCGGCAGATCCAGTGTCGCCTGGTGTTGCGCTGTGGATGGTGACGTAGAGGTTGGTGGGCGCCGTGGGGAAAGCGGTGCCAGCCAACCAGTTGAGTTGCTGGGTGGCGAGATAGGTGCTGTAGGGCATGGGATTAGGGCGGGTAGGCTGAGTCTAACTGGTGGGGAAGGGGGCAGTCGGAACAGTCGTCGGGCGGGCAACACCGGGCGTTATGCGAACATCATCAAAGTACCCGTTGTAACCGTTGCTGTTGGTCTGCCCGATAGTGAGAGGTTGAGATGCGCTGGACTGCGGCGTGCCAATTACAGTTGCTGTGGCTTCTAGCCCTCCGTCAAGCCGTAGCTGGATGGTGGAGCTAGAAATAATCAGCTGTATAAAATAATCGACGCCTGTCGTCAGGGTGGTGGTTCCTGTGACCTGATTTACTGAACCGTTCCAGTATCGGAAAATTAGCTTACCTCCGCTCCCATCGTTATTTGGCCCGAATGACCACCACTGCACGTTGCTAACGGGGTCCATGTTGCCAATAAGAGGGCTGCCCAAGTTGGTGTAGGCGGGTACTACATCCATCCTGATCCACGCCTCAATCGAGTATGCGCCGCCATTCCACCATTCGCGCAATGTTGCAGATGGGGAGGAGATAGTGGCGTAATCGCCAGTGCCATCGCAATACCCACTAGACCCGCCCCACTTACTCCATGCGGTTCTGATTCGTGCGTTGCCTGCAGTCGTCAGCGTTAGAGGGCTGGGGCTGAAGTCTGTGAATGTAGTGCTGCCATCTGCAGCATTTAACGGCAGCAGCAGGGAGACGTTGGCGAAGTCTGGATCGGTTGCAGCAGCAGCAGCCGTGGCAGTTCCAACAAGAGCGCCCCTGCCTGTTGCGGCCCCAGAGAGCGGAGCGATGGCCAGGGCCGAAAGGCTGCCTACAAGGGCACCCCTGCCTGTAGCGGCCCCAGAGA
>DAIQNM010000004.1:0-6896 GCA_036788375.1 Cyanobium sp. CTOTU6536 | reverse complement strand
GCGGAGCGATGGCCAGGGCCGAAAGGCTTCCAACAAGAGCGCCCCTGCCTGTAGCGGCCCCAGAGAGCGGAGCGATGGCCAGGGCCGAAAGGCTTCCAACAAGAGCGCCCCTGCCTGTAGCAGCCCCAGAGAGCGGAACGACGTACCGAATCGACAACACTCCAGAAAGGGCGCCTCGGCCTGTAGCAGCGCCGGAAAGCAAGGAAGGAGCAAACACCAGCCTCATGGCCACCGTGCAGTCCCGCTTCCTCAACCCTTCCCCCAGGCTGCTGACTGCGTTCACCTGGGTCTGGGCCTGGGTTGGATCCCGCTGGGCGTCAGCCTGCTGGCTCACCCCCTGAGAGAGGTTCGGGATCAGATAGCTGTAGAGGTCAGCCACGGCGCAGCATCCCGCTTGTGCGGCGGCCACCCAGCCCGCTGGCCGGGATGAAGGTGGGGAACGGCTGCAAGCCACCGCTCAGCACGTTGGCCTCCACCTGGTCGTTCTCGACCCGCATCAGCTCCATCCACGCCCGCTGCTCCTGCTCGGCGGTGTACTTGCTGATCGAGTCGGAGGACAGGATCCGATCGGAGAAGACCCGGGCCGATCGGATCACCACCCATCGGTTGTAGGCCTCGGGGCACTCGTCCCAGCTGAGCAGGAAGGTAACGTCCGCCTCGAGGTAGGGGATGTCCACCAGCTCGTAGGTGCGCTCCTGCTTGTCGTAGACCCGCTGACCCCGCAAGGCGAAGCGGTGGGCCCACTCGTAGGCATCAGGGGCGAACCGCACCACGTTGGTCGGCACCACGATCTCGTTGGTGCTCACGTCTCGGATGAACTTGTAGGCCGTCTCCTGGTTCCAGCTCCAGCCCCTGGTCTGCCCCTCCTTGTGGAACTCGAGGATCGTCCGCTCGGCCACGCCGGCCTCGGCGTTCTGCTCGTCCTCAAGGGTGGCGACGGGTGCTTCGCCGATGTTGGCCAGCAGCACGTTCACCGCCTCCACCAGCGTGGTCCGGCCTGGTGTCACCCCTTGGTTGGCCAGGCCCATCGAATGGCTGCAGCGGTGTAGAGCACATGCTACTGGCGGCCATGAAAAAGCCCCACCTTGCGGCAGGGCCGGTAGCTCCCTTGCTTTCGCAGTAGGAGCTTAGGGGATCGAGATGGAAGCGGCACACTCGGGCCGCAGGGACTTCATACCGATGGCCATCTTGGCGGTCATCAGGTGCGACTGGTACATCTTGAAGAAGTCACCGTTGGGATCGGTCATCTCCAGCTGTGGCTTCTTCAGCGTCAGGACACCGATGGCGTCCTTGTGCCAGATCAGCGCACGGCACTTGGTCAGGTTCTGCGCGTACTCAGCGTTACGGTCGCCCGTGACGTTGGTGTAGGCAGCCTGCGTGACGTGGATGGACTCGATCACCCTGATCCCCTTGATCCGAAGACTTGGGGAACCATCGGCGATGGTGCCGTTGTCGCGGCCGGCAAAGTCGGCGTTGATGGCGCGGGTGGACTCAAGGAGGAAGTCGTACTCGTCCGGGGGGACGGCACAGATCAGATCCTTGGTGGGCACCCGCTTCTTCTTCATCGCCACCTTGGCATTGCCAATGAGGCTGATGAGTTCGTCGCCCTTGGCTGCCTTGGTGGCAGCGGCATAGCCGGCAGATGTGGTCAGTGCGGTGCCAACGCGGTCGGCGTTGATCGCCTTTGCCAGCTGGGGGGTGGAGCGGGCGGCGCAGCCGAAGATGATCCGGGCAGCCCGCTGGTCCCATTCAGTGGAAAGGGCTTCAGCGGCCTGGTGGGTCAGATCCTGGCGCACCTCGTAGTAGGCCATGGCCTCGTCCAGGTCGTAGACCTTTTGAGGCGCGACCATGAGCGCGTCAAGATTGATCTCCTCCTCGGCCATGTCCGACGGCACGTTCGTGTCCATCTCAGCGATGTTCACGCCCGGCGTGTGGTACGCGGCAGAGGCGCGACCGGTGACGGGGAACTTGGCCGATCGACCGCCGGTGATGTTCCGGGTCCGCACATAGTCCTTGAAGACACACTCGGTGTCGAAGGCGGTAATCAGCTCGGAGATTCCAAGCCGCAGGAACAGAGCCAGGGCTTCCCCGGTCCCTCCTGCTTGCCCAATACGGGCGAGGTTGATAGTGGCCACTGGCCTAGGTTTCGGCGAGCGCCTGACACCTCTCTGGGCCTGGCCGGGTTATCCCCCTCGGGGGGCCCGATCATCCGCTGCAGGGTTGCAGAGCTTTCTCGTAGGGCGAGCCTAGAAGAAAACGGTGGATCTTGCCATCGCCGCGTCTACCTGCTTCCTGTATTTCGGATCGGTCTTGTAAAGGTTTCGGCCGAATTGATCGGTCTTCTTCATTGCGGCCACCGCCTCGTCGTCGTCGGCAAAGCGGAGTTCACCCGATCCACCCGGCGCACCACCGGACAGCAGCTCGGGCTCCCGGCGCATCCCGGCATTGGCCTGGGCGGCGAAGCCCTTCAGCATCGCCCGGGCGGCGGTGACGTTGCCGGCCTCCACCAGCTGGTTGAAGGCATCCACCTCGGCCTGGTCGCCGTTCTCCGCGATCCACTGGTTCACCCGGGCCGCCTGCTCAGGGCCGCCGATGGCCGCCACCAGCTGGCCCTTCTCGGCATCGCCCAGGGGCTGGCCCTGGGGGGCGGCGGCGGGCGCCGGCCGGAAGCTGTTGATGTAGCTTTCCACGATCGACTTGGGGAAGCCGGTGTTGGCCACCAGCTTGTCCACCACTGACGGGTCGATCTCCTGTCCCGCCCGCACCTTGGCGTCGATCTCGTAGGGGTTGACCTCGGCCGCCTCGAAGACGCCGGCCAGCGCATCGCCATAGTCGGCGGCGGCCTTCTCTCTGGTGAACTCGGGGATCGTCAGCTCCTTGGCTGGCTCCTGCTTCTGGCCCGCCCGATACTCGGCCTCCTGCTGCGCCAGCCGGTAGACCTCGGCAGCACTCTTGCCCCGGTACTTCTCGGGCAGCCCGTCGTCCTCTCCCTTCTCCTGCTCCTGCAGGAAGCCTTCGAGGGGGTCGTTCTTGGTGGGGGCTTGCTGCTCCTGCTCGCCCTCCTGGCCGGAAAGGAACTCCTCGAGGATCGATTCCTGGCCCGGGGCCACCATCGATTTCAGTGCGCTGTCGGTCATGGTGCGGGGATGTCAGGGGGTTGTTGGCCCTCGGGGGGCTGGGCCATTTGCTGGACGGTGGCCGCGGCGTTCGCCAGCTTCTGCGGGTCGGCGGCGGCCGACTGCATGGCGGCCAGCTGCATCTGCTGCTGCTGGGCCTGCTGCTGCTGTGCGGCCTGCTCCTCCCGCACCTCCTTCTCGCTCTTGATGGCGTCCAGGTTGGGCAGGTTGCTGGCGGTCGCCATCTGCGACACCAGCCGGGGCACCTTCATAAAGGCGGGCACCGCCTCGGGGCCCAGCAGCTTGGCGATCAGGTCCACGAACTGGGTGATTCGCTCAAGGTCGTTGCCGCGGCCCACGGCGGCCAGGCCCACAGAGACCACCGGCTTGACCAGCTTCTTCGGAAGCGGCGGCAGATTGCCCTCGTCCGTCATCAAGGCCAGCATCCGCTTCACATAGGGGTGCTGGAACTCCACGGTGAGGATCGAATAGATCGAGCCCAGCCCGTTCTCCAGTTGCAGCGCCTGCAGCCTCACCTCCTGGGCCGTGGTGCGCTCGGAGTCGCGGAAGCTCTGCAGCATCATGGCCTGACTCAGCCGTGCTGAGATGCGCTGCTCGGCTTCGGCGGCCACTCGCAGATCGGCGGCCTTGTTGGACTGGATGGCGAACACGTCATCAGGCATGGCCGTCACCGCCGCGCCGTTCTTCGCATCGGCGAACTGCTTCGGCGTCAGCTGGCTGTTGGGCTTGATTCCCCAGATGCAGCGGGCCGACACCAGGGCCCCCTCCACGATGGCCTGGCTCAGCACGTCCGACGTGTTCAGGTCGGCGATGCAGGCCGCCTCCACAAACCCGGGGCTGTAGTCCTGGCCGTCCAGGTGGTACATCCTGAGCGGCATCCAGGGCGACTCGTCCAGGGGGCTCTGCCCATCGGTGTCGGGGATCTGCTTGTCGCAGATTTCCTGGTGCCACCGCACCATGCCGGCTCTGTAGTCCCACTCGATGCGGGTGTAGACCTTGGCCAGATCGCTGCCGGCCACCGACTTGGGATCCTCGCTGCCCTGGTGGGCGCCGGCCTCCTTGTCGTAAATCTCCTTGGCCTTGTCGGGCAGGGAATGAACCGCCATCTGCTCGCAGATCACGGCCAGCGAGGGGCGGCCCACCGGCTCCCGCTTCAGGACGTAGCGGTTCAGGTGGAAAGCCCGCAGGCCCGACTTCGGCCGGTAGGCCAGCACGTTGCCGACCACCAGCAGATGCAGCAGCAGCTCATGCACCACCGGCCGGTCGTTGCTGGTCTCGATCGCCCGCAGGGTGGCCCGCTCGAGCTTGTTGAGCACCGCCTCGTACTCGGCCTTTTGCTCGGCCACCAGCTCCTTGTCCTCGATGTCGGCGGTCTCAAGCGCCATCTGGATCTCATCGATCGTCAGGCGGAAGAACGGCTCGGTGGGTGGGAGCAGCTGCATCAGCAGCCGGTTGGCCAGGTTGTTCACCCCCTGCTGGCCCACGCCAGTCCAGGGCAGGTCCAGCGTGGGGTTGCTGTTGGGTGCCGGGTCATCGACCGATGGCATCAGATAGGGGATGGTCAGCGCGGCGGCCTGGCGCCCCCGGTTCGTCCAGTAGCTGCGGTCGGACAGCAGGGCGTTGTAGGTCTGGGAAGCGGGGGCGGCCATCTCAGACCCCCAGGTTCAGGCCAGCGCCTGCGCTTGCCTCGATCGCCCCGGGGGTGATCTTCAGGCTGGTGCCTCGCTTCTTCTTGGCGGTGGTCCAGCCGGTGGTGGTGAGGGCGCTGCCGGTGCCCTGGGTGGTGGCCTCCACCGTCACCGATGGATCGGTTGAAACGGTGGTGGCGTAGGGGGCGGTCTGCACTGCAGCGGCCTCGGCGGTTTGAGCGGCCCGCTCGGCGGCCAGCTCCTGCTCCCGTTGCGCCGTGGTGGCGGCCACCTGCTGCCGCTGCGCCTCAAGCTGGGAAGCGAACTCAGCCTGCTGCCGGTTGTTCGCATCGGTGAAAGCCTGCAGCTGCTGCTGCTGCTGCATCACCTGAAAGATGTTGTACATGGCCTGCTCCTGGGAGGGGGCCTGGGGCTTGGATCCGCACATGGCTGGTTAGGTGAGGTTGAGTCCGACACCGACGCCGGAAGATCGCGGCTTGGCACTGTCGATCCGCAGCGCCTGCTTGCCCTGGGCCCGCACCTGCCCGGCCCGCTGCTCGCCCACCTTCGGGGCTTCGGCCGGCTTCTCGGGGAGAGGGGTGCCGATCAGTGCCGCCATCCGTGCGGCGTTGGCGCTGGTCTCATTGGCCCGCTGGGTCTTCAGCAGCTGCAGCTCCTGCAGGGTCTGGGTCTGTTTGGACAGCTCGGCGTTCAGCTGGTTCTGTGCCAAACCCATCACTCCCTCGCGCTGGGAGCGCATGGCCTCCAGCTGCATCTGCAGCATCTGAGTGTTCTGCATGTAGTTGGGGCTGGTGATCGTTGCGCCACCACCGCCGCCGCCTCCACACATCAGCGGATCCCCCCGGTCAGATCGTGGGACTGCTGCTGATACAGCTCGACCTCTGCGCGGACGCAGCGAACCACCTCAACATTGCCGGTGATGCGGTCCATGGTGCGTGGGTCGGTGCCAGGGTCAGGGCACCGATCCGGGAACCGGGCCTCGAGCCAGGCGACGTGTTCAGGGGTCCAGATCGGAAGCACTGCAGCCATGCAGACGATCGCAGTCTACGGGGGCTGGCCAACCCGTCATGCCGGCCCCTCCCACAGGATCGGCTGCAGCTTCTGCATGTCGTATTCGCCGGGCCTGAGGATGCGGGCACAGCGGGCCTGCTGCAGGGCGAAGCTGATTGGCAGGCCCTTAAGGACGTAGGCATTTCTCACCTCGCGCCACAGGTCAACTTCAGCGGACCAGCCGGCCAGCCATTTCTCGGCAGTCTTGGGCCCGTAGGTGGGACAGCCGGGGTATCCATCGGTGGCATCGCCCACCAGGGCCTGGGCGAAGAACGCACGATCGGCTTCCTCTTGCGACACCTCGAGCAGCTCCCCGTTGCGGATCAGCAGGCCGGGGATGGTCAGCATGTCCTTGTCGTCGCTGGCGATGATGTCCTCCCCCGGCCGGGCCAGCACCCCCAGGGCGTCGTCGCCCTCGATGCCGGGCAGGTGGGGCGCCAGCCAGTTGCGGGTGACGGCCGACTCCTTGATCCACTCGAGCAGGGGGAGCCAGCCGCAGGGCTTGCGCTTGTCCTTGCGGTTGGACTTGTAGCCAGGCCAGACGCTGTAGCGAAAGCTGGCCCGATCGCCGAACACCAGCAGCGGTTCGTGGTACGGGGCCAGCTCCCGGAGGCTGGCCACCTGATCCTGGAAGGCAGCCCTCGCATCGCCATGGCGGCACAGGAAGGTCCACTCGTCGGGGGCCCATTCAGCTTCGATCTCGGCACCGGCGGCGGCCCGGTACAGCAGCAGCTCGGCGTCGATCAGCAGGCGGGGGGTGGTCATTTGATCGTTTGGCGAAGTTTGCGCGAATAGGTGAAGGCGGCGGCCAGGCCGGCGAGGGGCAGCGGGCCCGGCACGGCGGCAGGTATCGGCCTGCAGCGCCTCACCACGTCCGCCGGCGGGGGTAGCGGAAGCGGGTCCGAACCCGCCCCCCAGCTCCAGGTGCCGAAGGGGCTGAGCCAGATACCGTCTTCGAGACGTGGGTCAGCCAAAGGCCCCCGATCAGGATCGAAGTCATAAGCAGCACCAGCAGCAGGAGTGACGGGCCGGGCGGCGGGGGGATACCAGCCGGGGCGGG
>DAIQNM010000003.1:32619-42464 GCA_036788375.1 Cyanobium sp. CTOTU6536 | reverse complement strand
CGCACCGTCAACAACATCCCGACCATCAGAGCCAATGCCCGCATCATCGCGGCGCTGCGGCAGCGGCTTGGGATCGCTCCAGCCCCCGCCCCAGCCTCCGCTCCAGCCGGTTTGCCCCAGGCTGGGGAGAGTCGCTCCGCCGCCTGATGGGCCCCCTGAACCCGTCGCTGGCTGGGCCGCCGACGTTGGTGCTCTGCCTCGGCGAGGCCCTGGTGGATCGCTTGCTGCCGGTGGGGTTTGATCCGGCGGTCGTTGATCGCAACGCTGCTTCGGCCTGCACCCCTGAGGTTGGACTGGGGCTTCCTGCGAACGTCAACAGCGCGGCGGGGCGGCCCAGCGGCGGCGTAGACCGGCTCGGCGGTGCCCCGGCCAACGTTGCCTGCGGCCTGGCCCGGCTGGGGACGCCCGCTGCCTTGGCGGGCCGGCTTGGCAGCGACGCCATCGGGGCGGCCTTCGCGGCCCTGTTCGCCGAGCGGGGGGTGGACACCACCGCCCTGCAGTGGGATCCCAGCCGTCCCAGCCGCATCGTGCTGGTGCGACGCGATCGGACTGGGGAGCGCAGCTTTGCGGGCTTCCTGGGGGATCGGGGGGCCGGTTTCGCCGACCAGGCCCTCGATGCCACCGACCTACGCAAGGCCGCTGCCCCGCTGTTGGCCGAAGCTCGCTGGCTGCTTACCGGCACCTTGGTGCTGGCATCGCCAGCCGCCGCAGCTGCCCTGGAAGGGCTGCTGGATTCGCTCCCGGCGGTAGAGAGCGGCGAAGTGGACCGGCACCCTGGCCACCGGCCCGCCCTTGCTGTGGATCTGAATTGGCGGCCCACCTTCTGGGGCTTGGCCCCCGCTAGCGCCCCACCCGCTGCGATTCAGGCCCGGATCCGCCCCCTGCTGGAGCGGGCCGCCCTGATCAAATGCGCCGCCGAGGAAGCCCGTTGGTTCTTTGGCACGGAGGATCCGTTGGCCATCGGCGCGGCCCTGCCGGGTCGGCCGGGGGTGTGCGTCACCGATGGGGCCGCGCCGCTGCGCTGGAGCCTGGGGGGGCGTAGCGGCCAGCTGGAGCCCTTGGCGATCGAGGCCGTGGACACCACCGGTGCCGGTGATGCCTTCATGGCCGGGCTGCTCCATGGCCTCTGTCAGGCCGGCCAGGGGTCTGGCCTCGGCAGCGATCCAGAAGCCCTGGTGCGGTTCGCCGCCGCCTGTGGGTCGTTGGTGTGTCGCGGGGCCGGAGCGATCGATCCCCAGCCCACCTCCAATGAGGTGGAGTGCTTCCTGGCCCAAAGCTCGGCGGCGCGGCTGAGCCCCCGCGGGCTCAAGGGGTGAAAGGGGCACTGGTTGCGAGCCTCCGGTGCTGGAGGCTCGCTCAGCTGCCAGCGGCCCAATGGTCAAGGCGGTGTTGGGCCGGGCTGATCAAGCGGGCCCTTCGCTTTTGGCCTCGGTGCTCCAGGTGCACCACCCAGGCGTCCTGGGGTTGGAAGCTGAGGCGCTCGGGCCATTCCACCGCCAGCACCACCTTGGCGCCGGTCAGACCTTTGGCCTCCGCCTCCGCTCCGGTCAGTCCCAAGGCCTCCGCCAGCACCTCGTCCCTTCCTGCCACTCCGGCCAATCCGCTCCCCGCCGCCGCTTCCTCCTCCTCCTGGGCGAAGAGTTCATCGGCCGCGGCGGGCAGCTCCAGCCGGTAGAGATCGAGGTGCACCAGCCGGGTGGCCTGGCCATCGGCGAGGCGGCCTTCGTAGTGCTGGGCCAGGGCGAAGGTGGGGCTGGTGATCGCTTCGGCGATGCCCAGGGCCTGGGCCAGCCCCTGCACCAGGCAGGTTTTGCCGGCACCCAGGTCGCCCTGGAGCAGCAGCAGGGCCGAAACCGGTGCCGGGGACCGCTGCGCGGTGTCCGGGGGATCCCCGGCGGCATCGCTGCCAAGGCTGCCCAGCAGCTCCGCCGCCAGCCGCCGGCCCAGCTCGAGGGTGGCGGCGGCATCGGCCAGATCGCAGATCAGCTCAGCCATCGCCAGCTCCCAGTGCACGTTTAGGCCAGGGTCGCAGCGGTGGGACTGGCACGACGGCCGGCGCGAAGCCCTTCATGATCCCTGTAGATTCACCTTCAAGCGAGCCCGAAGCCTCGGCGACTCCGCAGCATTTCCAAACAAATCCCTTCGTCCTCCCAGTCGGGAGTGTCCGTAACCATGGTGGCAACACCCTCCAGCCCTGCTTTGGCCGAAGCTTTCGCCCATCTGCAGGCCACCAGCTCCTATGTGATCGCCGACATCGGCCAAGCCGAGTTTGGCCGCAAGGAGCTCAACATCGCCGAAACCGAGATGCCGGGCCTGATGGCCCTCCGCACCCGCTACGACGCCGACAAGCCCCTCAAGGGCGCCCGCATCGCGGGTTCCCTGCACATGACGATTCAGACCGCTGTTCTGATCGAGACCCTCGTCGCCCTCGGCGCCGAGGTGCGCTGGGCCAGCTGCAACATCTTCTCCACCCAGGATCACGCCGCCGCCGCGATCGCTGCTGCTGGCATCCCCGTGTTCGCCTACAAGGGCGAAACCCTGGATGAGTACTGGGCCTTCACCCACCGCATCCTCGAGTGGGGCGATGGCGGCACCCCCAACATGATCCTCGACGATGGCGGCGACGCCACCGGTCTGGTGATCCTCGGCACCAAGGCCGAGAAGGACCTCTCGGTGCTCGACAACCCCGGCAGCGAAGAGGAGATCGCCCTGTTCAAGTCGATCCGGGCCAAGCTGGCTGTGGAGCCTGGCTTCTACTCCCGCATCCACGCCAACATCCAAGGCGTGACCGAGGAGACCACCACCGGTGTGGCCCGCCTCTATCAGCTGCAGAAGAGCGGCGAACTGCCCTTCCCGGCGATCAACGTCAACGACTCGGTGACCAAGAGCAAGTTCGACAACCTTTACGGTTGCCGCGAATCGCTCGTGGACAGCATCAAGCGCGCCACCGATGTGATGGTGGCCGGCAAGGTCGCCCTGGTGATGGGCTACGGCGATGTGGGCAAGGGTTCGGCCCAGTCCCTGCGCGGCCTCGGCGCCACCGTGATGGTCGCTGAGATCGATCCGATCTGCGCCCTGCAGGCCGCCATGGAGGGCTACCGCGTCGTGCGTCTGGACGACGTGGTGAAGGATGTGGACATCTTCGTGACCGCCACCGGCAACTTCCAGGTGATCCGCCACGAGCACCTGATCGCGATGAAGGATCAGGCGATCGTCTGCAACATCGGCCACTTCGACAACGAGATCGACGTGGCTTCCCTCAAGCAGTACCCCTGGGACAACATCAAGCCCCAGGTGGATCACATCCTTCTGCCCAGCGGCAACCGCCTGCTGCTCCTGGCCGAAGGCCGTCTGGTGAACCTGGGCTGCGGTACCGGTCACCCCAGCTTCGTGATGAGCAACTCCTTCACCAACCAGGTGTTGGCGCAGATCGAGCTGTTCACCAAGGGTTCCCAGTACGACAAGCAGGTCTATGTGCTGCCCAAGCACCTCGATGAGATGGTGGCCCGCCTTCACCTCGAGAAGATCGGCGCCAAGCTCACCGAGCTCAGCGCTGAGCAGGCTGCCTACATCAACGTGCCGGTGCAGGGGCCTTACAAGCTCGAGCATTACCGGTATTGAGGTGTCCAGATTTCTAGGCAATATCAGCTAAATTGTTTGATTTGAAAGGCGGCACTATGTGCTGCCTTCTTTTTCTGTATTTGAGTTCTCCTGGCCTTCAGAAAATAGAAGCTCATGTTCAACCGGATCAGTTCCAGTCGGCGTGGGGCCTTTGCTCTTTTCTTCTACTTGCTGATTATTTCAATATATCTTTTTGCTGTTGTCCCCGGCCCTGGAATTGCGCTGCCTTGGATGGAAGTCGATGATGGCCTATTCTTGCGTTGGTCTATTTCTATCCAGCAAGGCGGCTGGCTTGGGCCATGGGATTATTTGACAACATCCAAGGGCCCCTTACACTCCTATTTAGTTGGCTTGCTCTCTCATTTTGGAGTCAATCCATTCGCATACAAGCGCCTTTTCTTGCTGATCGCTGCGCTGGTATTTGTGCCATGTGTTATCAATGCCCGTCGTCCTTGGCTGCGACTACTGCTTTTATTAGCCTTGCTGACTGATCCCTTTCAGTACGGTGCTGGTGGTCTGCGCAATCTCCGCGAAGGAACCTACCTTCCCATCCAGCTAATTACCTTAGGTCTAGGTAGCCGTTCCCTTGACCAACTTGCACAATCCACATCGTTGAGACCGTCATTTGTATTGCCGGCTCTAGGCATGGCGCTTGGCTTCGGGTTGTTGCTGATCACCCGCGAAGGCCGTGTGATCGTGTGGGTCGAATTGCTGGCATGGATTGGTTTGGCAATATGGATGTTGATGCGAAATCTGAGAGAGTGTCAGATTTCCTCACGTGCTTGGCTGAATCTCGGCTTGTCTTTTTTTCTGGCATTTACATTGCTGCAAATGCCTATGGCGATACTCCGCCACCAGCAGCAAAGTTATTATGGATACCCGCTTTCAAATAGCATGGAAGAAGGTGGATTTAGTCGCTTTTACGGTAAATTGTCAAGGCTGCGGCTGCGTGGCGATGATCAATACATTCCAAGGGTCCCGATCAAGAAAAAAATGATTCTAACAGCGATTCAGGAGCTTCCCGATACACAGCTAGGCCTGCGTAGAATTTTGCTTGGTATTGACTGGAAGAGTGATTATGGATGTAGGACCTACCCAGATACTTGCCAGGACATGGCTTCTGGTTGGCTGCAATGGTCGCTGCGAAAAAGTATTGCTGCAATGATATTGGCTGATGCCAATGAATATCGTTTTCAAATGGTTATTAGCAATTCAGAACGGGAGCTTGAGGCCCTTTGCGGCAAAAGCAAACTTTTTGTCTGTGATTCATCTTCATCAGGTTTTTTGCTAAAGCCTGATAGATGGGGGTTCAGGGATCTTCCGAAAGCTGTTTACAGAGAAGTTTCAGAAGTTGCATTTTTAACCTTTATGCCTAATTCCTTTCCCTTTGGCCGCCCCGACCTTAGTAGAAGCACTTTTTCAAGTCCATTGCCCAAAGCTGATCTCGAAGCAATTGGTATTCGAGTTTTCCCAAGATCACAACAGATTCCATGGCAACGATTTTATGTTGCTCTGAGCATACTTGGAACATTAATACGTTGGATTTTTTTGATCGCAGCCTTGCTTGCCTTTTTTCTTTCCGCAAGACGGCAAATGATTCTGACTAGTTTTGATCCTGTGGCTATCTGGCTTCTATGCTGTACCTTGGTTCATGTTGCCCTTTATAGCTTGCTTGGTTTGATAAGTTTTCCGGGCTCCCCTTACACTGTTTTAGCTGCTCCAATTGCGTTAGCTTTTTATGCAAGACTTGTGGACACGCTGGGCTTCTACGGCAAGCGTCCCATAAACTCCCTGCCGATTCGATCTCGAATTCAGCCATGAAGGAAGCCAACCCATTGTTAAGCTTCGTTATTCCTTGTCTCAATGAAGCTGCAACCATCGCAGATGTTATTGAGGAGTGTCATCAGGGTGGTCAGCGGATCGAAGGCGGTTATGAAGTGATTGTTGCCGATAACGGCAGTTCCGATGGCTCTCGCGACATTGCCTTGGCCCATGGGGCTCGTGTTGTTGAGGTTCCCATGCGGGGCTATGGAGCTGCTCTCGCTGCCGGTATTAATGCCGCGAAGGGTCATTATGTGCTGATGGGTGACGCTGACTCCACCTATGAGTTTTCTCAGGCCTGGGAGTTTGTGGCGAAATTGCGGCAGGGCTATGACCTGGTGATGGGCAATCGCTTCCAGGGGAACATTGCTGTGGGTGCCATGCCGTTGTTACATCGTTATTTGGGCAACCCGATCCTCAGCATGCTTGGACGCATGTTCTTTGGCATCAAGATCGGCGATTTCCACTGTGGTTTGCGTGCGTTTGATCGAGATGCTGTTCAAGGCTTGAATCTGCGCTGCACAGGGATGGAGTTCGCTTCCGAATTGGTCATCAAATCTAGTTTGATGGATCTTGCCATGGCGGAGATCCCCACGAATCTGCGTCCCAATCCGCCTGGGCGTACGCCCCATCTCAAGACCTGGCGGGATGGTTGGCGCCATCTCAAGTTTATGTTGTCTTTTTCGCCGAAATACAGTCTCTTGTTGTTCTCCGCAGGACTGGCTCTTTTGGCATTGTCTCTGATCATTCTTTTCGCGTGGCGTATGGTTCCGTTCACCGGTCCTAATACGATGGTTTTTGCTGCATCTTCTGCCATTGCAGCGATGAGCATTCTCTCCGATTATATACTTAGCCGAGAAATGCTATACCAAAAATTCTCAGGCTCTCGTAAAAGCTTGTCTCATCGTGTCGATTCTTTTTTGGGTCTGCGGAAGGGCACGGATCGCTTGTTCAAGTTTGGGGCCGTTGCTCTTTTGCTGTCTCTAGTTGGCTTTGTCTCATTGCTAGCCTTTTTGTTGCAGTCTTCGTTATCGAGCCCTTTAGCCGCTTTGGCGGGTTTTGTTGGATGTGCGTCAATGTTTGTCTCCATTTCTTTTTATCTCACTGCAACGAAACTCACCACCTATCGCTCTCTGCATGATTTGCCTCGATGAAAACTATTTAATGTAATAAACAAGGTTGCTGGTCATTCCCCAAAGTTTCTGGTGGTGCTTCTCGAAATTTTTCCCACAAGCTTTAATGAGATTGTCTAGGTCGCTTTCGCAAAGCAAATTTAAATTCTTTTCATCGCCAAAAAAGGGGCGGCCCGTCAGCCTGAGAAACTTGCGGAAGATCGAAGGTCTTAGCCAGTGGATAAAAGGAGTTAAGGTGTGAAACTCAAGCGGAAAAAAGCGATTGGGCGTTGTGATAACCGTTATTTTCCCTACGCGGGTGAGTTCTTTGATTAATTGCATTTGTTTTTGCCGTGATCCAACATGTTCGATCACTGCCGAGCAGAAGGCAAGATCAAAGCTGTCATCAGGGAAAGGAAGACTGCATGCATCTGCTTTGATGAAGCGCAAGCCTGGATATTCCTGTTCAAGAAAACTGGCATCTTCTAGCCCAACCGCTGTTAAGGAGCTGGGATAGGGAAAAAGATGCTCAAAAAAATTAGAATCCGGAGTCCGGTCTGAAGTGACCCCAGCATCTAGTACGCGCCAATTCGAGTCAATATTTATTTGATTGATGAGCTCTTGGTAAATGCTAAGCCTAACTTTCCATGCCAATTTTGGCCCGAAACCTCCAAGTCTCGGGGCAATGTATTGAGATTCGATTTTCATGACATGCCGCGAGAGAGGATTTTCACGCCAATGCAGACTAATACCAACCCTATTAGTTTGTCCATGGTCATTTGCTCCTTGAACAGAGTTAAGCCAATTGCCGTGGTGAGTAAAATGGAAACCGCAATCACCAGAGGGTAAGCTTGTGATAGCGGATACCGGGTTAAAAGCCCAACCCAAAGCACAGTTGAAAACGCGTAGAGGAGACAGGCAGCAAGAAAGATTGGAGTTGTGAAAAGATGGATTGCATGGCTGAGTAGGCCGTTGCCGCTGGAAGCCCCTGGCTTTGCTGCAAGCTTAAACATTGCTTGTCCGGTGGCCAGCAAGGCCGAGTAGAGGAACAGGCTAAACAGGGAACTGCCAGTCATTGCATCGGGATGGATGTACGCATCTTAACTGCTGGCTGGCTTGAGGCACCTTCGAAAATTGATTGTCTTCGTTTGGTGGGATTTCTCCGGTTTTCGTCAGACGCGTCGTCGGCGCTGAATTTGCAATTCGCTTGAACCTGGTAACAGGTAGAGACGATCACTCGCGCCGATTGGGCCTCTGTATCCCTGTCCCAGACCCACAAACGGATGGCATCTTTGAGCTGATGGTCTCATCGATTCCGCAGCAACGTGGGCATCACAGCACCTCGTTGAATGCAGATCCAGGCCCAGGCGGCCGGGGTTTTTTGTGCCCCTGCGCCCCACGGCGATTAGCCACGCCCCTTCACACTTCGGCAGCTAGGGCCGTTCGGCGGTCAGAATCTCTCACCATTGCCCAACCCAACCCAATGCTGCACTCCCTCAACGCCGTCGTGGAACAGTGGGTCACCCAATGGGGCTACCTCGGCATCTTCGCCGCCATGGTGCTGGAAAACCTGATTCCGCCGATTCCCTCGGAGGTGATCATGCCCCTGGCCGGCTTCTATGTGGGCCAGGGCAAACTTAATTTTGTCTTGGCGGTGTTGGCCGGCCTGCTCGGCACCGTGGTGGGGGCCCTGCCTTGGTATGGCATTGGCCGTTTGGTGAATGAGGAACGCCTCAAGCAGTGGGTGGAGCGCAACGGCCGCTGGGTGGGCGTTTCGGTGAAGGAGCTGGATGATTCGCGCCACTGGTTTGGCCGCCATGGGGCTGCGGTGGTGTTCTGGGGTCGGCTGATTCCGGCGATCCGCACCCTGATTTCGGTGCCGGCCGGCATCGAGCTGATGCCCTTTGGCCCGTTTCTGTTCTGGACCACCGCTGGCAGCCTGGTGTGGAACCTGGCCCTCACGGCGGCAGGCTGGGGCTTGGGTAGCAACTGGACCCAGGTGCTGGGCTTCATCAAGCCCTTTGAGGGCATCGTGAACAAACTGCTGGCGCTGGTCATCGTGGGCGTTGTGGTGTGGCTGGGGTTGCGGGTGTGGAAGCGGGGCCGCGATTCGCACTGAGACGCCGTCCTTCGTCGGACCCATCGGCGGGATTGAGTCCAGCCTTGCTGCCTTGAAGCGCCTCGCTCTGCCCCCAAAGCAAAAAGGGCGCCCCGGAAGGGACGCCCTTGGTGGCTTCGTGCCACTTGATAACCCGGCTGGCCCACTGGCACAAGCCCCGCTGGCCTTTTTGGTGTTCAGGGGGCTTCGCTGCTGGGCCTATTGGGGCATCAGCCCGCTCAGAACGGCACTTCCTCGTCGCTGGGTTCCCCACCGCCGAAGCCGCCTCCGCTGCCAGAGCCGCCACCGGCTTCCGCATCCCGCTTGCTCCCCAGGAGCTCGAGCCGGTCGACCCGGATCACCGGCTTGCTGCGCTCCTCGCCGGAGCTCTTATCGGTCCAGCGGTCGAGCTTGAAGGAGCCGATGATGCCCAGCAGGGAGCCTTTGCGGACGTAATCGGCCGCCACCTGGGCCTGCTTGCCCCAGATCTCGAGGTTGAACCAGTCGGGTTCGTCGCCCGAGCTGCGGCGGTTCACCGCCAGGGTGAGGTTGGCGACCATGCTGCCGGATTCGAAGTAGCGGACTTCGGGATCGCGGCCGGCCCGGCCGACGAGGGTGATGGAGTTGACGCCCATAGGGGTGGATGGAAAACGGATGGATCAATGATGCGGCACTCCTTGGCTGGAGGAGCCACATCTCATTCATTCCACCGGCTGTCTCAGCTTGCCCCCTCCGAGCCGATCGCGGCCCTAGCGAGAACCAGTCCAGGGCCGGGGCAGCCCCTGGCCCCCAGACTCTGCGCCAGTCATGGCCGGCACCGGTGCGCCGCCGTTGAGCCCCCTATGATCCGCCTTCAGCCCAGCCCGTTCCCAGTGTTCTTCCGTCGCTTCCAGTTCTCCCGAGACATCGGCATTGACTTGGGGACGGCCAACACCTTGATGTACGTGTCGGGCAAGGGGATCGTGCTGCAGGAGCCCTCCGTGGTCGCTATCGACCTGGAGCGCAACGTGCCTTTGGCGGTGGGCAACGAGGCCAAGATGATGCTCGGCCGCACCCCGGGCAACATCCGCGCCGTGCGGCCGCTTCGGGATGGCGTGATCGCCGATTTCGACGCCGCCGAGCAGATGATCAAGTCCTTCATCCAGAAGGGCAACGAAGGCCGCGGCGTGATTGCCCCCCGCCTGGTGATCGGC
>DAIQNM010000003.1:14382-32609 GCA_036788375.1 Cyanobium sp. CTOTU6536 | reverse complement strand
GCGGTGTCACTGGTGTCGAGCGCCGCGCCGTGCGAGAAGCGGGCCTGGCGGGTGCCCGCCAGGTTCACCTGATCGATGAGCCCGTGGCGGCGGCCATTGGGGCCGGTCTGCCCGTGACCGAGCCGGTGGGCACCATGATCGTCGACATCGGTGGTGGTACCACCGAGGTGGCGGTGCTCAGCCTTGGTGGCACCGTGCTGAGCGAATCGGTGCGGGTGGCCGGTGACGAGCTCAGCGATGCCATCGGTGTTTACCTCAAGAAGGTGCACAACCTTGTGGTGGGTGAGCGCACCGCCGAGGACATCAAGATCCGCATTGGCTCCGCCTTCCCGGACGACGGCCACGACGAGACCTCCATGGATGTGCGCGGTCTGCACCTCCTTTCCGGCCTGCCCCGCACCATCAATGTGCGAGCCGGAGACATCCGCGAGGCCATGGCCGAACCCCTCAATGTGATCGTGGAGGCGGTGAAGCGCACCCTGGAGCGCACCCCGCCCGAACTGGCTGCCGACATCGTGGATCGCGGCATCATGCTGGCCGGCGGCGGCGCCATGGTGCGTGGCATCTGCGACCTGATCAGCCATGAGACCGGCATCCTCACCCACGTGGCGGAGGACCCCCTGCTTTGCGTGGTCAATGGCTGCGGCATGGTGCTGGAGGACTACAAGCGGCTCGAGCGTGTGCTCGACACCCCTGACTTCGCCCGTCAGGCGGCCTGAATTCCATGCCGGCGCGCCGCTGGCTTCGCTACAGCGCCGGCGGCCCCCTGCAACAGGTCTGGCCCTGGGCGCTGCTTCTGATCGCCCTTGGGGCGGTGCGCTTTAGCAAGGGTGCCCTGGTTTCCGATGCCTACGCCCTGCTGAGCCGTCCCTTCTGGCCCGGCACGGCCCAGGCCGAGTGGCTCCGTTCGGCGCGCCGCTTCGAGGACAGGGCCCGCCTGGCCACCCTGGAGGCTGAAAACGCCAGGCTGCGGGGGCTGGTGGGATTGCAGCAGGCCACCCCCACCCGCCTCACGGCGCCGGTGATTGCCCGGGATTCCGCCGGCTGGTGGCAGACCCTCCTGATTGGCCGCGGTTCGCTTCAGGGGGTGGGCGAGGGGCAGGCCGTGCTGGCTCCCGGTGGTCTGATCGGCCTGGTCAGTTCCGCCACCCCCACCACGGCCCAGGTGACCCTGCTCACCGATCCCGCCAGCCGGGTGGGGGTGTGGGTGGCCCGGACCCGCCACCACGGACTGCTCACCGGCCTGGGCTCCGGTCGGCCGGTGGTGCGTTTTCTGGAAAAGGATCCGGGCGTCGTGGCCGGTGACGTGGTCACCACCTCCCCCGCCAGCACCCTGGTGCCCCCCGATCTGCCGGTGGGCGTGATCCAGTCGGTGGATGTCACCGCCGATCCTGCCCCCGAGGCGGTGATCCAGCTGGCCGCACCGGTCGGCTCCGTCGACTGGGTCCAGGTGCTAGCGCGCTGATGGGCCCCCTCTCCCGCCAGCCCTGGTGCGTGGCCACGATGCTGCTGGTGGCGCTGTTCACCCTGGCCTCGCCCGGTTGGCTGAAGCTGGCGGGGGTGGCTCCCGCCTGGGCGGTGCTGTGGCTGCTGCCCTGGGCCCTGGTGGATGGGCCCCTCTCCGGTGTCCTGGCGGGCGCCGCCGTGGGTTTGTTGGTGGATGGGCTCCATCCCGGAGGGGTGATGCAGTGGCCCGCCCTGATGCTGCTCGGGTGGTGGTGGGGGCGACTTGCTCGCCGCGGACCCCCGGTGGAGCGCAGCTTCAGCCTGGGGCTCCTGGCCATGGTCGGTTGCCTCCTGCTCGACTTGACCCTTGTGCTGCAGTGGATCCTGGCCAGCAGCCTGGGCCGCGGTCAAGGCCACGGACCCGCCCATGGGATCGATCCGGCCCTGCTGGCCCAGCCGGGATGGCACCTTTCGGACCTCAGCGGGGCTGGCCTCCAAGTGCTCCTGGCCCGCATGCTGGTCACCGGTTTGTTGGCCCCGGTGCTCTGCTCCCTCCAGTTGCTGCTCTGGCGCCAGCTGGTGGGTGGGGCCTGGCGGCGCTGAAGGGGATTCCCATGGGTTTGTTTCGCTTTTTCGCTTCTCCTCCACCCCCCCGGCCCTTGGCCCCCCGTGGATTCTTGGCGCGGCGCAGGGTGGTGCTCACCCTGGCGGCGTGTCAGCTGCTGCTGCTGGCGGGAGGTTGCGGCGCTCCCCCCCCGAGCAATGGGCCGCGGCAACGGCAGCTCACCGTCTGGACCCTGGATCTGGCGCCCCGTTTTTCCCCCTTTATGGGCCGGGTGATCGGCGCCTGGGAGAAGGGGCATCCCGGGGTGAAGGTGCGCTGGATCGATGTGCCCTGGAATTCGGTGGAGCGCAAGCTGCTGGCGGCGGTTTTCGCCCGCACCGCCCCGGATTTGGTCAACCTCAATCCCCCCTTTGCCGCCAATCTGGCCAGCAAGGGGGGGTTGCTGGATCTGGCCACGGTGCTGCCGCCCGGTGCCGCCTCCGCCTATCTGCCCACGGTCTGGCAGGCGGGCCGGCAGGGGGATCTGCAGTTTGCGATCCCCTGGTACCTCACCACCCGGGTGACCCTGGCCAACCGACGCTTGCTGCAGCAGGCCGGCTACAGCGCCCCGCCCAAGCGCTGGGAGGAGGTGCCGGCCTATGCCGAGGCGGTCAAACGCCGCACCGGCCGCTACGCCCTGTTCGTGACCGTGGTGCCGGAGGACTCCGCCGAGTTGATGGAGTCGATGGTGCAGATGGGGGTGCAGCTGCTCGACGGCCGCCACCGGGCCGCCTTCAACAGCCCTGCGGGGCGGCGCGCCTTTGCCTTCTGGACGGATCTCTACCGCCGTGGACTGCTCCCCCGTGAGGTGGTGAGCCAGGGCTACCGCCGGGCGATCGAGCTCTACCAGGCCGGCGACCTGGCCCAGGTGGCCAGTGGACCCGATTTCCTGCGCAACCTCCAGACCAACGCCCCCGGTATCGCCGCCCAGACGGCCCCCTATCCGCCCCTCACCGGCCCCGGGGGGGCCACCAACGTGGCGGTGATGAACCTCGTGGTGCCCCGCCGCAGCACCATGGCGGCCGAAGCCACCAGCTTTGCCCTCTTTCTCACCGATGCCACCAACCAGCTGGCCTTCGCCCGGGAAGCTCGGGTGCTCCCCTCGGAGCAGGGGGCCCTGCGGCAGCTGGAACGCGACCTGGCCGCCCCTGGACCCAGCGGCACGGCAGCGCCGGATGGCCAAGATCGATTGGTGCGGCAGGCCCGCGCCCTTTCGTTGCGCAACCTGGAGCGGGCCCGGGTGCTGGTGCCCGCCACCCCCGGCGTCAAGCGCCTGCAGGCGATCCTTTACACCCAGCTGCAGCGAGCCATGCTCGGCCAGATCGATAGTGAAGCGGCCCTGGCCGAGGCGGAACGCCAGTGGAACGGTTACGCCGAAGCCCGCTGGCCCTGAGGGCTTGCCGATGCCGTTTCGGCCTTCAGGCTTCGCCGTGATTCGGCTGGACTTTTTTCGAGGATGGCCAGCCTGGGAATGTTGCGGCGGATTTGCTTCGTTCCCGCGGTCATCGGTGCGCTGGGATGCCTGGGTGATTCCGTAGAAAAGCTTAAATCTGCGAGATCCCTTGCCCCGGCTGCGTTTGAGGGGGGTGACTGCAGTGACCGGGGCCGGGTATGGTTGCGATTCTTCACCCAGTGTCCTCCGGCACGCAGCCCATGCCCCTGTCCGTTGAGGAGAAGCCCCCATACCCCGTGCCCGAGGGCGAGTCTTTTCGGATTGCGGACGATGAGGCTGATGGTGGAGGTGGCCTTGGCCACGAGGCGGCTCTTGCCCCCGACGACCAGCTCCGCGAGGGTCGCGCCACCGTGCTGGTGGTGGATGACGAGCCTGCTGTGCGCCGGGTGCTGGTGATGCGGCTCCAGTTGGCCGGTTACCGCGTGGTCTGCGCTGAAGATGGCGAGGAGGCTTTAGCGCTCTTCCACCAGGAGCAGCCCGACCTGGTGGTGCTTGATGTGATGCTGCCGAAGCTGGATGGCTTTGCGGTCTGTCGTCGGCTGCGGGCTGAATCCTGCGTGCCGATCATTTTCCTTTCCGCCCTCGATGCGATCAGCGAGCGGGTAGCCGGCTTGGATCTCGGTGCCGACGACTACTTGCCCAAGCCCTTCAGCCCCAAGGAGCTCGAAGCCCGCATCGCCACGATCCTGCGGCGGGTGGGCCGCGGTTCGGCCGCTGCCGAGCCCCGCGATGTCCCGAGTGGCAGTGGCGTGCTGCGGGTGGGGGATCTGGTGGTGGACACCAACCGCCGCCAGGTGACCCGCGACTCCCAGCGCATCGCCCTCACCTACACCGAATTCAGCCTGCTGGAGCTGCTGTTCCGGGAGCCCGGCCGGGTGGTGCCCCGGGCCGAGATCCTCGAGCAGCTCTGGGGCTATCCCCCCCGCCGTGCCGCCGACCTGCGGGTGGTGGATGTGTATGTGGCCCGCCTGCGCGGCAAGCTCGAACCCGACCCCCGCAACCCTGAGCTGATCCTCACGGTGCGCGGCACCGGCTACGCCTCCCAGCGCATGGCAGACGCCGCCATGGCTGCGGTGGTTTGAGGCTTCGCTTCGGGCTGGGCAGGTCTGGCTGAAAGGGCTTGGGGGTCTGCGTTCCTGCAGGATGGGCCCAACCTTCCTCACTCCCTGAGCTGCCTTGTCGGATCTGCGCGAGACCCGTCTGGAGAAAGCCCGCAGCCTCGAGTCCCTCGGCCGGGCCCCCTACGCCCTCAGCTTCAGCCCCAGCCATCGCACCGCTGAGCTGCAGCAGGCCCACGCCGACCTGGCCCATGGTGAGGAGCGCGACGCAGCCGTTGCCGTGGCCGGCCGGGTGATGACGCGGCGAGTGATGGGGAAATTGGCCTTCTTCACCCTGGCCGATGAGAGCGGCCCGATCCAGCTCTACATCGAGAAGGCCACCCTGCTGGCGGCCCATCCCGACAACCCCGAGTGCTTCGCCCAGCTCACCTCCCTGGTGGATGCCGGCGATTGGATTGGCGTGCAGGGCAGCCTCAAGCGCACCGACCGGGGCGAGCTCTCGGTGAAGGTGGCCGATTGGCAGATGCTCAGCAAGGCCCTGCAACCTTTGCCCGATAAGTGGCATGGCCTGGCCGACGTGGAGAAGCGCTACCGCCAGCGCTACCTCGACCTGATCGTTTCGCCCCACACCCGCGAAACCTTCCGCCGCCGCGCTCGCATTGTGAGCACCATGCGCCGCTGGCTCGACGATCGGGGCTTCCTGGAGATCGAAACACCGGTGCTCCAGACCGAGGCTGGAGGGGCCGACGCCCGGCCGTTCGAAACCCACCACAACACCCTCGATCTACCTCTCACCCTGCGGATCGCCACCGAGCTTCACCTCAAGCGGCTGGTGGTGGGCGGCTTCGAACGGGTCTATGAGCTGGGCCGGATCTTCCGCAACGAGGGGGTGAGCACCCGCCACAACCCTGAATTCACCTCGGTGGAGATCTATCAGGCCTATGCCGATTACGGCACCATGATGGATCTCACCGAGCAGCTGATCGTGGCGGCGGCCCAGGAGGTGTGCGGCGGCACCCAGATCACCTACCAGGAGAGCGCCATCGACCTGACGCCGCCCTGGCGGCGGGCCACGATGCACGACCTGGTCAAGGAGGCCACGGGGCTGGATTTCACAGGCTTCGAAGGCCCCGATCCGGCCGAAAGCCGGGCCCGGGCCGCTGCCGCCATGGCCGAGGCGGGCCTGGAGGTGCCGGCGGCGGCCGATTCGCTGGGGCGGCTGCTGGTGGAGGCCTTCGAGCAGCGGGTGGAGGAAACGCTGATCCAACCCACCTTCGTGCTGGATTATCCGGTGGAGAATTCCCCCCTGGCCCGGGCCCACCGCAGCAAGCCGGGGCTGGTGGAGCGCTTCGAGCTGTTCATCGTGGGCCGCGAAACCGCCAACGCCTTCAGTGAGCTGATTGATCCGGTCGATCAGCGCAGCCGCCTCGAGGCCCAGCAGGAACGCCGTCGCGCCGGCGACCCCGAGGCCCAGACCGTGGACGAGGACTTCATCCATGCCCTGGAGGTGGGCATGCCCCCCACCGGTGGTCTGGGAATCGGCATCGACCGGCTGGTGATGCTGCTCACCGACAGCCCCTCGATCCGCGATGTGATTGCTTTCCCGCTGCTGCGGCCGGAAGCCCGCTCCGCCTCCGGTGGCGAGGCCGGCTGACCCAGTGCCAGCCCGGTTATGGGGGCTGGCGGTCGGCGTCTGGAGCCCCGGGTCGGGTGCAATGGGATAATGGTCTTGTGTAGGCAATCTCCCCAAGCGGGGCACTCTTATCCATGAGCGGCGAGCGCGTCGGTTTTCGCTTCAAACACGCCGATGCGGTGGTGAAGCGCAACCCCCAGGGGCGTTCGCGCCGTGGCTGGGTGATGGAGCCGGTGGAGCAGACCACCAGCCGCGGCACCAAGATGCCGGCCTATCGGATCCGCTGGCGCGATAGCGAGCGGCCCGAGATCGTGCTGCAGCACATGCTGATCGCCGATCCCGATCCCACCCCGCCGCCTGAAGGGGTGAGCCTGGTGCCGCCGGCACCCAAGAAGTAGCTGCCGCCGCCTAGATCCAGCCCCGCAGGCGATACACGCCCAAGCCCAGCAGCTCCTTGAGCGAGGTGGTGGTGGAGGCCAGGGCTCCAACGCTGGGCATCAGGTCGAGCAGGAGGCTCTCCGGCGTGGGCTGGCCCGACTGGTTGCGGGCCGCCAGTTGGAAGTCGCAGGCCACCGGCACGATCGTCAGGTCGGTGAGGTGGCGGAAGGTGGCAGCGGCCCGGGGCAGGTGGGTGGCGCTGGTGACTAGGAGCAGGGAGCGCCAGCCGCGCTCCCGGGCGATGCTGCGGATCGCCAGGGCTTCTTCGGCGGTGTTGCGGGGGGCTTCACTGCGCACGATCTGTTGGGCCGGCACCCCCAGGCTTTCGGCCAGGGTGGCGGCATAGCTGGCTTCGGGTGGGGTGGGGTCCCCGTTGGCGAAGGTCACCCTTCCGCCCGACACCACCAACCAGGGCGCCTTGCCCTGCCGGATCAGGTCGACCCCCGTGAGCAATCGGTCCGCCGCATCGGCCACCTCCACCCGGCGGCGGGGCGGCAGGGGAGGCACCAGCCCCCCGCCCAGCACCAGCACCGCATCGGCGCTGGGAAGCGGCTCCGGGGTGAGCCGCACCGCTCTCTCCTCCAGCCCCCACATCAGCTGGCGGCTCAACCAGGGCATCGAGGCCAGCCAGAGCACGGCCAGCCCTGCGGCGGAGAAGGCCGGGCCCCAGCGTCGCCGCCGGCCCAATAGGCCGAGCAGCTGGAGCAGCAGAGCCGCTCCGAGCGGATAGACCAGCTGCGGCAGCAGCTTGGAGAGCAGAAAGCCCATGGCGGTGTCTCAGGACTGGGTGCGGCGGCGCAGGGTTTCGAGGTCCTGCTGGGATTCGAAGCTGGCCCAGGCCCGCTCCAGCTCCGCCATCGCATCGGCTTCCGATCCGCCACTGCTGCCCCGGGAGCCTGCCGCCGGGGGGGGCGCCGCTGCTGGGCGGCCGGTGAGGGTGGCGAGCTCCCGTTCCACCGCCGCAAACCGTTCCCCCAGTTCACCGAGGGTCTGCCAGCGGCTGCGGCCCTGCTCCATCAGGGTGGCGATGTGGGCATCGGCGCGGCTGGCCAGGTCGTCGGCCTTGGCGGTTCGGGCCCGCTGGCTCCTCTCCTGCCATTGGCGGATTTCACCGGCTAACCGCAGCAAACCCTGGCGTTGCAGCTCGGCCTCCTGGCGCAGCTTCAGCCGCTGGCTCAGGAGTCTTTGCTGCCGGTCGCGTTGCTCCTGCTCCGCTAGGAGGGCCTCCTGCTGGGGATTGGTGCGCAGAAACGACTCCAGCTGCTGCGCCAGTTTCGCTTCCAGTTGATCGAGCCAGCTTGAGCCGTTCATGATCCAGGAGCGCGGGTGATCAGGGGCGCCTCGATCTCTTCCTGCAGGGGGGTGATCGCCGCCTCACGGGAGCGCAGCAGCAGTTGGGTGAGGCGGGCAATGGCACCTTCGCCGAGGTCCTGCTCGGAAATGCGATCGAAGGCATGGCGGTAGAGCTCCTCGAGCTCCTCAATCAGTCCTTCGCGGACCGAGCGCATCGCCCGGCGCTGCTCCTCACGGCTCATGGCTCAAATTGCGATCTTCGCCGCCGAGTCTGCCTGGGCCAGCAGGTGCAGCGATAGATCATCGCCGCCATCGCTCCAGCGTCCCAACGGCCGCCAGCCTGCCCCCGCCGCCAGCTCCAGGAAGGCCTCGGGGCTGTACTTGACGCTGTATTCGGTGATCAGGGGCTCGCCGGCGGCGAAGGTCCAGCTGTGGCCGGCCAGCTCCACCCTCTGGGCATCACGGCTCACCAGGGCCATGGCGATGCGGCTGCCGGCCGGCTCCCAGCGGGCCTGGTAGGTGAAAGCTTCGGGGTTGAAGTTGCCCGCAAGCTCGCGGTTGAGGCGATGCAGCAGGTTGAAGGCGAAGGCGGCCGATACCCCGGCGGCATCGTCGTAGGCGGCCTCCAGTCGGGCCACGGCCCTGGGCTGGTCGATGCCGATCAATAGCCTGCTGTCCGGCCCTAAGAGCTGGGCGAAATGGGCCAGCAGGGTGCGGGCCTGGGGTGGATCGAAGTTGCCCAAGGAGCTGCCGGGGAAGAAGCCGAGCCGGGGCCGATCCTCCAGCAGGGGATGGGGCGGTAACTGCTCGATGGCGGCGTAGTCGCAGCAGATGCCCAGCACCGGCACGCTGGGATGGCGCGTCTGCAGGGCCCGACAAGCCGGTGCCAGGTGGTCGGCGCTGATGTCGAGGGCCACGTAGGCCGCTGGCCTGAGGGCCTCCAGCAGGGGCCCCACCTTGCGGAGGTTGCCCGCGCCAAACTCCACCAGCACCGCTTCGGGGCCGAGGTCTTTGGCGAGGGCCCCGGCCAGTTCCCCGGCCCGTTCCCGCAGCAGGGCGGTTTCGTTGCGGGTGAGGCCGTATTCCGGTTGCTCCCCGATCGCCTCGAACAGCCGGGAGCCCTCGGCGTCGTAGAGCAGCCAGGCCGGCAGCTGGCGCGGCTGCTTCGCCATGCCCGCCAACACCAACCGCTCCAGGTCCGCCGCAGCGGGATGGAGGTCGATCAAGTCAGCGGGCATCGGTGGGGCGGCCTCCAGGCCGGTGCCGCTGGACGCCATGGCTGCGGAAACGGCGGTGGGCATCAAGGGGGCATCCGCAGCTCGGCCGGCGGGGGGCCTGGTCACCATCGGGCCGCCGGCAGGGGGTGGCCTCCGATCGTATCGATCGGCGGTTGCAACGGCTCAGGGGTAGTCCCGGGCCAACCGCAGCCCACTGGCCATCCAGCGGCTCCCGGGCGGGAAGAAATTGCGGTAGGTGCGCCGCTCCGGCCCAGTGTGGCCCCCGGGGCTGAGGAAGCAACCGCCCCGCAGCACGAACTGGGAGGTCATGAACTTGCCGTTGTATTCGCCCACCGCACCGGACGCGGGCCGGTAGCCCGGATAGGGCCGATAGGGACTCCCCGTCCATTGCCAGAGCAGTCCGTGGGCCTGGGGGAGGGCACCGCAGGCGGCCAGGGTTTCCCATTCGGCCTCGCTGGGCAGCCGGGCCCCGGCCCAGCGGGCGTAGGCATCGGCCTCGAACCAACTCAGGTGGCGCACCGGGGCCTCCGGCCGACGGGGTTGGCGGCCGGCCAGGGTGAATTCCTCCTCGCCCCGCCAGTAGCGGGGGGCATGCCAGCCGCGTTGCTGCAGCACGGCCCAGCCTTCGCTCATCCACAGCTCCGGCCGGCGGTAGCCCCCATCGGCGATGAAGGCGGCGTAGGCGGCGTTGCTCACCAGCCGCTCGGCCAGGGCAAAGGGCTCGAGCCACACCTGGTGGCGGGGCGCTTCGTTGTCGAAGTGGAAGGGGTTCAGCCCCTCCTCCAGGGCGCCAATGCTGCCCGGATGGCCGATCGAGACCAGGCCGCCACGATGGCCCAGCCAGTCCTGGCCGCCGCCGGGATCCCTACCTGCCCCAGCGCAAGCGCCATCCCCAACGCCGCTGCCTTCAGCCCTGGCGGCGCCACCCTCCCCGCTCCAACTGCGCTGGAATGACGCCTCCGGTCCTGCGGCTCCGTCGTCGTAGGTGGGTTCGAGCGGATTGCGGGAGAAGCCATCCAGCAGGTCCATCAGCAGCAGCTCCTGGTGCTGCTGTTCGTGCTGCAGGCCCAGCTCCACCAGGGCGAGGGTGGCGGCGGCGGTGGCCGGCGGTAGCTGGGCTAGGCCGGCCAGCAAGGGATCGAGGGCGTTGCCGATGCGCTGGCGCCAGGCCAGCACCGCTGCGATCGGTGGGCGGCTGAGCAGGCCCCGTTCGGGGCGGGGATGGCGGGCGCCGACGGCGTCGTAGTAGCTGTTGAAGAGGTAGCGCCAGCGTGGATCGGCCGGCTCGTAGGTCAGGGGACCACCGGGGCCGGCCTCCAGGGCCGGCCGCAGCAGAAACTCCTCAAAGAACCAGGCGGTGTGGCCCAGATGCCACTTGGGCGGACTGGCATCGGCCATACCCTGCAGGCCTAAATCCTCCGGATCCAGGGGGATGATCAGGGCCTCGCTGCGGGCCCGCACCTGTCGGAGCCTGGAGCTCAGGGCTGCGGCCAGGGGGGGCAGGGCGGCGCTGGCGGGTCGGGTCTGCGGGCTTGCGGGACCCATTCAACCAAGCAAAAGTCGATCCGACCCTAGGAAGGTTCCCTACGATCCGGCCACGCAACCACGAACCAGCAGGCCAGCAGCCATGGCGGGCAGCACGTCCGAGAGCACGTCCGAGGCCATGCCAGTGGCCATGCCAGTGGCCATGCCAGTGGCTACGGCAGGGGGGGCCGTGCCCCGGTGGGCGGGCATCACCGACGGTTTTAGTGCCGCAGTGGGTAACACCCCCCTGATCCGCCTGCGGTCCCTCAGCGAACTCACCGGCTGCGAGATCCTTGGCAAGGCTGAGTTCATGAACCCCGGTGGCTCGGTTAAGGACCGGGCCGCCCTGGGCATCCTGCGGGCGGCGGAACGCTCGGGGGAGCTGCGTCCCGGCGGCACCGTGGTTGAGGGCACCGCCGGCAACACCGGCATCGGCCTGGCCCACCTCTGCAATGCCCTGGGCTACCGGGCCCTGATCGTGATTCCCGACACCCAGTCGGCCGAGAAGATCGGCCTGCTGCGCAGCCTGGGGGCCGAGGTGCGCACGGTGCCCGCCGTGCCCTACGCCGATCCCAACAACTATGTGAGGCTCTCCGGCCGCATCGCCGCCGAAACCCCTGGCGCCATCTGGGCTAATCAGTTCGACAACCTCGCCAACCGCCGCGCCCATTTCGAAACCACAGGACCTGAAATCTGGGAGCAGTGCGACGGCAAGGTGGATGCCTGGGTGGCCGCCACGGGCACCGGCGGCACCTATGCCGGCGTGGCTCTGTTCCTCAAGGAGCGCCGCGAGCGGGTGCGCTGCGTGCTGGCTGATCCCCATGGCAGCGCCCTGCACAGCTGGGCCACCGCCGGCACCCTGCAATCGGAAGGCAGTTCGATCACCGAGGGCATCGGCAACAGCCGCGTGACCGCCAACCTGGAGGGTGCCCCGATCGACGATGCGGTGCGCATCGCTGACCAGGATGCCCTTGAAACGATTTACCGCCTCCTGTGGCAGGAGGGGCTGTTCCTGGGGGGATCGGTGGGCATCAATGTGGCCGCGGCGGTGGAAACGGCCCGCCGGCTGGGTCCAGGCCATCGCATCGTGACGGTGCTGTGTGATAGCGGGGATCGCTCCCGCTCCCGCCTCTATGACCACGACTGGCTGCAGGGCCGCGGCCTGCGCCAGCCCCAGCCCCCAGCCCCTCGCCCCGAAGGGGTTGTTCTGCCCCGTTGATGGACGCCTCCATGCCAGCTCCGGGCCAGTTGATCAGTGGCCGCTACCGGCTTGAGCGGGCCGTTGCCGAATCACCCCACCAGGGGGTGCTTTGGGTTGCCAGCGACATCCTGGCGGCGGAGGCGCCGGTGGCTCTGCGCCAGCTGGCCGCCGGTAGCGATCCGGCGGCAGTGCGGGCGCTGGCCACCCGGCTCCAGGGGGTGCTCCATCCCCAGGTGCCCCGCTTCGGCGCCGTGATCGAGGAGGGTTCCCGGCTTTGGCTCGTGCGCGACTGGCAGGCCGGTCGCACCTACGCCCAGTTGTTGGAGGCCCGACGAGAGCGCCAGTTGGTGTTCGGCGCCGGCGAGGTGCTGCTGCTGCTGCGCCAGCTCCTGCCGGTATTGGTGGCCCTGCACGGCCAGGAGTTGATCCATGGTGATATCAGCCCGGCCAACCTGCTGCGGCGCGACCGGGACGGGTTGCCGGTGCTGCTGGATTTCGGCCTGGCGCGGGGGAGCTCCTCCGAGGCGGGCCCAACCGGGGCGGCCGTGGTGGGGGCCACCCCGGGCTATGCCCCCCCCGAGCTGGCCCGGGGCGGCTCGGCGGAACCCTGGATGGACCTCCATGCCCTTGGGGTGGTGGCGCTGGTGCTGCTCAGTGGCGAGGGGCCGGCTGCCTTGCTTGATCCGGTGACCCTGGCCTGGCGCTGGCCCGCGGCCCTGGAGGCAGAACCAGGCCTGCGGCTGCCATTGGAGCGCCTGCTCGCACGGGATCCCGCCAGCCGTTTTGCCAGTGCCGCCGAAGCCCTCACGGCCTTCCAGGCCTTGGCCATGCCGGAAAGCACCGGTCCTGTTCCCCGGGCCGACCGCACCGTGGTGCTGGTGCCCCAGGCCCCTCCCGTTCGGGAGCCTGTCGAGGCGGCCGTTGCCCAGGCCGCTGAGGAGGTTTCGGTGGCGACTGGGCGGGGGGGTGCCCCTGCTGTCCAGCCCGGGGAGCCTTCGCCATGGGATATCGCTGCTCCAGCTGCCGCGGTGGCCGTGCCAACCGCTGTGGGACCTTCGCTGCCGCAGCGCCCCACCAGCCCGCAGGCACCCGAGCCGGCCTTCCGGGCACCGGTGCCCCGCCAGCGGATCGTGGAGAAGGAGGAGGCCGCCGAAGGGGGCCTCTGGCCCGTGCTGATCGCCCTGGTGCTGTCGGCGGTGGTCGGTACGGCCCTGGGCTGGTGGTGGCTGGGCCGCGGCCGCCCCACCACCACCAGCCAGGAGGCCGGGGTGGAGCTTCCCTCCAGCCTGCCGCCCGCGGAGGTGGATCAGCGCCAGCAGCTGCTCAACCGCCTGCGCGCCCTGCAGATCGATCGGGGCTGGTTCCTCAGCCTGGTGGATGCGAGCCTGATGGCCCAGTACCCCGAACGCAAAGGGCGCTTGCCGGGGGATTCCCTCGAAGACGCCCCCCTGCGCAAGGTGTGGAATGAGCTGGCCGAGGAATGGCTGGCCCGGGTGGAACAGCTCCCCCTGCCGGTGCGCCGCAGGCTCGGCAGTTTTCGGGCCTCCGATTGGGAGCGGCGCCAGCAGGCGTTGGTGGAGCAGGGCCTCAGTGCCGCGGTGCTCAGCCAGCTGGTCTCGGGCAGCACCGCCAATCTGCTGCCGGGCCGAGCCTCCGACACCATCCCGCCGGAGCCCTTCCGCCAGCTCTGGTACGCCTCCGCCGACATGACCCTGGAGAACGTGCGGATCGACCCGATCCAGCTGCGTTCCCAGGTGACTGAGGTGATGGCGGCCGATGTACCGGCCAGCGGAGCCCGGCTGTTTGCGGTGCGCCTACCCGCGCTCCACAGCCTGGCCCTGGGGGTCAACGGCACCCCCCTGCTCCAGATGGCGGTGTTTGCCGCCGATGGCACGCCGCTCTCACCGCGGGGGCCCCTGCGGGTGGTGAGCCTGGCCCAGCAAAAGGCCTCCCCGGTGCAGCTTCTGGTCACCAACGAGGGGGTGGCACCGGCCCGCATCAGCCTGTCGCTGCGGGCCGATCCGCCGGCGGCGCCCGCCGAGCCTGCGGGAACCCCCGCCGCGGAGGGGGCCTCTGGGTCCCGGCTGCCCTCGGAGCCGACACCCGTTCCCTCCGCTAGGTCCACCCCTCCGGAGAACGCCTCCCCCGCGGCACCGGCTCCCGCGGCAGCGGGCACCGAAACCCCTGCGCCGGGCCCCGTTGGTCCGCCACCGCCACTCACTCAGCCGCCGCCGGTGCCAGTGCCGGCCAATCCCTGAGGTCGGCGGACCTGGCGTGGTCAGCATCGGCTGTCGTCCAGGCAACGATGTTCTGATTGGGGCAGAATTCTGCTAGCAACGAACCGGTTTTTGTTGCGAACATCGTCTTCGATCGCCATGGGCGAATTAGATTGGTTTCAACTTGTTGTTTGCTTCCATGGCCATCAAGAGCATGAAAACAGGCTTCTGGATTGATCGCCTCTCCTGGTTACTGCTTGTTGCCAGCTGCTGCTATCTGATTTTTTCTTTTTTCGCCTATGGCCTCGGTGGTCCATGGTCTGACCATGCCTTCATTCATCCGCTGCGGATGCAGCCACCTTTCGCTGATCTGCGTTATCTGGTGGCCAATTCAGAATGTGGTGTTGATCTGAAGGACTACTACGCCGGTCGCGTGGTTGGCTGTGATCCTTCCGGTCGAACCTATCGCTTTGATTACCCGCCCATGTCCATCTGGCTTGGGCGTTTGCTCCATGTTCAGGGAAGCCAGACAGGGCTGATTGCTGTATCCATCAGCATCGCCTTGGTTGTCTGTATCTTGTTGATCTTTAAATCGTTGCTCGGTTGGTCATGGCAGTGGCGCCTGCTGAGCGCAGCTGTTCTGATGGGATACCCACTTCAGCAAGCTGCAGAGCGGGGCAATCTGGATATGCTGCTTTTCCTCTTTACACTCCTGTTGGCCTATCTCCTCTCCAGGGATTTTCGCTTCAGGCCGGTTTGGCAAGCCCTCGCCGCATTGCTGTCGTTTCTGCTGATCTCGCTCAAGCTCTATCCCGTTTTCGGAATCGCCGGTCTGTTCGCCACTGAGCAGCCAGCACCACTCCAGCAGCGCCACGATCTCTGGAGTCGGCTCGGAACAAAGCTCGCTGTCTTGCTCGGCGCATCTACAGGCATCGTGGCAACGCTCCAGTTTCTGAAAAGCATGGGACGCCTCGCCAAGGAGGGCGGGTTGAAAAGTCATGGGCTGCTGGCGATGGGCTATATGAATAACGATTTGATCAGTACTTTTGGGCTTGATGTTGCGAGGGCAATGATCAAGTTGCTTGTTCTCGTCAAGATTGTTTCGCTGTTGCTGGGAGCATATTTTGCCTGGAAAGTCCAGCTTCATCGTGCTTTTGCATCGGCTATCGGCAACCTGAGTTCTGGCGCCATGGGGTCTTTCCATCGATATTTATTTGTGCTGATGTCGTCGACCTGGCTAGGCTGTTATGTTACGACGATCAATATTGACTACCGTTTTCTTTTTCTTGTGCCCTGTCTGGGTCTGCTTTGTTGCGTGGCTTCCGAATCCATGTCAACGCTTGGGCAGAGGGCCTGGGCAAAGGTGTTGATCGTCTCGATGGTATTTGTCTTTTGGTTGCCCATTCTTCAATGGGGTTACTTTGGTGTAATGATGAACGCGATTGCCGTTCTTGAGCCCATTACAGAATTCATCCTGGTTCCGCTTTTTGCAGGTTCTCTGGCTTATCTTCTACTTGGTTTCAGCCGCCTGCGCAGTCTGATCTGATTCGGGCACCCCTTAAATCCTGGCGATGGCAGCGCGGGCCTCCTTGGCCTCCTGCTTGCGCTTCTCCTCGTGACGTTTGTCGTGCAGCTTGCGGCCTTTGCCAAGCCCTAGGGTCACCTTGATCCAGGAGCCCTTGAGGTGCAGGTTGAGGGGGATCAGGGTGAGGCCCTTCTGCTCCAGGGCCGTGCGGAATTTGTCGATCTCGCGGCGGTGGCCCAGTAGCTTGCGCACCCGCAGCGGCTCGTGGTTGAAGAAACGGCCGGCGTGGCTGTGGGGTGAGATGTGCACGTTGTGCAGCTGCAGTTCACCGTTGCGGATCAGGCAGAAGCCATCGCGCAGGTTGCACTGGCCGGCGCGGATTGATTTCACCTCGGTGCCCAGAAGCTCGATGCCGGTTTCGAGGGTTTCGAGGATCTCGTATTGGTGGCGGGCGAAGCGGTTGTCCGCTAGGAGCCGGTGGGCCGGATCATCCTTGGCTCCGCCGCCTTTTCTGCCGGGGCCTTTTGCCATCCTGCCGGTCCGTTTCCCACGCTCCTCCGACCCTAGGCAGCTGCCGGTACCCTCCACCCATGGCGATCATCTCCTCTGGGTCGGATCGGCCCCGGCAACCTCGGGCCACCCCTGCTACTGGCTTGCCGCTACCCAGGCGTACCAGCGGCGCGCACCGCTTGCTGGATTCCGCTGCCGAGCCTGGTGAAGAGAGCTTCGTCCCAGTCCCAGTCCCAGTCCCAGGGTCTCTGGGCGCCGAACCCCTGATCGCCAGTGCCCCTTGGGCGAGCCCATCCCCCTCCAACCCCGAGGGGGGCAGCCAGGATCATGCCAAGGATGGGGCAACAGCGGCTGCAGGCCTAAGCCCTTCCCGCGATGATTCTCTGCGCCCCAGCCGCTTAGCCGACTACATCGGCCAACGGGAGCTCAAGCAGGTGCTGGCGATCGCCGTGGAAGCCACCCGCAGCCGTGGTGAGGCCCTCGACCACGTGCTGCTGCACGGTCCGCCGGGGCTGGGCAAGACCACCATGGCCCTGGTGCTGGCCAATGAACTGGGCGTGCGCTGCCGCATCACGAGTGCGCCCGCTCTGGAGCGCCCCCGCGACATCGTGGGCCTGCTGGTGAACCTGCAGCCTCACGAGGTGCTGTTCATCGACGAGATCCACCGCCTCAATCGGGTGGCTGAGGAGCTCCTCTACCCAGCCATGGAGGACTTCCGCCTCGACCTCACCGTGGGCAAAGGAACCACCGCCCGCACCCGCAGCCTGCCCCTAGCCCCCTTCACCCTGGTGGGGGCCACCACCCGCGCCGGAGCGCTCAGCTCGCCGCTGCGCGATCGCTTCGGCCTGATCCAGCGGCTGGAGTTTTACGAGCTGGCCGACCTCCAGGCGATCGTGGAGCGCACCGCCTCCCTGTTGGGCCTGGAGCTCGACACCGCCGCCTCCCTAGAGGTGGCCCGCCGCTGCCGCGGCACCCCCCGCATCGCCAACCGGTTGCTGCGCCGGGTTCGCGATGTGGCGGTGGTTGGGGGGCATGGCCGCATCGGCGCTGAGTTGGTGGATGGGGCCCTGCGGCTGCATCGGGTCGATGGCCGCGGGCTTGATGCCAGCGATCGGCGCCTGCTGCAGTTGCTTCACGAGGGCTACGGGGGTGGTCCCGTGGGGCTTGAAACCCTGGCGGCCGGCCTCGGCGAGGACCCGGCCACGTTGGAGGGGGTGGTGGAGCCCTACTTGCTGCAGCTCGGTTTTCTGCAGCGCACGCCCCGGGGCAGGGTGATCACGGAGGCGGGTCGGGCCCATCTGGCTGCTGCGCCGGGATCGGCTGGGTCATGAAGACAGGGGGCATCAAGACAGCGGAGATGAACGCAGAGCGTTGCCCTGCCGGGGTTAGGACCAGCTGCGCGAACACCCCGCTCCGTCGTGGATTCGCTGCGGTATGCCGCGAATTGGTGGAGTTCCCGCTGCGCTTCTGCCTGGTTGGGCTGCTGGTGCTGCTGCTCCCCCTGCTGGTGGCCCTGGAGCCCGTTGCCGCCGATCTCCCGCCCATGGGGGCATCAGGGCCAGCACCAGGTCAGCCGTCCACCCGGGCCATTGCTGCCGCTGCCCTGAGCACACCGACCTTGATGGACCCTGCCGTCGCCCGCTCTGAAGTGGAGCCTCCTCTGCCGGCTCTGTTCCAGCAGGCCCTCGAGGCCAGCCGGGCCGGTCGTTTTGATCTCGCCCTTCCCCTCTGGAATCAGGTGCTCCAGGTGGCTCCGCAGGATGCGGCCGCCTGGAGCAACCGCGGCAACGTCCAACTGGCCCTAGGCGATCCCCTCGCCGCCATCGCCGACCAGGACCATTCCCTGTTGCTCGAGCCCGACAACGCCGATCCCCACCTCAACCGCGGTACCGCCGAGGAGGCCCTGGGCCGCTGGGATGCGGCAGCCGCCGACTACGCCTGGATCCTGGAGCGCAATCCCCTTGATGCATCGGCCCACTACAACCTCGGTAACGTGCAGGGCTCCCGCGGCGACTGGCAGGCGGCCCGCGACAGCTTTGTGACCGCCGCCGACGCCCGGCCCGGCTTTGCCATGGCCCGCTCCAGCGG
>DAIQNM010000003.1:0-14372 GCA_036788375.1 Cyanobium sp. CTOTU6536 | reverse complement strand
CTCCAGCGGCGCCCTGGCGGCCTTTCAGCTGGGGGATCTGGCGACGGCGGAGCGGGAGCTGCGCTCCCTGATCCGCCGCTATCCGCTCTTCGCCGATGCCCGCGCTGGCCTCACCGCCCTGCTCTGGCAGCGGGGGGCCTTGGGGGAAGCTGAAAGCCACTGGGCAGCAGCTTCAGGGTTGGATCCCCGTTACCGCCAGGCTGAATGGCTATTGGAAATCCGCCGTTGGCCGCCGGGACCGGTGGCGACATTAGAGCGCTTTATTCATTTAATTAGCTGATCAAAGCTTTCTGTGACTTTGCAAGAATTGTTTGAAATCAAATCAATTAATGGTGAACAAAGCCCCAAGTCTTTATGTGGTCAGTCCTGATAAGCGGTGATGCCAAGCACCTGCCAAGTGATGGTCAAAATTGCGCTTATCCAGGTCACGCGAATGATGCCCTTGTTGCTTCGAGATAATTCTAATGAGCCTGCCAAGGTGCCAGCTATGATGACAGGTAGGACTTTCGCAATATAGCGCATTCGAACAAAAATCACTAACCAGGAAGGTAGTAGGATGCATAGGGCTGCCAGTAATCCTGCGCAAAGCAGGAACCTATTCTCCCTAACTTGTTTTAATCGGGCGGCCGCCAATGCCAAGGGTATCAACATGAACTTAAACACTTTGATGATGTTCGGTATGCTTCTGGCTGCTGTGACCCCAAGGAAGTCGAAGTAGAGGTCTGGGTGCTTAGCAACCATTTCCGGGAACGTTGTTGCACCAGCAAAAATAATTTCGGTGGTCGCTTTCATCGCCTCACCTGTGGTTGGGGTATTGGTCTGAAACTGGTGAAATCGCATGAAGCCGCTATAGGTGCTCAGAAAGGCTACGGAGCTCCGCGAGCTGCTTAAAGGATTGGCACCCTGCAGTACAAATGCCGGCAGAAGAAATGCTAGGAGCCACAGCCCTGTATAGACAATGGTCATGTAGGGTCTGGCTTTCCCTTGCTGGTGCTCCCAGTAGAGCCATAACAGGGATAAGGCCACTGCGCAGAGAGTTAGTTCCACTTTTCCCAGGCCAAACAAGGTCAAAAAAAATGCTGCCAGTAGGGTGGGCCAGGATCGCAGTACGGCGATCAGAAAAAAATTGAGAAACGCAGCTGAAATCACTTCGCTGGAAGGCTCAAGAAGCTGGTAGCCCGATGTGGCAATAATCAGAAAGGCTGCCGTTCTGAGCCCGGGATTTCTGGGAATGGCTGTCTGGAAGAGAGAGAAGCTGCTGATCAGCAGCGTCGCCATAGAAAAAATACGGAAATGCCAGTTTAGATTTTCATGGGTGGTTGGAATGAGCAGCTTGTAGAGGCCTGCGCTGAGGCTGGAGGTGATTCCACCAGCATTTTGTAGATTGGGATACTGAAACACCCAGTGTCCGTTGGTCCGATGTAGTTGGATGTTGACCGTCTCTACAAAGTGCTGGTCCATGGGAGCCCCGGGCACCACGCCACTTTCATTGAGAATCACGCTGATCGAAATCAGAATGGAAGCCACCAGAATGGCGATTTCCAATGCCTTTAGCCAGGCGGCATTTGGTGTCCGGAGTCCGGCTTCATGCGTCACCATCGTGTCAATGTCTTTCAAGGGAGAAGATTGGAGCAGCAAGGCCTGCGAAGGAGCCGAGCTTCGGGATGCTGGCTGGAAACCGGCAGTCAGTCTGTAGGAGCGGCATCCCGGCTTGTGCTAGCTAGGGAGATTAAGTTAACTTAATCCAATCAGCTTGCCGATCAGTTGATCGTTTTTCCCGTTCAAGCCTCCAGTCCCGACTGGTTGGCCCTAGAGGACCAGCTGCGGCACTTGCTCCCGGATCTGATCCAGCTGCGTCGCCATATCCACCGCCATCCTGAGCTCAGTGGCCATGAACACCAGACGGCGGCCTTGGCGGCCGGCGAGCTGCGCCGTATGGGGTGGCAGGTGCGCGAAGCGGTCGGCCGCACCGGTGTCGTGGCGGAGCTGGGTCCGGAGGAGGCCCCTGTCGTGGCCCTGCGGGTCGACATGGATGCCCTGCCGATCGAGGAGCGCACCTCCCTGCCATGGGCCTCCTCCCACCAGGGCCTGATGCATGCCTGCGGTCATGACATCCATACAACGGTGGGCCTTGGGGTCGCGGCCCTGTTGGCCGCCCGGGGCGAGAGCCTCACTGCCAGGGTGAGGCTGCTGTTTCAACCCGCCGAGGAAACGGCCCAGGGAGCCGCCTGGATGCGTGCTGATGGGGCCATGGAGGGGGTTGAGGCCCTGTTCGGCGTGCATGTGTTTCCCAGCATCCCGGTGGGATCCGTGGGGGTTCGCTGCGGCAGCCTCACCGCCGCCGCCGGCGAACTGGAGATCGAGGTGCTCGGCGAGAGCGGCCATGGCGCCCGTCCGCACCAGAGCACCGATGCGATCTGGATCGCGGCGCGGGTGGTGAGCGGCCTGCAGGAGGCGATCAGCCGCCGCCTCGATCCGCTCCATCCGGTTGTGGTGAGCTTCGGTCGGATCGAGGGGGGGAAGGCCTTCAATGTGATCGCCGACCACGTGCGGCTGCTGGGTACGGTGCGTTGCCTCGATGCGGCCGTCCATGACCGTTTGCCCGGCTGGATTGAGGACACCGTGCACGCCCTCTGCCGGGGCCATGGCGGCGAGGCCCGCGTTCATTACCGCCGCATTTCGCCGCCGGTGCACAACGATCCCGAGCTCACACGCCTGGTGGCGGCGGCGGCTGTCGACCTGCTCGGTGATTCCCGGGTGGAATGGCTGGAGCAGCCATCGCTGGGGGCCGAGGATTTCGCCGCGCTTCTGGAGGACCACCGCGGCACGATGTTCCGGCTCGGGGTGGCGGGGCCCGCCGGCTGCACCCCGCTCCACAGCAACACCTTCGCGCCCGATGAGGACTGCCTGGCCGTTGGTATCCGGGTGCTCACCCTCAGCCTGCTGCGTTGGATGGCGGCACCGTGCTGAAGTTTGATCCATCCCCGGCGGCCTCCCCGCCTTTGCACCGCCGTGCGGCCCTGCTGGCGCTCGCCTCTCCCCTGCTGGTCCTGTTGGCCCTGCTGGGCCTGCTACTTCGAACGGGCACGGCCCGCTGGGAGGCGCTGCCGGCGCTACTGATCGGGATGGGCCTGTTGATCACCAGCCTGCAGCGCCGCCGCCGTCGCAGGAGGGAGTTGTTGCGTTCGCTGCGGCGCCACCCTCCAGCGTAGTTGCCTGCAGGTAGCCATTACGCTACGCGTTCATCTTGGCATGCCAATGCTTAACACAGAAGAGTTCTTGTTGTGGCCATGCTAGTTTAATCTAAGTTTTCTGCAGCCTGGCTGAGTTCTATGGCCATGGATAAACTTCTCTTCTTCAAGAAGTCTGTATATTTTGAGTTCATTTTTGTTCTTGTGATTGCATTGCTTGCCCGCGGCAATGCTATCTTTTCGCTCAATTGGTCTTGTGACGATTTCTTGAGCATCGCCGACCCGTCTGGCACGGGCTATGCGATCAGTCAAGCGTCGCAGTTGAGATTTTTCGCCGCATTCATCACCCGATTAGTGGGTTGGCTTGGGGGAGGATTCCCTCCCCTCGGAGTGTTCTGGAATGTCAGTCATACGGCCTCGATGGTGGTGTTCGCCCTGTCGCTGCGTCGCTTGTGGATTCCAGGCTCGCCATCCATTTATGGCATTCTCATTGGTCTGCTCTTCACCCTGTTCCCCTATCACATCAACCTACTGGCCTTTCAGTTGCAGCATCCCTCAATGACGATGTCGTATCTCACCGGGGCCTTTGCTTTGGCGAACTGCAATCGTTCCGGTTGGTGGAAATGGGCCAGTGTTCTGGCCTTGGCGGCATCGCTGAGCTACCAAACCATGATTGCCTATTTCTTGGCGGCTGCTCTGGTGTTGGCACTGATCCTTACCTATCGTCACTTCCTATCCGCTGGCGCAACACGCTTGGCCGATTCCTTCGCGCCTCTGGGCAATTTTCTGCAGGTCATCGCCATGGGATTGGTGGCTTACTTTGCTCTTTCCTTGCTCACCCTGAAGCTCTTCGCCATTGAAGGCAGCAGCCGAACCGAGTTTGCCGGCCTTGATTCGGCTCAGGAGAAAGTTCAGTTGATATTCAATCATCTCAAGCGCACGGCTTTCGGTAAGGAGCCCAGCATGGTCCGATCCCCAAAGTTATTGCAATCAAGTCTTTGGGCCGTTGTCATCTCAGGTCTGTCCCTGAATGTGTTGCGCCGATCCAGGGGCAGTTTCGCAGCGGTTGTTTTTATCATTTTTTCTGTTCTGATCTCCATCGCCATTGTTGCTTCTGCATTTCTGCCCACCATCCTGATGGATCACACCAGTGAAAATCCACGCAATCTGCTCGCCACCGTGCTGCTCGCCTCCGGTTTGGTCGCCCTGACCAGCCTTTTGGCCAGTCGACCGATGAAGATGGTGGCGATTGGTCTAGCATGTTTGCTTGCCTTTTCCTATGCGCTGGTCACCAATACGCTCAGCGTTGATCTGGCACGATTGACCACCAGGGATTTCCTCCAGGCCAGTCGCATGGTGGAGAGGCTTGATCAATTGAGTGGTTCGAACCAATTGCGCACCGTTGTATTTATTGGCAATCACTCTCCCGGTAGCAATCTGAGCGGACGCGAATACTATCAATCTGGTTTCAGCGTGGCATGGGCGCAGTTGCCCCTGCTCCAGGAAGCTAGCGGTCGGATTTTCTCCATTCCCTCAGCCCTTGATCAGGCGAAGGCCAAGCAATTGGCTGCCAAGCTCCCCACCTGGCCAGCGCCCGGATCGGTTGCTGTGGATGGTGATCTGGGTGTGGTCGTGTTGAGTGCCACAACCCCGCCATCAACTTCTACGACCCCGAAAGATGGAGCTTCCAGTAAAAACGTAGAGCAATAGGTAATTGATCATGGCCGGCAAGATCGGTAGGATCATCACCCATCCAGCCTTCGCTAGATACCCCAGCAGCAGGGCTGCGATTGCATTGACAAGGAAAAGAATCGTGAGGCCTAAATTGTTGATGCGTTGACCCTGAAGCCTGTCTTTAAACGTGAATCGTTGTTGCCCGTACATCGACACTCCAAAGGCCACTAGAAAGCCTGCCAGATTAGCTGGGCCTGTGCCGATTTGAAAGCCGATCTTGAGCGTCGTTAAAATGGCTGCATGCACGGCTGTGGAAATAATCCCCACGGCGCCGAAGCGAGCAATTCGGAGTTTGATTGGCGTCATGTACGGGTCACGGTTTTGATCACGTAATGGGGTCTCCGCTTGGCCTCAAGATAGGATCTGCCCACGTATTCCCCAAGAACTCCAATTCCGATTAGCTGCAATCCTCCTAGGAAAGTAACGGCGAAGAACAGCGACGCATAGCCCGGCACGTCAATGCCGAAGAAGAGCACCCGCACCACGGCGGAGAGGCCAACGAGGAAGGCAGCAGTCGTCACAACGACGCCGATGTAGCTCCAGATGCGAAGGGGTGCAGTGGAAAAGTTAAAGATTCCATCGAGGGCATAGTTCCACAGCTTCCAGCTTCCCCATTTGGTGGTTCCTGAGCTGCGGGCAGGTCGCTTGAAGTAGATGTTTTTCTGCTGATAGCCGATCCAGGCAAAAAATCCTTTCGAAAATCTCACCCTCTCTTCACAGGCCAGTATGGCTTGGATCGCATCGCGGTCGAGCAATCTGAAATCCGAGGCATTGAACTGAACCTGAAGTTTGCTGAGTTTAAGAAAGAGAGAATAAAACCACTCGGAGCTCAGTCGTTTCATCAGTCCGTCGCTGGAGCGATCATGGCGCACCGCATTCACAACCTGATAGCCCTCCAGCCAAGCTTCCACCATGGTGGGAATCAGGCTTGGGGGGTCTTGGAGGTCGGCGTCGAGGATGATGCAGGCATCCCCCCCGCAGTTTCTGAGGCCGGCGAGCATGGCAGCCTCTTTGCCGAAGTTGCGGCTCAGACTAATGATTGATCCGCTTGCTAGGGAGTGGGATTGATGGATTAGCCGCTCCAAGACCTGACAGGTCTTGTCGCTGCTGCCGTCATCAACGATGACGATATGAAACTGAACTTCGCCTTGCTTGTAGAGATCAAATCCTTGAATGGTTGTGTCTAAAGCTTGGATCAATGCCTCGGCTGATTCCTCTTCATTGTGGCAGGGTATGAGCAGGTCAATTGTCTTCACGGCTGCGTTAATCAAAAAGTTTGAAACCTTCTTCAAGTATCGCATGCCCTTTCCAAGGGTCTTCCGTTTTCGCCTCCGTCTCCGCCTGCGGCGCCTCTCGATCGGCTGGCGATGGCCCTTTCTCCATAGCTCTTGCGATACTCCAGAATGGTTCTTGCTTCCGCGCTGAGGCTTTGGCCATGGATCCGTTTCCTTCCGAGGGTGATCCTGAGTCGGGCCCGGACATTGCCGCGTTGCGCGAAGCCATCACCTCTGGCGACCCCGCCCGTGCGATGCCAGCGCTGGCGGGCCTGAGGAAGGTCCCGGAGGACCGCGCCATCCCCCTGTTGCTGCTCGGGCTGGAGCAGGAGGCCTTTCTGGTGCGCTCCTTGGCCTGCGCTGGTCTTGGGGTGAAGCGCAGCAAGGACGGATGGTTAGCCCTGGAGCGGACCCTGCAGCACGACGGTGACGCCAATGTGCGGGCGGAGGCGGCGAATTCCCTGGCCAGCTTTGGCGTGGAACGCTCCTGGCCCCTGCTGCGGGACGCCTTTGCCGCCGATCGCCAGTGGTTGGTGCGTTGCAGCATTCTTTCGGCCCTGGCGGAACAGCCCCTGATGGCTGCGGATCAGTTGCTAGAGCTGGCCCGCATGGCGATTGCCGATGGGGATGGCACGGTGCGGGTGGGTGGTGCCGAGGTCCTGGGCCGGGTGGTGCGGGAAGGGGACCGCCTCGCTCGGGCTGGGGATGCCGGTGCCGCTGCGGCTGGCCGAGAGCTGCTGGTGGGCCTGCAGGCAGATGGGGATCACCGGGTGGTAGCCGCGGCCTTGGACGGCCTGCAGGCCTGAGGGCGCCGAGTCGATCCCACTGCTTGCATCGGGGGCAGCCTTTTGCTGTTACGGCCTTGCTAGGTTACTGAGGTCACTAGGGGTGCCCGGCCCTCAGGCTGCCTTTCCAGGCATCCATCGATGAGGGCCCCAGGGCTGAGATCACACCCTCCGAACCTGATCCGGGTCATGCCGGCGCAGGGAAGTGCGGTCGAACTCAGGTCTGCGTGCATCGATGGGTCGTTCCGCCTGCGGAGTGGCCCCCAGCCTGTCCTTCGCCGTACCTGTCATGCGCACTGCCTGGATCGAGAAGCGTCGCCAGACGATCTCCAGTGGCGGCAATGTCACCCAGCTCCATTACGCGCGAGCGGGGGTGGTGACCGAGGAGATGGCCCATGTGGCCAAGCGGGAGAAGTTGCCCGAATCCCTGGTGATGGAGGAGGTGGCCCGCGGCCGGATGATTATCCCCGCTAATATCAACCACGCCAACCTCGAGCCGATGGCCATCGGCATTGCCAGCAGTTGCAAGGTGAACGCCAACATCGGCGCCTCACCTAACGCTAGTGATATCAATGAAGAAATTGAAAAGTTGCATCTGGCCGTGAAGTATGGCGCCGACACGGTGATGGATCTCTCCACCGGTGGCGTCAATCTTGATGAGGTGCGCACGGCAATCATCAACGCCTCGTCGGTGCCGATCGGCACGGTGCCGGTGTATCAGGCACTCGAGAGTGTGCACGGCTCGATCGAACGCCTCTCGGAGGATGATTTCCTCCACATCATTGAGAAGCACTGCCAGCAAGGCGTTGATTACCAAACCATCCACGCCGGCCTGCTGATCGAGCACCTGCCCCTGGTGAAGGGACGGCTCACGGGGATCGTGAGCCGGGGCGGCGGCATTTTGGCCCAGTGGATGCTTTACCACCACAAGCAAAATCCGCTATTCACCCGCTTTGAAGACATCTGCGAGATCTTCAAGCGCTACGACTGCAGTTTTTCGCTCGGCGATTCGCTGCGGCCCGGTTGCCAGCACGACGCCTCCGACGCCGCCCAGCTGGCCGAGCTGAAAACCCTTGGACAACTCACCCGCCGGGCTTGGAAACACGATGTGCAGGTGATGGTGGAGGGTCCGGGCCATGTGCCGTTGGATCAGATCGAGTTCAACGTGAAGAAGCAGATGGAGGAGTGCAGCGAGGCGCCCTTCTATGTGCTCGGCCCGCTGGTGACCGACATTGCGCCGGGCTACGACCACATCACCAGCGCCATCGGTGCCGCCCTGGCGGGCTGGCACGGCACGGCCATGCTCTGCTATGTGACCCCCAAGGAGCACTTGGGCCTGCCCAACGCCGAAGACGTGCGCGAGGGCCTGATCGCCTACAAGATCGCCGCCCACGCCGCCGACATCGCCCGCCACCGCCCGGGGGCCCGCGACCGCGACGACGAACTCAGCCGCGCCCGCTACGCCTTCGATTGGAACAAACAGTTCGAGCTCTCCTTAGATCCCGAACGGGCTCGGCAGTACCACGACGAAACCCTGCCGGCCGACATCTACAAGCAGGCGGAGTTCTGCTCAATGTGCGGACCCAAGCACTGCCCAATGCAGACCAAGATCACCGATGAGGATCTTGAGGGGCTGGAGCAGGTGCTGGCGGAGCAGAAGAAGGCCGGAGAGCCGGTGGGGGTGTGATGGGCGGAGGGCAGACAGCCCTCCAGGTTCATTTCTAGGTCAGGTTGCTGGTCTGCCCCCCAGCACCCCCCGCACCTGCTCCGCCGCCGCTAGCCCCGCCTCAATCGCCCCTTCAAAATAGCCGGGCCAGCGGCTGGCGGCTTCGGTGCCGGCCCAGACCACCCGGCCGTGGGGTTGTTGCCAGATGGGCCCGTAGGTGGTCCAGGCTCCTGGGGTGACAAAACTGGTGAAGGCGCCGGTGCTCCAGCTTTCTTCGTTCCAGTTCTGCAGGACCAATTCATCGGGTTCGGCGGCCTGTGACCCCCACCAGATGGCCAGGTCGTCCAGCACCGCCCGGCGCCGTTGCGCCTCGCCCAGCCGTTGCCAGCGCACGGCCCGCTCGCCGGCGATGAAGCTCGCCAGGATTCCCGGCCCCCCCGGCGCTGAGCTATCGACCGTGAGCTCCAGGGTGGGCAGGGGGCCGATGCCCAGGCCGTTGAGGCCCCGCTCGCGCCAGAACGGCCGCTGGTAGATGGCCAGCACTTTCACCATCGAGCCCATCGGCGAGCGCTGCAGCAGGCTGGTCCATTGCGGCGGCAGGGCCGGGCTGAAGCGGATCCCCAGCCGCAGGGGGGGCGGGATGGCTACCACCGCGGCGGCGGCTTGGACCACCTCACCGCAGCCGAGGCTCAGCCGCACACCGCCATCGCCCTGCTCGATCGCCTCCACTGGCGCCCTCAGGCGGAGGACGCCCTGCAAGTCGGCCGCCAGCCGAGCGGCTACCTGGGCGGCGCCCCCCTCGACCAGATAGGCCTCCGGTGTTTCGTGTTGGGGGGCCACCGCCTGGGTCCAAGCGAGGTGCAGCAGGGAGCACTCGTGGGGCTCGAAACCGCCGGAGCCCCCCACCCGGCTCAGCCACGCGAACGGGTAGCGCGCCAACTCGCCGGCCCCCTGCCCCTTCAGCCAGCCCTCGATGCTGATTCGATCCAGGGCCTCGGCATCGGGGGCCTCCCAGGGTGCCTGCGGAGGCACCTTTTCCACCAACTCCGCAAAGCGTGCCTGCAGGGCCAGGGTTTCGGCCACCTCGCTCTCCGGCAAGCCCAGCTGTTGGGGCTTGAAGAACAGCAGGCTGGAGTGGAAGTCGTGCTCCACGCCGGCTCGGTGGGCCTTCCCTTGCCAGTGGAACAGCCCCTCGCCGTCGTAGTAGGTGGGGTAGCGGGCCAGGCCGAACTCCTCCAGCAGGCCGATCAGCCGGTGGTGGGTGGCACCGACCCACTGACCACCCAGGTCCACCCGCAGGCCGGAGCCGCTGGTGTGGCCATGCATCCGCCCGCCCCAACGGTCTCGCGCCTCCAGCAGCTGCACCCTCAGGCCCTGGCGCCTGAGCTCGCGGGCACAGATCAGCCCGGAGAGGCCTGCGCCCACTACCACCACGTCAACGAAAGGAGGCGTCATGGTGGACATTCAGAGTGGGTAACCCGTTGCTAGACAGTGGTCCAGTAGCGCAGCCGATCTGCTGACGGAGCCTGCCACCAAGAACGGCACCAGCGCGGTCCATCACCGTGTCGGCGGCTCTGAGGTGATCGGCCTGCGCCAAGTCTGCCGCCGTTTTGGCGAGTCGGCCGCTGTGGAGGATCTGAGCCTCTCGATTGCCGCGGGTGAATTCTTTTCCCTGCTGGGCCCCTCCGGTTGCGGCAAGACCACCACCCTGCGCCTGATCGCCGGCTTCGAGCGCCCCCAGGCGGGCCGGATCCTGCTGCAGGGCCGCGATCTCACTGAGGCGCCGCCCCACCGGCGACCGGTGAACCTGGTGTTCCAGAACTACGCCCTCTTCCCCCACCTCAGCGTTTGGGACAACGTGGCCTTTGGGCCCCGTTCCCAGCGCCTCGCTGAGCCAGAGATCCGCCGGCGGGTGGGGGAGACCCTGGAGGTGGTGCGGATGTCCGATTTGGCGCGGCGACGGCCCCACCAGCTCTCGGGCGGCCAGCAGCAGCGGGTGGCCTTGGCGCGGGCGTTGGTGAATGCTCCTGCCGCCCTGCTGCTGGATGAACCCCTGGCCGCCCTGGACCCCGACCTGCGCCGCACCATGCGCTCGGAGCTCAAGCGCATTCAACGGGAGGTGGGCATCACCTTCCTGCTCGTCACCCACGACCGGGAGGAGGCCCTCAGCCTCAGCGATCGCCTGGCGGTGCTGCACCGGGGCCGCTTGGAGCAGGTGGGCACCCCCCGCCAGCTCTACGACCACCCCCGCAGCGCCGAGGTGGCCAGCTTCCTGGGTGCTGCCAACCTGTTGCCGGAGGAGCCCGGCGGCAGGTTGCGGCTGCTGAGGCCTGAGCGCCTGCGGCTCAGTGCCAACCCGCCGGCGGCGGGGGAGCGGGGGCTGAAGGCGCGGGTGCGGGAGCTGGCCTTCCAGGGGGCCACGGTGGAGGTGCGCTTGTGCTGCGCCGACAATCTGCCCCTGATCGCCATCGACACCCATGCCGCCCTGCCCGACGACCTGTCGATCGGAGCGGAGTTGTGGTGCCGCTGGGATCCAGCCGATACCCACTTGTTGGAGGTACCCGCGCCATGAGCCTGCCCGTTTCACCCCGTGGTCGTCGAGCCTTCCTGCGCCGCCTGGCGGGGGGCGCCGCTGGTGCCGTGGTCATGCCATCGCTGCTGCAGGCCTGTGGCCGGGGTCCGGGAGGGAGCGCCACCTCTGGTGGCGGTGATCGGGGCGGCGAGCTGGTGATCTCCTCCTTCCCCCTCTACATCGACCCTGGCCAGCCCGGCGCCCCTGGCAGCGTTGAGCGCTTTCGCAAGGACACCGGCATCAACCTGCGCTACGTCGAGGATGTCAACGATGTGCGCCAGTTTTTTGCGCGCATCCGGCCGCAGCTCGCCGCCGGCCAACCCCTGGCCCAGGACCTGGTGGTGCTCACCTCCTGGATGGCCGAGCGGCTGATCCGCTTGGGCTGGGTGGAGCCCCTGCCCCTGGCGGAGGTGCCCAACGCCCGCCATCTCATCCCGTCGCTGCGCAACCCCTCCTGGGATCCCCAGCAGCGCTACAGCCTGCCCTGGCAGACGGGCATCGCCGGCATTGCCTACAACATCAAGGCCACCGGCCGGGAATTGCGCAGCGTCGATGACCTGTTCGATCCCAAGCTGAAGGGGCGGGTTTCGGCGCTTCTGGAGATGCGCGACACCATGGGCCTGTTGATGCTGGCCGATGGCAAGGACATCAGCAGGCCCACCTGGGAGGCCGCCCAGCCCTCCTTCGATCGGCTGGAGAAGGCCCGCCGCGATGGCCAGATCCGCCGCTTCACCGGCAACGACTACCAGAACGATCTGCTGGCGGGGAATCTGGCCGCCTGCATCGGCTGGTCGGGGGATGTGGCCCAGCTGGCCCTGGAACAGCCCGACCTGCGTTTTCTGGTGCCCGAGAGCGGAGGTGTGCTCTGGGCGGATCTGATGCTGATGCCCAAGGGGGCCCGCCACCGCCAGGAGGCGGCCCAATGGATGAACTGGGTCTATGAACCCGTCGAGGCGGCCCGCATCGCCGCCGCCGTGCAGTACATCTCGCCGGTGCAGGGGGTGCGCGAGATCCTGGCCAAGGACCCGGCCACCGCAGCCCTGGCGGGCAATCCACTGATGTTCCCCGATGCGGCGACCCGCCAGCGGCTGCACATCTTCGGCCCCCTGGGCGAGCAGGAGGAGGCCCGCTGGGAGGAGCGCTTTGCCCAGATCACCGAGGGCTGAAATCGGAAAGCGGCGGCGATGGTGGCCCTGGCTGCTGCTGGCGCCGGGCCTGATCTGGTTGATCGGGTTGTATGTGCTCCCCTTGCTGGGGCTGGTGCCGCTGTCCTTGTCAGAGCCCTTGAGCCGCTTTGGCCTGGAGACGGTGTTCCGGGGACGGGTGGGGAACTACACCGAGGTGCTGCAGGCCTATGGCCCGATCCTGGTGCGTTCGTTTGGGTTTGCCTTGATCGCCACGGCCCTGGGCCTGGTGCTGGCCTATCCGCTCGCCTTCGCGATCCGGTTCCATGGCGGCCGCTGGCAGCCGTTGTTGGTCGGCCTGGTGGTGCTTCCCTCGCTCACCTCCTATCTGGTCCGGGCGATTGCCTTCACCAGCCTGCTGGGGGATAGCGGACCGGTGCTGAACCTGGTGGCTTCCTTGGGACTCACCGGTTGCCTTGATGGGCTGGGGGTGCTGCGGGATGGGCGCCTGCTGAACACACCCACGGCGGTGATCCTCGGGCTCACCAACAACCTGTTGCCCTTTCTGGTGCTGCCCCTGGTCGTGGCGATGGAGCGGATCGATCCCCGGCTGCTCGAGGCAGCAGACGATCTGCACGCCGGCCCGCTGCGGAGGTTGACCCAGGTGGTCTGGCCCCTGTCATTGCCGGGGCTCGGGGCGGGGATCTTGCTGAGCCTGATCCCCGCCGCCGGCGATGTGGTCAATCCGAAGTTCCTCGGCGGCCCCAACGACCGCATGATCGCCAACGCGATCGAGAGCCTGCTCTTGGTGCAGTTGCAGGCGCCGCGGGCGGCGGCCCTGACCCTGGTGCTGATGGCCTTGATCACGGCCGCGGTGCTGCTTCAGTTGCGCGGCCGCGGCGCCGATGACCTGCCGCTGCCATGACCAGGGCCGGGGGCTGGTTTCTAGGGATCTGGAGCGCCCTGGCCTTCGGGCTGCTCTATGCCCCGGTGGTGGTCACGGTGCTGTTCAGCTTCAACGCCCCCCGCGGGCGCTTCAACCTGATCTGGCAGGGCTTCACCCTGGAGAACTGGCGCCATCCTCTGCGGGATCAAGCCCTTACCGACGCCTTCCTCACCAGCCTGGGCCTGTCCCTGGCGGCGGCCCTGCTGGCGGTGCTGCTCGGGGGCCTGATGGCCCTGGCCCTCAGCCGCGCCCGCGTGCGCGGGGGCCGTTCGATCGAGCTGTTGCTGGCTCTGCCCCTCACCAACCCCGAGATCGTGATGGCCACGGCTTTGCTGAACCTGTTCGTGGGCATCGATCTGCCCCGCGGTCCGCTCACCTTGGTGCTCTCCCACAGCCTCTTTTGCCTGAGCTACGCAGCCCTCACCCTCAAGGCCCGGTTGGCGGGGTTCGATCCCACCCTGGAGCTGGCGGCCCAGGATCTGGGGGCCACCCCCTTGGCGGCCTTCCGCCGCGTCACCTTGCCGTTACTGCTGCCCGGGCTGCTGGCGGCCACCCTGCTCTGCTTTTCCCTGTCGTTTGACGACTACGTGATCAGCAGTTTCAGCGCCGGCGAGACAGTGACCTTGCCGCTCTACCTGGCCGGTGCTTTTCAGCGGGAAATTTCTCCGCAGATCCAGGTGCTCTCCACTCTGGTGCTGCTGGTGAGCGTGGCGGGGCTTGTTTTGGTGTCGCCCCGAAAGGGGCGCTTGTGAGGGGCCCCGGAAGGGGCGCTTGTGAGCAGCCCCGGAAGGGGCGCTTGTGAGCAGCCCCGAAAGGGGCGCTTGTGAGCAGCCCCGAAAGGGGCGCTTGTGAGGGGCCCCGGAAGGGGCGCTTGTGAGGGGCCCCGGAAGGGGCGCTTCTGAGGCGCCCATGCAAGGGGGTGTGAAGGAGCTAGCCAGGAGCTGAGCTCACCCCAACGCCTTCGCCTTCGCCACCACGTTGTCGACGGTGAAGCCGAACTTCTCGAGGCAGACCGGGCCTGGGGCTGAGGCGCCGAAACGGTCGATCGAGACGGTGTCGCCATCGAAGCCGCTGTACTTG
>DAIQNM010000002.1:0-43252 GCA_036788375.1 Cyanobium sp. CTOTU6536 | reverse complement strand
CCTGGGCGAGCACGATGGCCTGCGCTTCTACGAGTTCGACGCCATCCCCGACGAAAAGGGCTTCAAGACCAACTACCGCAGCGTGCTCGACAACCTGCCGATCGACCAGGCCATGGCCGATCGGATCGTGGGCGAAGCCAACGAGGCTTTCCACTGCAACATGAAGATGTTCCAGGAGCTGGAAGGCAATCTGGTGGCCGCGATCGGCAAGGTGCTCTTCGGCTTCCTCACCAAGCGCCAGCGCTCCGGCAGCACCGAGGCCGTGCCCGCCTGAGGCCGCGGTCTCTCGCCCGGGGTGCCGACAGCCGGTGCCGCGCCACCCAGTGGGGGCGCCGTGACTGCGGCCTGGGGTGAAGCTCTTCCGGCAGACTCTGCCTAGGACCGCTTCGCCTGCCAGCGACCACCATCCTGAACGCCGCCAGCCCCGCTCCGATCCGTTTTCTGCTGCCCGGCACCACCGGCCGTTTCCGCTGTGGTGGCCTGCTGGTGGAGCTCCAGACAGCCCGGCTGCTGGCGGGTCTTGGCGAGCGGCCGGTGGAGCTGGTGACCTACCGGCAGAGGGAGAGCGAGCACCCCTTTCTCGATGACCTGCTAAGTCAGGAGCCCGCCCCGGGCCAGGCCCTCTGGATCGTGAGCTGGGGGTTTGATGTGCCGCCCCTACTGCGGCGGCTGCGGGGCCGCCCGGTGGCTTACCACGCCCACAGCAGCGGCTATGGCTTCGATCTGCCCCCGGGGGTGCCGGTGCTGGCGGTGAGCCGAAACACCCTGGGCTACTGGGGCAACCGGGCCCCCCGCAACCCGCTCTTCCTGGTGCCCAATGCCCTCGATGCCAAGTGGCTGCGGCCGGGGTCGGCGGCGATGCCCTGGCGAGATCCTCGGGCCTCGGCCACCAGCGCCGGCGACGGCGAGCTCTGGGCCGGAGATGTCGAGCCCAACCCGGGGCCGCGGCGGCCGATCGACGTGCTGGTGCAGGCGCGCAAGAACAGCCGCTATGTGCTGGAGCGCCTGGTGCCGGCTCTGCGGCAGCGGGGGCTGCGGGTGGAGCTGCAGGACGGCTGGGTGGATGATTTGGTCGAGCTGTTCCGCAGTGCCACCGTGGTGCTCTACGACTCCGCCGATTACTGGCGGGGCCGCGGCGTGAGTGAGGGCTTCGGGCTGCCGCCCCTGGAGGCCCTCGCCTCGGGTTGCGTCGTGTTCAGCAGCCTCAACCATGCCCTGGCCGATAGCCTCGATCCTGGCCTGGTGGGGCACCAGATCGGCTGCGGCAGCCTGGCGGCCGACCTGGAGCGCATCGCCGCCGCCGTGGCCGATCCCCAGGCCTGGCGGGCCGATCCCCAGCGGCTGGCGCTGCTGCTGCAGGAGGGATCCCAGGCGGCCCTGGCCGAGCGCTGGCGACGGGCCCTCACCACCTGCGACCGCCACTGGGGCCTGCTGCTCGCCGGCGCGGCCGCCCCCCTGCAGAGCCCACCGGCCTGGCGCCTGCGGCTCGATCCGTGGCTGGTGCGGCTGCGGCGCTGGCTGCGCCGTGGATGAAGGAAGGGTGCGGCGGCATAGCGTGAGGTGAACCTTCTGGCTCTGGCATTGCCCGCCCTGCCGACGCTCCAGAGCCGCACGCTCGAGGAACTCAAGCGGCTGATCGGCTACCTGCCGCGGCGCCGATTGCGCACCCTGTTGGTGTTGGTGCCCCTGTCAATGATGCCGGGCATCATTGACCTGGCTTCGATTGCGGTGGTGGCCCGCCTGATGGGCACCCTGGTGGGGCACCACCTCGAGGATCTGATCCCCGGCATGCGGGTGTTTGGGGGCAACGGCATCGATCAGAGCCTCTGGCTGATCGGCATCTTCGTGGCCCTGGCCTGGATGTCGTCGGCCACCAAGCTGAGTCTGCGCTTCCTCCAGTATCGGCTCACGGCGCGGGTCTGGGGTGATCTTTCGCGGCTGTTGTTTGAGCGGCTGCTGCAGCAGGACTACCGCTATCACCTCGGCCAGAGCAGCTCCCGCTTCTCCGCCCTGCTGCTCAGCAATGCCCGGCGGGTCTCGGAATCCACGGTGATTCCCTTCCTGCTGATGCTCAGCGCCATCCCTTCGGTGCTGCTGCTTTCCTTCGGGATTCTGTTCATCGGCCGCTGGCTTTCGGTGGGCCTGATCATCTCCTTGGTGGTGGCCTATCTCACCATCTCAATCGCTGCCACGCCTTACCTGCGCCATGCGGCCCGCAAGCGGCTGCGCAAGGAGCAGCAGTCGGCCGGAATGCTCACCGAAACGCTCGGATCGGTGGCCGACGTGCAGCTCAGCCACACCGAGCCCTTCTTCGCCGGCCGCTTTAACGACACGATCGCCGAAGCGGAGGATTCGGTGTGGACCTCCGAGCTGCTGCCCGAGGTTCCCCGCATCCTGATCGAGCCCTTCGGCATCACGATGATCTTCGTGGTCGGCGCCCTGCCGGCCCTGCTCAGTGGCGATCCCACCCGGGTGGGCGGCATCATCCCCTTCCTCTCCTCGGTGGCGGTGGCAGCCCTGCGGCTCACCCCGCCCCTGCAGGACATCTTCCGCTCCCTCACCCAGTTGCGCGGCGGGCTGCCCCAGGTGAGCGAGCTCCTCGACGTGCTCGATCTGCCGGCCCAGCGGCCGCTGCTGGCCACGCCCGGCGTGCCCAGCCCGGCCGGTATCTTTCCGCGCCACACGATCCGGCTCCAGAAAGCGTGTTTCCGCTACTCCAGCGGCGACGACTGGTTGCTCCAGGACCTCAGCCTCACGATTCCAGTGGGATCGCGGGTGGCCCTGGTGGGCCGCACCGGCAGTGGCAAGACCACCACGGCCCACCTGCTGCTGGGCCTGCTGCATCCCGAGCGGGGTTGCCTCGAACTCGATGGCGTGCCCGTGACGGCCAACGACCTGCCGGCCTGGCAGGCCAGCTGTGCCCACGTGCCCCAGATGATCCACCTGCTCAACGGCAGTGTGCTCTCCAACATCGCCTTCGGCATTCCAGAGGAAACGATCGACCGCGATCGCATCTGGGAGTCGCTGGAGGCAGCCCAGCTGGCCGATGACGTGGCCGAACTCCCTTACGGGCTCTACACGCCGGTCGGAGAAAACGGGGTGCAGCTCTCCGGTGGCCAGCGCCAGCGGCTGGCCCTGGCCCGGGCCTTCTACCGCGATGCCCGCTTCCTGGTGATGGATGAGGCCACCAGCGCCCTCGACAACCGCACCGAACTGAACCTGATCGAATCCCTGCAGGTGATTGGCCGCCGCTGCACCACCTTGGTGATCGCCCATCGCCTCAGCACGGTGCAGCGCTGTGATCGCATCTACGAATTCGATGGCGGCCGGGTCAAGGCGGCGGGCTCCTTCGCCGATCTGCAACGGGATTCGGCCACCTTCCGCGAACTGGCCCGCTTAGAGGCCCTCTCCGCTGAGTGAGACTGCGGCGATGAGCGCATTTCTGGCCGGTCTGAATGATGCCCAGCGCAAGGCGGTGGACCACCACACCGGTCCCCTGCTGGTGGTGGCGGGAGCCGGCAGTGGCAAGACCCGGGCCCTCACCCACCGCATCGCCCACCTGATCGGCCACCACGGCGTCGATCCAGCCTCCCTGCTGGCGGTGACCTTCACCAACAAAGCCGCCCGCGAGATGAAGGAGCGACTGGAGCTGCTGCTGGCCCAGAAGCTGGCCCAGAGCCAGTTCGGCCAACCCTGGAGCACCCTGCCGCCGATCGAGCAGAAGCGGCTGCGCAGCCTTATCTACCGCGAGGTGATCAAGGACCTCTGGATCGGCACCTTCCACGCCCTGTTTGCCCGGCTGCTGCGCTTCGACATCGACAAGTTCAGCGATCCCGAGGGCCTCAGCTGGACCCGCCAGTTCTCGATCTACGACGAGAACGACGCCCAGAGCCTGGTGAAGGAGATCGTGACCCAGGAGCTGCAGCTCGATCCCAAGCGCTTTGAGCCCAAGAAGGTGCGCTGGGCGATCAGCACCGCCAAGAACCAGGGCCTGCTGCCCGATCAGCTCGAGCAGAAGGCCGAAGGGCTACGCGACCGCAAGGTGGCCGAGGCCTATCGCCTGTACCGCCGCGCCCTGGCCGCCAACAACGCCCTCGATTTCGACGACCTGCTGCTGCTGCCGGTGCAGTTGCTGCAGCAGAACGAGCAGATCCGCTCCTACTGGCACCGCCGCTTCCGCCACGTCCTCGTGGACGAGTACCAGGACACCAACCGCACCCAGTACGACCTGATCAAGCTGCTGGTCACGGACGGCCGCGACCCGGAAACGTACAACGAATGGGAGGGTCGTTCGGTGTTTGTGGTGGGCGATGCCGACCAGAGCATCTACAGCTTCCGCGCCGCCGATTTCACGATCCTGATGGGCTTCCAGGCCGATTTCGGCGATGGCGCCCCCGACGATGCCACCGCCACGATGGTGAAGCTGGAGGACAACTACCGCTCCACCGCCACGATTCTGGAAGCCGCCAATGCCCTGATCGCCCACAACTCCGAGCGGATCGACAAGGTATTGCGACCCACCCGCGGCGAGGGTGAACCGATCAGCCTCACCCGCTGCGATGACGAGATCGCCGAGGCGGAAGCCGTGGTGCACCGCATGCGGATGCTGGAGGCGGCCCACCCGGAGCTGGGCTGGGGGTCAATGGCGGTGCTGTATCGCACCAACGCCCAGAGCCGGTCGATGGAGGAATCCCTGGTGCGCTGGGGCATTCCTTACATCGTGGTCGGGGGCCTGCGCTTCTACGACCGCCGCGAGATCAAGGATGTGCTGGCCTACCTGCGGCTGCTGGTCAACCCGGCCGACACCGTGAGCCTGCTGCGGGTGCTCAACGTGCCCAAGCGCGGCATCGGCAAGACCACCGTGGAGCGCCTCACCGATGCCGCCAACCAGCTGGGGTTGCCCCTTTGGGAGGTGGTGAGCGATGCCGAGGCGGTGCGTTCGCTCGGGGGGCGCTCGGCCAAGGGGCTGCTGCAGTTCGGGGAGTTGATCCAGGACCTGCAGCGCCGCAGCCAGGATGCTCCCCCTTCGGAGCTGGTGCAGCGGGTGATGGAGCAGAGCGGCTACGTGGCCGAGCTGCTGCACGAGGCCACGGATGAGTCCGAGGAGCGCCGCCGCAACCTGCAGGAACTGGTGAACGCCGCCCTTCAGTATCAGGAGGAAAACGAAGAGGGCGATCTCGAGGGCTTCCTCTCCGGCGCCGCCCTCGCCAGCGACGCCGATTCCAAGGACACCGCTGCCGATCGGGTCACTCTGATGACCCTTCACGCCAGCAAGGGCCTGGAGTTTCCGGTGGTGTTCCTGGTGGGGCTGGAGCAGGGGCTGTTCCCCAGCTACCGCTCCCTCGATGACCCAGCGGCCCTGGAGGAGGAGCGTCGGCTCTGTTATGTGGGCATCACCCGCGCCAAGGAGCGGCTCTTCATCTCCCATGCCAGCGAGCGGCGCCTCTGGGGCGGCATGCGGGAGCCGGCGGTGCCCTCGGTGTTCCTCTCCGAGTTGCCCGAAGCCCTGCTCCAGGGCGACATCCCCCGCAGTGGCGGGGCGGCGATTCGGCGCGATCAGCGGCTCGATCGGCTCACCCGCGTCGACCGTGAGGAGAGCCGCCGGGTGGCCGGTGGTGGTGAGGCCGGCGCCCCCACCAATGCCGTGCGGCGCCGCTCGGGCCTGAGCCGCAACTGGGCTGTGGGCGATCGCCTGCTGCACAGCAGCTTCGGCGAAGGCACCGTGACCCACCTGTTTGGTAGCGGCGAGAAGATCTCGATCGCCGTGAAGTTTGAGGGGATGGGACCGAAGATCCTCGATCCCCGGCTGGCCCCGATCCAGCCGCTCTGAAGCCGGGCCCGGGGGCTCCGGCCCGATCGAGCGCCCTTCAGAAGATCGAATAGATGAATGGCGCCACCACCGAGCCGTGGGTGAGCACCAGCAGGGCGCCCATCAGCACGATCGTGATGATCAGCGGTGCCAGCCAGAACTTCTTGCGGACCTTCAGGAAGTCCCAGATGTCCTTGGTGAGATCGAGAAGGGCTTCCATCGCGGCAGGAGGGTGGGGTGGGACTTGGCCTGGAGGGCTGGGGCTTGGCTGAGGATTTGAGCGGGTGACTTAGAAGATCCGCTTGAAGTGCACGCTGGGGTCGGAGCGCACCTCCCGGTAGGTTTCGGCGGCGTTGCGCTGGCGCCGCAGCGGATCATGGCCCAGGATCCGCATCAGCAGCGCGATCGGTTGCAGCACCAGCAGGTACACCGCCCCCAGGATCAGGTGGCTGTTGATCCAGCCGAGGCCATGGCCGAGGGCCATCCAGCCCCGGTAGGGCCAGGCCAGGCCGCGGGGCCAGGCGATGCCCAAGGCCAGGGCCGGGATGCCGATCCAGAGGGTCCATTCGCGGAAGGGGTGGCCGTGCAGGGCCGGCAGCAACCAACCCAGCAGCACCGGAAACACGATGCCGATGAGCAGGCCGAACTCCCGCAGCTGGCGAAGGCTGGGGGGTGGCGAGGGGGCAGTGGCCATGGCAAGCGGTGGTGGCGGCGAAGGTGTGGAGCTGTTGAGGGGGCCTGAGGTCAGTCGAGTTCGAATTCGTCCTTCCAGCTCTCATCCTGGTTGCGTGTGGGTTGTTCTTCCTTGAGCAGGAGCTGATTCTCCAGCACCAGCACATCCATCTCGGTGCGCATGAAGCAGCGGTAGGCGTCTTCGGGGCTGCAAACAATCGGCTCGCCGCGCACGTTGAAGGAGGTGTTGACCACCGTGGGGCAACCGGTGCGGCGCTGGAAGGCCTTGATCAGGTTGTAGTAGCGGGGGTTGGTGCGGGGCCCCACGGTCTGCACCCGGGCGGAGTAATCCACATGGGTGATCGCCGGCAGTGAGGAGCGGCTCAGCTTGAGCTTCTCGATGCCAAACAAGTGCTCCGCCTCGGGTCCCATCGGTGTGCAGAGCTCTTGCTTCACTGGCGCCACCAGCAGCATGTAGGGGCTACTGGTCGACAGCTCAAATTGGCCCGCTACCTCCTCCTCCAGCACCGAGGGAGCGAAGGGGCGGAAGCTCTCGCGATACTTGATCTTCAGGTTCATCACGCTCTGCATCTGGCGGTTGCGCGGGTCGCCCAGGATCGAGCGGCCCCCCAGGGCGCGGGGACCGAACTCCATGGCGCCGTTGAACCAGCCGATCACCTTGCCCGCATCGAGCAACGCGGCCAGCCGCTCAAACAAAGGGCCATCCTCCAGGTCGTGGAAGGGGGCGTTCACGCTCCTTAGATAGGCCTGCACCGCATCGTTGGAGAAGCGCGGGCCCAGGTAGGTGCCCCGCATGGCGTCGTCGGGTTGGGGGGTGCGGGAGCCTTCGAAGTGCTGGTGCCAGGCCACCAGGGCCGCGCCGAGGGCCGAGCCAGCATCGCCGGAGGCGGGTTGGATCCAGATTCGCTCGAAGATCCCCTCCCGCAGCAACTTGCCGTTGGCCACGCAGTTGAGGGCCACCCCGCCGGAGAGGCAGAGGTTGGTGGCGCCGGTTTCGCGGCGCAGGGTGCGGGCCAGCTTCAGCACGATCTCTTCGGTGACCTCCTGGATCGAGGCGGCCAAATCCATGTGGAACTGGCTCAGCTCCGTTTCCCCTTTGCGTGGCGGTCTTCCAAACAGCTGGTGAAATTTGCGGCCGGTCATCCGGAAGCCGCGGTGGAACTTGAAGTAGCTCAGATCCAGCCGAAAGGTGCCATCGGGCTTGATGTCGACCAGGTGGCGGCGGATGATTTCGGCATAGATGGGTTTGCCGTAGGGGGCGAGCCCCATCAGCTTGTATTCGCCGGAATTCACCTTGAAGCCGCAGTAATAGGTGAAGGCCGAATAGAGCAGACCCAGCGAATGGGGGAAGCTAATTTCCCACAGCGAGGTGAGCGTGTTGCCTTCCCCCAGCCAGGCGGAGGTGGTGGCCCATTCCCCCACCCCATCCATGCAAAGCACGGCGGCATTTTCAAACGGGCTCGGATAGAAGGCGGCGCCGGCGTGGGAGAGGTGGTGTTCGGAGAAGAGCAGCTCGGGTAGGGCGGTTTGGGCCGGTTCTGGCTCACCCCGCTGCTGGGCCATTTCGATGGCGAGCTGGCGCAATGACTTGCGGATTTCAGATTTGAGAAACAGCTTTTCCTTCAGCCATACCTGCATGGCGGCGACAAAGGAGCGCCCCCCCCGGGGCGCGGCGCCCAGATAGGTCTCGAGCAGCCTTTCGAAGGTGAGTAGTGGCTTTTCGTAGTAAATAACTGCATCCAGATCCTCAAGCCGCAGTTGTTGGCTCTCCAGGCAGAAGCGTGCGGCCTGGGTGGGAAAGCGGGCGTCGTGTTTTTTGCGCGTAAAGCGCTCCTCCTGGGCGGCAGCAAGCACGGATTCCCCCTCGATCAGGGCGGCGGCGCTGTCGTGGTAGTAGGCCGAGATGCCAAGGATCTTCATCGCGTGTACTTCATCGGAGGCCTTGGGTCTGGGGAGGACGTGGATAAGGTCAATCTAAGCCAGCGCTTTCGCCTAGGGCAAGCAGCTGTTGGAGGTTCTGTTCGGGCTAGATCGTCGTCGATCACGGCGCCGTTGAGGATGTCGGTTGAATGCGTTTCCAGATGTGGTAAGTGGGTTGAGCGGTTGAGCCCCCAGTCTGGGTACTATTTGTGTCGGTTGGGGCCTGAATGACCTGACCCCTGGCATCGAGCCATTGCCAAGATTGGAATCCCGCCGCCTTCAGCAGCGAGGGGCTGAGGCGATTGACCGCTGATCGGCTGAGACGGTTGACGATGTCTTTGTCGTAGACGTTGATTTCGGAATAGGGGCTGTAATAGGGGCCAATTGGAGTTTCCTGGATGATGATGATTGGCGGTTTTTTGATCTCCTGGAGTACCTGTAGCCTTTGCGCATCAGTGCTTGCGGCCCGCAGCAGGCCATGGGTTTCCCAGTTGGTGAGGTTGCTGCCGGCCGTGATCCGGGTGGCATGGATCGGTTCCACGAGGTCTGGATAGGGGGCTAGCGCACTGCCGATCAGTTCATCCGCCAGCACAACCACGGGCCCGTTGTTGGCCGCGGACCCGAGGGCCTCCAGGCTGGGCACCAGCGCCGCCGCCACAGCCACCAAATCCACCCGGGTGGATGGGCCCTCGAGGATGTGGCGCGACTTGCTCCAAAACTTTTGGGGGTAAGTCTTTGAGTTGCTGGCGAAAGGGATCAGTACCAGCGTTGTCAGCAAAGCAACCAAACCCCTGGCAGGCCAGGGTTGGGGTTTCGTCGCGAGGGCCCGATCGAGCAAGCAGGGCAAGGGTGAAAAGAGGATGCAGCCCCACATCAGCCGGTAGTTGGAAATGATTTCGTAGGGGAGATTGATGTAGAGGTGGCTGATCGGTGGTACCAGAAAGGCCAGCACCACCGCCAGCCCATACAGCGAGGCGAGGAAGCCGTAGAGCTGGGCCTCGTTCTCCGCAGGGCCCGCAGCGAGCGGCCCCACCCCCCTCGGCGGTCCAGCGGCCATGCGGGGGGTGGGGCCGGGTCGCCAGCTGCCGCCCAGCTGCCAGAACCCGATGGCCAGGCTGGCCACGGCCAGGGTTTCTGGCCTTGAGCCCGGGGAGCGGAATAGGTAGGAGCCTGGTAAGGCTTGGAAAGGCAAGCCCAACCCATGCAGAAACGTCCAGGGCACAATCAGGCGCGATTGCTTGTTGAGCGCCCAGCCGGTCTTGAAGGTGAGCACCAGGGCCAGCAGCGTGAGGCTGGCCACCAGCAGGTTGCGGGCTGTGATCTTCGGCAGGCTTGAGAGGGGATTGCCCCGGATCCCATGGCCCCAGAGTCGGGCCGCCCCCAGCAGGCCGGCCAGGGGAACCAGCAAGATCAAGGTGGTGAGGGCGAAGGCGCCGTGAAGTTTGAGCTCGAGCAGGGTGAAGCCGAGCAGGCTGGCCACCACCAGTGGCGCCTGCCAACGGGGCGCCATCGGACGGTGGAGGAGCCACAGCATCACCATCACGGCCTCCAGGAAGATCGCGGCCGCCAGGATTGAACCCTGCAGACCGTTGTTCACCAGAAAGGCGATGGCCTGGTTGCCGAGGCCAAAGCACACCAGCAGCCAGGCCAGAGCTGCCGCCAGAGGCCTGATCCGGGCCGTTTGGAGCAGCCGGAAGTAACTCAGTCCCAGCACGGTGACCTCCAGCAGGAGGGTGAACCGTTGGGGGATCCCGCTCAGCAGCAGTGGAGCGCTGAGATGGCCTGTCCGCACCATCACGCTCCAGAGAGTGCAGAAGTTTTGATAGGTGGGCTGCCGCCAACCCTGCACCAGGCAGCTGATCGGTCCAGGCTGCTCGAGGGTGGTTTCGACGAAGGTCTGGAGGTAGCTGGTGGAATCGCCCGGATACTCGAAGGGAGCTGGCCTCAGGGCAAACAGGAGGCCGAGGCCGAGGCTGGCCAGGATCGCCACCGTCCGGTAGCCGCCAGGACTGGCCTCGGCCGGTTCCGCCCGATCCCCGCGCCTCAGCTGGATCAGGAGCAGCACCACCAGCAGCGGCACCATCCCCTGCAGCAGCAGCGTGAGCAGGGTTTCCCGGATCGGCAGGCTCAGCGGCAGCAGGAGCGGCACGAGCAGGGCGGCGCCCACACTTCGGGAGAGGAGGCTGCGGGGATGTGCCAGTGCCATGGCGTTCAGCACCATCAGCCCCAGCAGCAGCAGGCTGATCGGTGTCGTGGCCAGGGCGAAGACCGCGCTGGCGGGGGCCAGGTCCATCAGTGCAGCTCCTTCAGCAGGGTTGTGATGTCCGCGGCGGTGTGTTGCCAGTTGAATCCTGCGGCCCTTCGGGGGCCTTCGCGGGCGGCCTGGGCCAGCACCTGATGGTCCTGAAGGCAGGTGGCCATGGCCTCGGCGATTGCTTCTGGCCGGCGTGGATCCACCAACTGGCCCGCGTCGCCAACCACCTCCGGCAGGGCCCCGGTTTGGGCTGCGATCACCGGTGCGCCGCAGGCCATGGCCTCGAGGGCGGGCAGGCCGAAGCCTTCCCAGAGGCTCGCAATCACCAGGGCCCGGCAGCGGTTGAGCAGTTGCAACCGTTCGGCATCACTGGCCCAGGGCGTCCACTGGCAACGGTCCGCGATGCCAAGTTCGATGGCGAGCGCTTGGAGTTGGGGCGTGTAACGACGATCGTGCGGGCCCACCAGGTGCAGCCTGGCTTCCGGCTCGCGCAGTTGGCTGAAGGCCCGCAACACCTGGGCCAGATTCTTGTGGGGATCATGGCGGCCGAGCACGAGAAAAAACGGATCGCGCTCCAGGTTGAGGGGGCGCAGACCGCCAGGATCAAAGCCCAGTCGGATCGGCACCAGCCGCCGGATCGGCACCCGCAGGCGCCCATGCACCTCCCTGGCGGTGGCTTCGGAGTTGCACAACACCCGCACCGCCCGGTGCAACACCAGCGGCACATAGCCCAGGTGATAAGCGAGGAGGGGGGTGGGTTGGGGGAAGCGCAGCGGCAGCAGGTCATGGGCCAGCACCACCGAGCGCACGCCCCGCAACAGGGGGGCTTCCGGCAGCGGAGAGAGCAGCAGCGGGTTGCCGTGCTGCCGCAGGATTTTGGGGAGTTGGTTCTGGGTCCAGAGCAGGCGCCGCAGGTGGCCCTTGCTGCCGTGGGCTGGGGAGAGGTCGGCCGGGATCGGAATGTTGTGGGGCCTGCTGACCAAGGGGCTCATCGGATCCGTGCTCGATTCCTTGGTTTTGGCATCGGGTTCTGGAACCAACAGGGGCACCAGCTCCGGGTCGAGGGCTGTGACCAGATCCCTGGCCACCACGCCAATACCGGTGGGCTTTGGCCCCAAATAGCTGCCGTTGAATAGGGCCAGCGGGTGGCGGCGACTCATGGCCTTGTGTTCATTGGGCGGATCGGCTCAGCGAGGGCCGTGGCCAGGCCCCGCAGCACCGCCAGACTCTGCCGAGGTTTGAGCGGAAGCTTGGCGAGGGACGTGGCGAGCAGGCGCAAACCGCGCAGCCACCGAACCCAGGCGGGGGTATGGCGCTGCAGAAAGCGCCAATAGCTGGTGGTGGTGAGTTCGGCCCGCCGGGCGGGATCGCCGCCGCTGCCGGCGCCGCGTTGGTGGGTGATGGCCACCGCTGCGGTCCAGAGCCTGGGCGCACCGGCCGCCCCCAGCCGCAAGCACAGGTCCATGTCCTCGTAGTAGAGGGGAAGGGCCGGATCGAAGCGGGGCGGTGTTGACCAGGCTGCGGGCCGGAGGGCCAGGCTGCAGCCGCTCAACCAGTCGAGCGCGAGGGGGGCAGCGACGGCCGCGGCCCGGTGGGAGACTTGCAGGCGGCGGCGACGGAAGGCCAGGCCCGGCTCCATCCAGCCCCCACTGGGCTCGAGGTGGCCTTCGGCACTCAAGACCGCTGTGCCCACCAGGGCCTGGTCTGGGCAATGGCCCAGCAGCTGGGAGAAGCGCTCCAGCAGATCGGGCTCCCCCAGGGTGGTGTCGGGGTTGAGCAGCCACACCCAACCGCCCCAACCCTCCCGGGCCAGGGCCTCGAGGCCCACGTTGCAGCCCTCACCGAAGCCGGCGCCCTCCTGGCCTTCTAGACACTCCAGGGGAAGGCCCTTCAGGGGTTCGCTGATCCGCAACGGGGCGGAGCGGGGGGCGTTGTCGACCACAAGCCAGCGATTGGGCTTGAGGCTCTGGCGAGCCAGGTCGGTGGCCAGCCATTCCAGCGGCTGCTGGCTCCGATAGGCCACGGTGAGAATGGCCAGGTCCGCGCTGCGGCGATCGGTGGGGGCGTTCAGACTGGTCCCGCTCTGGTGCGGACCAGTCTGAGGCCTGCCCTTCACCGTTTCCAGGATGGAACTCCCCGGCGTGCCGCCTGAGCTGCTTGGATCTCTGGCAGCGTCAGCCCAAGGGATGCGGCTTGCCCTGGTGGGGGGGGCGGTGCGGGACCTCCTGCTGCATCGGGTTCACAACGACCCCTGGCTGGGCCTGCCCGACCTGGATCTGGTGGTGGAAAGCGATGGTAATCCTGGCTCGGCGGCGTTAATGCTGGTGCGGCGCCTGGTGAAGGGGGGTGACGGCCGGGTGATCCGTTGGCAGGAGCACGGGGCCTACGGCACGGTGGAACTCGCCCTGGCCGTCGTCGCCATGGAGGGTGATCAAGACGCCACGATCCTGCTGGATGTGGCCACGGCGCGGCGCGAAATGTATCCGGTGGCTGGCGAAAACCCCGTGGTTTGTTTCGGCAGCCTGGATGACGACCTGGGCCGGCGCGATTTCAGCATCAACGCCATGGCCCTGTTGCTGGCCGACTCCAGCGGAGAGTTGCTGGATCCCCATGGCGGCCTGGAGGACCTGCGGGCCCGCAGCTTGCGCTTTCTCCATCCCGCCAGCCTTCGCGACGATCCAACCCGCCTGCTGCGGGGCGCCCGCTATGCCGCCCGGCTGGGCCTGAGCCTGGCCGCCGAGAGCCGTGACCAGGCCCAAAGGACCCTGGCGGAGTGGCCTTGGCCCTGGCACTGGGGCGATTCACCTGCCCAGGCACCTGCTGCCCTGGGGACCCGCCTTCGCATGGAATTGGAGCTGCTGCTTGAACGGGAGCCCTGGCCGCTGGCTCTTGCACTCCTGCAGGAGTGGGGTGGGCTGGTGTTGTTGGATCCAGTGCTGCAGCAGGACCGCTTCTGGCGGCGCCGATTGCGCTGGGCCGAGCGACTGGGCTTGCCCCTGGTGGTGGCCTTGCTCGTGGGGGCAGGCGATCCCCTGGCCCTGGCCGAGCGGCTGCAGCTGCCCCATCGCTACCACCGTCTCCTCGTGGGCTTTTCCCTGCTGCGCGAGCGACTTCGGCAGCTGGGTCCAGGGGCCGGCGTCTCTCCGGCCCGGTGGTCTGCGTTATTGGAAGGCCAGGCGGTGCCAGCGGAGGCCGTGGCCCTGGCCCTTGCTGCTGGGGTGGGACCACGGCGGCCGTTACTGCGCTGGTGGCTGCGTTGGCGGCACCTTCGGGCCCGCAGCACGGCTCGGGAGCTGATGGCCCAGGGCATGTCGGCTGGTCCGGCCCTAGGGGAGCGGTTACGGGAGCTGCGCGCCGAACGTTTGGACCTCGAGCGGATTTAGCTCTCTAGGCCGCTTGCGGTGGGGCACGGACTGACGATTGGTTGCCTACGATCCCCGCCATCGCTGCATCCTTCTTCGCCATGGCCAGCCTCACCGTGTTGAAGTTCAGCTCTGAGGATTGCGGCACCTGCCATCGGATGAGCAACTACGACGCCCGCGTGGCCGAGGAACTGGGCTTGGCCTTTGTGAGCGTGATGCTGCAGGACACGGAGACCTATCGCCGCTACCGCAAGGTGTTGCTGGCCCAATATCCCAATAAGGAGGGGATGGGTTGGCCCACCTACCTGGTGGTGAGCGAGGTCGAGGCCGATTTTGTGATCCATGGCGAAGTGAAGGGCGGCATGCCGAAGGGCGATTTCCGCGACCGCATCCGTGCCGTTCTGCCCAGCAGCAGCGGCTCGATTGAGGCCCCGATCCCGGCCTGAGAATCTGAGCTCCCCGAGCTTCCGGTCACCGGCTTGAGGCTGCGGTTGCCCCGGTCCCATACCCCTCGGGATTCTGGTTTTGCCAGTTCCACCCGTCCCGACAGATCGCCGCCAGATCCCTTTGGACGCGCCAGCCCAGGCGTCGTTCGGCTTCCGCAGGATCCGCCACCGACTGGGCGGCGTCACCGGCCCGCCTCGGGACCATGTCAAAGGGAACCCGCCGCCCACTGGCCTGCTCGTAGGCGCGGACCACCTCCAGAACAGAATGGCCATTCCCACTGCCCAGGTTCAGGGTAAGAAGTTGGGGCGCTTCGTTCCAGAGGGTCTCAAGGGCGGCCAGGTGTCCCTCCGCCAGGTCCATCACGTGGATGTAGTCGCGGATCCCGGTTCCATCGGGTGTGGGCCAGTCGCTACCGAAGATCTGGAGTTTCTGCCGACGACCGACGGCCACCTGGCTGACGAAAGGAAAGAGGTTGTCGGGTGGGCCGAGGGGGTTTTCACCGATCTGGCCGCTGGGGTGGGCGCCCACGGGATTGAAGTAGCGCAATCGAGCCAGCCGCCAGGGGCACGGGTCGCCACCTGTTGCGCCAGGCAGTTTCGCGGCCAGATCGGCCAGCATCTGCTCCACAGCGGCCTTGGTGTGGCCGTAGGGGTTGATGGGCTGAAGGGCCGCCGTTTCGGGGATGGGAATCCGTTCGGGGTAGCCATAAACCGTGGCGCTGCTGCTGAACACCAGGGTGTGGCAGCCATGGCGTTCCATGGCCGCTAGCAGCCTCTGGCTTCCAACCACATTCACGTCCCAGTAGAGCAGCGGCTGATGCACCGATTGGGCTACGGCCTTGAGACCAGCGAAGTGGATCACGGCGTCGTAGGACCCTGGCCTGCTTCGGAAGGCTTGATCGAGGGCCAGGGGTTCGCGGATGTCACCCTCCACAACCGTGAGCCTTGAGCTTGCGGTAGCCCCGGCTAAGCGCGATACCCGTTGCAGGGCCTCGGGGCTGCTATTGGAGAAGTTATCCAGTACCACCACCTGATGGCCCGCTTCCAGGAGTAACAGCGTGGTGTGGCTGCCGATGAAGCCGGCACCACCTGTGATCAGTAGCTTTGCCATAGATCTGAGGCTAGGCCAACTTGCCCAGCGAGGTTGTCGCTGGCTATCTCCTGTTCAACCCGATGCGTTGACCCAGGTTGAAACTGCCTCAGCGAGAGCGATCCAAGCCTGGTGTGGAGAGCACCCCGAGACTGGGAGCAGCGATGGACTGGGGGACGGCTCCTTGGCCGCGCGAAACCAGTCGAAGAGTTTTAATCAGGATCAGCAAATCCAACATGAGATTAGCATTGCGCAGGTAGAAAATGTCGTAACTTAATTTCATGCGACTATCTTCAATGCTAGCTCCGTAGGGATAGCAGACTTGGGCCCAGCCGCTCAGGCCGGGGCGTAGCCAGTGGCGGGTTCTGTAGTGGGGAATCTGTTTCTCAAGATCGAGTTCGATTTCGGGGCGTTCGGGTCTTGGACCGATCAAGCTCATTTCGCCTTTCAAGACAGCGATGAGTTGAGGCAGCTCATCAATCCTCAGCTTGCGCAGCCAATGGCCGATTCGCGTGATGCGATGGTCGCCGCGGCTGGCCCATTGGGCTCCAGCAACTTCCGCCTGGGGGGTCATCGTGCGTAACTTCCAAATTCTGATGATGTCTCCATACAGTCCAGTGCGCTCTTGGCTGTACAGAATCGGGCCACCATCCTCGAGGCGAATCAGCAGGGCTGACAAGGCGATCAGCGGAGCGCTCAGCAGCAACAGCAGGCCAGCCACGGCCACATCGCCCAAGCGTTTTAACCGCCAGCCCCAGCGCCCAGGCTGGAGTTCGAATCCCTCGGCTTGCACCAGCCAGCGGCTGGAGAAGAGTTCGGGTGGGACCCTTTGCAGGTGTTGTTCAGTCCAATTCACAAGGCCATAAATGGTTGTGCCGGAGCTTCGTTTGGCCAGCAGTTTTTGCACAAAAAGGTCGTCAATCTGGGCGGTTTCGCTCACGGCAATCCCGCTATAATCATCATCCAGAAGATCTGCATCGAATGGTGATGACCCATGGGAGCCAAGCGGCGATTCGTCGGTGGGTAGGTAGGCGAGCGAAAGCTCGCGGGGGACGAAGTCCCGGATGAGCTCATGGCGAAGGATGTCCAGAATGGCCGCTTCACCAATAATCAGAAAAGAGCGCTTCTGCTGCTGCTGCCTCTTGAGCAGCCATGCCTGGGCGATGGCGGAGACGAAGGTCACACTCGCCAGCAAGGGCAGCAGGAAGCGGCGGAAGGTGCGGGGGTCCTCCACCTTGAGGCCCCAATTCACCACGACCACGACGGTTGCCAGCACCAGTAGCGCAACCGCAAGGGTGGAGAAAAGGCGGCGGCGGGAATCCCGTTGCCCAGGCTCGTGGTGGGAGTATCGGCCCAGTAGATAGGACGCCCCCACCCAAAGGGCGATCAGCGCAACAAGCGAGGTGGTGAGTCCAGGCCACTGGTGGAATAGCCGTAGAAAGAGGGCGTTGTAGGCCGCAAAGATCAGCAGGCCGTCGAAGATGGCCAGTCCCAGCAGCTTCCTGCGTTGCCGCAGCCAGGGGTTTCGCCACCACATGCCAAGGAACCTACCGATCTGCGACTCTATGGGTGTGCGTCCAGCCGTTTTGCCACCGCCGCCGTCCTCAAGCGACCCAGGGGGGGAGCAGGGGCAAGGCTTTGTTCATGCGGGTCGCAGGGGGCCCTCCCCTCTGGTTTACGCCTTTCTGGATGCACTTTTGCTGTCGGTCAGCTGGGTGGGGGTCTACATCTGGCGCTATGGCGAGTGGCCCAGCCTTAGTGCTGGACCCATTGTTCTCACCCTTGCCTGGCTGCTGATCCACTTTCTCCTGGGCACCTACACCGCCCTGTCCAGGCGACAGCTCACAGCCGGACGCCAGTTCCGCAACTGTGTTGCTGCGGCCCTGGGTGTTTTTGTGCTCGCCACTGCTGCCACCGCTTTGCGGGGTGAGCTGTTCAGCTCCACCATGGGCCGCCGCTTTCTGGTGCCCGTCCTAACGCTCGGCTTCTTTTCCAACCTGCTGTTGCGCCTCAGTCAGATCACCTCCCATCTCTGGCAGCCCCAGGAGCGTTGGTTGCTGATCGCCTCTCCGGCGGAACGCTCCGCGCTCTCCAGAGCCATTGATTTAGGCGGTTGTGTGATCCCCTGCGGTCTGGAGTGGCGCTCCGCTGAGCGCAGGATGCTCCCTCTGCCCCCCGCCCTGGCCTCCCTCCTCGATCTCGACGGCGTCGCCATCGGTTCCCAGTTGGACCCGACCCCCGCAGACCGCCAGGTGATGTTGGAGTGGCAGCAGAGCGGCGTGCGCCTGCTCTCCCTGCGGGGCTGGGCCGAAGTTTTTCTGCAGCGGCTGCCGCCCGATCTGGTGCCGGAGGGCTGGGCGGAGCGGGTGCAGGTGTTTAGCCATTCCCGCAGCGGCCCCACCGAACGGTTGAAGCGGCTAGCTGATCTGCTGGTCAGCGCTCTACTGCTGTTGCTGCTGCTGCCCTGCGCCGCCCTGGCCATGATCTTCGCCGGCTTCCGGCTGACCCGGGATGCCTGCAGCGGCCGCAATGGCCGGCCCTTTCAGAGGGTCAGGTTCGCTGGAGACGGACCGTTCGCGGCCTTGCCCCAGCTGGTCAATGTGTGGCGGGGGGAGATGAGCCTGGTGGGACCCCGCCCCCTCAGCCTTGCGGTGATGGAGCAGCTGGAGCAGCGCTTCCCTGGCGCCGAACTGCGCCAGTGGATGCGTCCCGGCATGACGGGTTGGGGCCGGATCGCTGGTGCCCCGCCCCAGGAGCCGGACGCCATCGCCTGGGAGCTCGCCCGCGATCTCTACTACCTCCGCAATCACTCCCTCCCCCTCGACCTTCGCTTGCTGTTGGTTTCCTTTGGCCAGTTGGTGCTCCAGATCGTCAGGGCCTAAGACCCGTTGGTGCGAAACTGCCGTTCCGCTGGTCGTCCCTTCGCCCCGTGCCATCCCCCGCCACGCGCCCTGCCCAGGTGGTTCGCGTTTTGGCCTTCAACCTGGCGATGCTGCTGGGGCTGCTGGTGTTGATCGAGCTGGGCCTGCGGCTGCTAGGCGTGCGTTACCCGGCTTTCTACCGTCCGGATCGGGTCAGGGGTTACACGCTGAGGCCCGGCGCCTCGGGTTGGTGGACCCGGGAAGGCAAGGGAAAGGTGACCATCAACCGCGATGGGCTGCGGGACGTGGACCACGACCTCCAGCCTGCGCCAGGGGTCTTGCGGGTGGCGGTGCTGGGCGATTCCTTCAGTGAGGCCCTGCAGGTGAACCTTGAGGCCACCTGGTGGAAGCAGCTCGAAGCGCTCCTCAATGCCACTCCGGATTGCGCCTTGCGAAGGGGCTATCCCGGTGGGGTGGAGATCGTGAATTTTGGAGTTGGAGGTTATGGCACCGGTCTTGAGCTGCTCACCTGGCGGCAGCAGGCCCAGGCCTACGCCCCGCGCAAGGTGCTCTTGGCCATGTTCCTCGGCAACGACATCCAGGACAACACCCCCCAGCCTCGCCCGGATCTGCCGGTCTTCCGGTTCGGCCCGGCGGGCACCCTGGTGATCGATAACGGCTTTCGGAGCTCGCCAGGATCCCGCTTCCGCTTTTCTCACCTGGGCCTGTTCCTCGATGCCGTTGTCGACCGGTCTGCCATCCTCCAGCTGGCCAATGAGGCCAAAAACCGCTGGGCTTCCCGCCGCGCTCCCGCTCCCAAGGCCTTGGCTGCCACGCCGCTGCCTGAACAGGATGATCCGAAGGGCTGGGCCATGACCGAGGCCCTGCTGCGTTCCTTGCGCGAGGAGGTCAAAGCCGGTGGCGGCGAGCTGATCGTCACGTCCCTCTCCACACCGGAACAGACCTGGCCGGATCGTGCCGCACGACAGACGGCCTTCGAGCGGGCAGGTCTGCGGCCCTTCGCGCGCGAGGAACGCCTCAGCGGCGTTCTGGCACCCCTGGGCGTGCCCTACCTGCCGCTGGCGGAGGAGCTCCAGCAGCGCGCTGACCGCCAGGGGATCACCCTCCACGGCTTTAGCGGTCAGCAGCCTGGCTACGGACACTGGAACCAGGCTGGCCATCGGCTTGCCGCTGAGGTATTGGCTCGGCGGCTGTGTGGAAAGCCATTGGCCATGCCCTCCGCTGATCGGGCGGCATGGCCGACACCATGAGGCCAAGGTTGGCGATTGTCGCCACCCATCCGGTGCAGTACTTCGTGCCGGTGTTCCGAGGGCTGGCAATCTGCGAAGAATGGCAGACGAAAGTCTTCCTAGGCTGTCTGCACGGTGTGGACGGGGCGAGCTTTGACCCCGATTTCGGCCTGAGCTTCGCCTGGGACTGTGACCTGCTGGGCGGCTACTCCCATGCGGTGCTGCGTGAAGGCTCCCTGTCCGATCTTTCGGGTTGGAGCGGGGTGAGGGCTGCACCGAAGGCCCTGCAAACCATCCTGGCCTGGCAGCCCGATGCGGTGTTGATTTTTGCTTATAGCCCAGCGTTCATCTCGGCGCTGTCGGCCCTGCTGGCCTTGAGGGGCCTGCCAATCCTGTTGCGGGCTGACACCAGTGATGAGGCCTACACCCGGAACCGTTGGAAGGCCTGGCTACGTGATCGCTTGCTTCGGCTCTACTACGACCGCTGCACGCGTTTTTATCCTATCGGCAGCGAGTCGTATCGCCATTACCGCCGCCTCGGTGTTTCCCCCGGGCGGCTCGAGACCGTGCTCTACGCCGTTGACACCTCGGTGATCCCCCAGGATCCGCCGGCGGTGAAGGCTTCACCACCAAGGGCAACACCGCTGAGGCTTGGGTTTGTGGGCAAGTTCACGGATGTGAAGGATCCCCTTGCCATCCCCAGGGCACTGGCACTGCTAGCTCCGGCCAGGCGGGATCGCTTGCGGTTTGAAGCGGCTGGTGATGGTCCGCTCCTGGAGTCGTGCCGTGGGGCGATGGAGGCGGTGCTTCCCGGGCGTTGCCACTTCCATGGCTTCCTCAACCAGAGCCAGTTGCCGGAGTTTTACCGTTCGATCGATCTACTGATCCTCCCCTCGGTTCAGGGCGAAGTGTGGGGATTGGTGGTCAACGAGGCCCTGGGTCTGGGGGCCAGGGTGCTGGTCAGCGACCGGGTGAGCTGCCGGCATGATCTGGTGAGCGATGCTTCCGCCGGTTGGGTGTTCCATGCCGCTGATCCGGCTTCCCTTGCCGCTGCCCTTGAGCAGGCCGTAGCGGCCTGGCCTTGGCCCCGCAGCGCCCGACCTATGCCCGATCCCCAGGATCTGGTCAATGCCGTGAGGCGATTCCGACCCGTGGGGGGGGCTCCGTGAGCAAGCCGTTGGCCCGGCTTGCCGTCCTGATTACCCATCCGGTGCAATACACCAAGCCGGTGTTTCAAGCCCTCCACGCCCGCGCCGATCTCGAACTTCTGGTCTTCTTCGGTTGTGATCATGGGCTGCGCGCCAGCCTGGATCCAGATTTCGGTGTTCCCTTCGCCTGGGACAGCGCCCCTTCCGATGGATTCCCGCACAAGTTCGCGAGCCATGCTCCCCTAGGGGCCCTCTCCAGCTGGCCCTCCGCCCTGCCGATCGCCCTGCGGACGGTGGCCATGATTCGGGCCTTCCGCCCCGATGCGGTGCTCGTGTTTGCCTACAGCCCCGCCTTCATCAGCTTGGCCACCGTGCTGTTGCGGGCCAGTGGGCAGCGGCTGTTGCTGCGGGCCGAAGCGACCGATCGGGCGCTGGACCATTCCCGTTCTCGGCAGTGGTCCAAGGATCAGGTGCTGCGGCTCTGGTACCGGATGTTTCACCATGTTTTCCCCATTGGCTCCGACTCCAACGACCACTTCGCTCGCCTGGGGGTCCCCCCCCAGCGCCGGACGCCGGTTCGCTATGCCGTGGATGTGGAGTTTTTCCGACACCAGGTGGAGCAGTGGCTGCCGCAACGGGCCCAGCTACGCCAATCCGAAGCGATTCCGGCCGACGCGCTGGTGCTGCTTTGGAGTGGCAAGATCACGGCGGTGAAGCACCCCGGCCTCCTGGTGGAAGCCCTAGAGCTGCTGAGCGCGGAGCAGCGGCAGCGGATCTGGCTCCTGGTGGTTGGGGATGGTGCCCTGCGGGACTCTTTCCGCTCAGCGGCCGAGCACCTGCTGCCAGGACACTGCCACTTTGCTGGTTTCGTGAATCAGAGCGAGTTGGGGCGTTGGTATGCGATGGCCGATGCGCTGGTGTTCCCTTCGCGCCAGGGGGAGACCTGGGGGCTGGTGGTCAACGAAGCCCTTCAATTCGGTCTGGCGCTTCTGGTGAGTGACCACGCCGGCAGTGCCCGTGATCTGGTGGCCGGCCCGGTGGCGCCCCCGCCAGGTTCGCGGGTTTTCCCTTCCGGCGATGCCAGCGCCCTGGGGGGAGCGCTGCAGGCTTTGCTGGCCGGTGGGCTTTCCCCAACGCCTGGGGCTGGGGCCGATTCGGCTGCGGTCCTGCCCCATCCGCTTGAACTGGCCGATGCCGTGGCTGCGGTGACCATGGCGGGGGTGCCCATGGCGTTCAGGCGCACCAGCCCAGCCCGCCCATCGGCCTGATCCGCCCCTGCATAATGGTTCGGCCCGGCACCAAAGAATAGTCTTCTGTGTTGTATCCACTGGCTTTTTTCGGTATCTTGGCCAACAGCTTGTTGGCCGTGGTCGTGCTGTTGGCCTTGTTGGGCCGGCTCGCGGTGCCGATGCTGTCGGGGTTGAAGCAAAGCCCCTTCCAGCCCTTGGCGGTGGCCCTTGGTTTGCATTGGTTTTTCTATTTTGGGCCGATTAACTTGGGCGCAATACTGCTTAATTCGGAAGTCCAGAATAATTACGCTTGGATTGTGCGTAAGCCCTTGATGGCTCAGGCCTCCTTGGCCAGCCTGATCGCCTATCCGCTGGTGCTACTGGTGTTAGCTGGCCTGGCCCGGTGGTTGCGGGATGCTCCCTTGGCCCGTCGCTGGCAGGGACTGCCGGTGGTGCCGGCCAACCAATTGGTTGTGGTAGCGATCCTCATGGCGGTCATGGCTGTTTTGATTGCCCCCTATATCGCCACCCGGTCAGCGGATGCCGGTGCCTTCTACGAGAAAGTACCTCTGCTCTTCAGGCCCTTTGTGAAGGGGTTGTTCCCCTTGGAGGCGATTCCGCTGCTGGCCGCTTCTTTGCGGGTCTTCTCTCTGCCCCGGCCTGGGGCAGCCCATGGTGAAGCTCCCCGCTACATCGCCGTCGCAAGCCTGCAAATTCTCACCTTTATTTTGTTGCGCCAACGCTTCCTCACTCTCCTCGCCGTGGTGTTGGCGGGTCTTGTCCTGTCCCGCTGGCTAAGGCGGCGTCAGCTTGTGGTTGGTGTGCCGATCGGATTGCTTTTGGCCTATGCCATTCCCACGGCGCTCCGCTTTGGCCGTTATCCGCCTCGCCCTGGTCAGCCCCTAGCGGAATACCTCGCCATTTCGACCCGCAACTTCATTGGTGGTCTGTTGCCGGGCCAGATGATCCATTCGGCCCTCAATGACTTTTCTTACAACAAGGCCGGCATGGCTTCGATTTCCGTGCTGCTTGATCTGCGCCAGGCCGATTTGCTGCGGATCAACGAACCCTTTGCCTGGCTGCCCCCAGAGATCTTCCGCGTTTTTCCGGCCAGCCTCAAGGCTCGGCTGCCTGACTGGGGCAGCCATGGTGCTGAAGATCTTGTCAGCAGGGCCCTTGGTGTCGGCGGTCCTGGTTGGACCAATTGGGGCCTGCCGGAGGTGATCCCCAAGGGTTTTGTGATCGACATGATGGAAACCCCATGGCTGAATGCCGTGGCGAATGGAGGTTTCCTGGGTGTCGTCTGCTTCGCCCTGATCACCGGATTAGCGATGGCGGCCCTCTGGTGGGCCCTCTGCCATCTCGTCCTCTGGCGCCGCTGGACCTGGGTTCTCCCGTTCGGGGCCCTTTTTGTGGTGGGTCAGGGGGCTTCCTGGTTCGGCGACCTGTTGGTGATGATGAAGGTGAGCCTGCCATGGCTGCTGCTCTGCGCCTTCGTGGCTGCCTACTCCCGTTGGAGCCATTCGGCCAGAACCACCCAGCGCCAGTAGGAACCCCAGCGGTTTGTGGCCCGCAGCAGCAGCCAGCTTGCGGCTACGGCCAGTTTGGGATCCCGTTGGTCGCGTCGTTTCAGTTCCCAGCTGAGCAGCCGACTGATCCGCCCTGGGGCGAAGCGCGGATGGTTCAGCAGCCAGGGCGCCAGGGCCAGATTGAAGCCCCGTTTCGGGCTGGCCAGCACAGCGGCTGGTAGCAGGGGTGCGGCGACCTGCCGCAGCAATCCTTTGGGGCCCCCTTGCTGGTGTTGCGTCTCATCCAGGCTTAAAGCGAGGGCTGCCAGTTCAGGATCCAGGAAGGGCACCCGCAATTCGAGGCCATGGTGCATCGTGACGGCGTCGCCGTCCCGCAGCAGGGTGTCGTGCAGGTAGCCGCGCAACTCCAGCAGGCTGGCGGCCCGCAGGGGCACGATCCCCCCAGATGGATCGGCCCGACTAGGCAGACCGGCGGCCATCATGCGTTGATCTGCGGGCAGCAATCGCCCCCTCCCCTCCCGCAGTTGTCGTCGCCGCCAGCGGGTCAGACCTGCAGCGCGGATCTGCCGCACCCGCAGCAACCGATTCCGATCCAGCCCCACCATGTGGCCGTAACCACCGAACAGTTCATCGGCCCCCAGGCCGGAGAAGGCCACCCGCATCCCCCCTGCGCTGGCGGCAGCGGCGACCAGGTAGCTGTTGAAGCCATCGATGCTGGGCTGGTCGATGGCCTCCAGAAAACCATCGAAGGCCGCCTCGAGTTGGGGCTTGCCGATGCGGAGGGTCTGGTGCTCGAGGCCGAGATGCTGGGCGGTGAGCGAGGCCAGATCGGTTTCATCGACGGCCCCCGGCAACCCATCGAAGCCCACGGCAACACTGCGGATCGGGCCGCTCTGGCTGCGGCGCAGACAGGCGGCCAGCAGGCCGGAATCGAGACCGCCGCTGAGGAAAAGACCCACCGGCACATCGCCGATCGCCTGGCGTTCCACGGCCCGCTGCAGGGTGATTCCCACCTGGGCCGCCGGGTCGTTCCACGCAGGGATGTCATCCGCAGGAGGGCCCGCCTTCAGGGGGGGGAGTGGGTCGGCAAAGCTGTGGAGAGTCCAGGAGCCCCCCGGGTTCCACTGGCCCCAATGGCCGGCGGGAAACACCTCCACCCCCGAAAGCAGGGTGAGGGGCGCGGCCACGGCGCCCCATAGGGCATAGCTCTCCAGCGCTGCAGTGGAAAGGTGTTGCCGACTCGCTAAGCCGGCAGCTTCAAAGGCGCTGAGCTCGGAACCAAAGGCGCAGCCGCGGATCTCCCGTTTCCACAGCAGCGGTTTCACCCCGAAGCCGTCGCGGGCCAGGGTGAGGCGCTGCGCCTCCATCTCCCAGCAGGCCACCGCAAAAATGCCATTCAAGCGGCCCCAAAGGTCGTGGTTCCATCGCTGGAAACCGCGCAGCAGCACTTCGGTGTCGCTGCGGGAGCGGAATTGCTCCCCTTCGGCCTCCAGGGCAAGCCGCAGCTCCTGCTGGTTGTAGATCTCGCCGTTGAACACCAGCGCCAGGGCGCCGTTGTCGCTCAGCATCGGTTGGTGGCCCAGGGGGGAGAGATCCTGGATCGCCAGGCGGGTATGGAGGAGCAGCGCCGGCCCGCCTTGCCAGCGGCCCCGGTCATCGGGGCCCCTCCCCCGAAGGGCCTCCAGGATGGCCGCCTCGGGCAGATCCCCCAGCCCCACGCTGCCGAACAGACCGCACATGGTTCAGGCCTCCCCGGGTGCTTGGAGCTGGAGGGCTGCCAACAAGCTGTCGCTGAAACGGTCCTTGCCGAAGCAAGCCAAGGCCCGTTGCCGGGCCCGCTCGCCGCAGCGGCTGAGGGTTTCGGGATCGGCAAAGACCCCGGTTAGGCAGTTTGCCAGCGCTTCGGGATCGGGGTCGATCAGCCAGCCCGTCGTGCCATCCACAATCAAATCGCTCTGCCCACCTTGGCGGCAGCCGATCGAAGCCCGACCCGCCTGGGCAGCCTCCAAATAGACAATGCCGAAGCCCTCCCCTTCGGCGCGGCTTCCCGGCACCGCCGCATAGGCACTGGGAAGAACCAGCAGGCTGCAGTGGCGAAGTTGTTGCTCGAGCTCCCAATCATCAACCCCCCCCAGGAACTGCACCCAGGGGGCCAGACCCTTGGCCTGGGTCTCCTCCTCAAGGGCGCCCCGGTCATCCCCATCGCCGATCACCTGCCAGCGGAGGTTGGCGGGGAGGTGCTGCCGTTGGCGCAGGATCTCCAGGGCGGCCAGCACGAGGCGATGACCCTTGTAGCGCTCCTCTCGCACCATCCGGGCCACCGTCAGCAGGATCGGCGCCACAGGCAAGGGCAGGGGCGCTTGGTGGGCATCGATCAGGTCGGCCATCGGGTGGACCACCGCCATCGGGGGCCAGGGGCCGGGTTGCTCGCGCACCCGGTCCCGGCTGAATCGGCTGCTGGCCAGGAGGCCGTCGCAACGTTTCAGGTCGGCGCCCACCGGAGCCAGGGCATCGCCCCAGACCTCAAGGCCATGCAGCCAGCAGAAGCGGCGTTGGCGACGGACCGGCCCCCCGACGCGGCTCGCTACCGCCATCAGCGGCGCGAGCCACCGCAGCGGCGCCAGCAGGAGGGCGTGCATGCTCAGCACCGTGTTGGCCTTTGGCAGCGAGAGGCAGAGGGCCAGCAGGAAACGCCCCCGGCCCAGCCAACGCCCCAGCCCCCCAGGCCCCAGCTTGCGAGGGCAGAGCAGCAGCACGTCGTGGCCCTGGTCTTCCAGGGCCATTTTCACCTGGAGGGTGAGGCGCTCAATGCCCCCCCGACGGCTGACGTCGTAGCCGATCAGCAGGATCATGGCCGGCGGTTCTGGCCTGGCGGGGCGGCTGATCCCACCCCCTTCAGCAGGTGGGCGTAATGCTCCAACGAACGCTCCAGACCGAATTGGCGGTCGTAGAGCCGCCGGCTGTTGTGTCCCATCGCCATCACGCTGGCTGGATCGCCCGCCAGGGCCAGGAGCCGATCCGCCAGTTCGGTGGCCTCTCCGGGTTCCACCACGATGCCGCAACCTTCGGCCAGCACCAGTTGGGCCAGATCACAGGTCCGCCTGGCGATCAGCACGACCCCCCGGCCGCTGGCCAGGATTCCGTAGAACTTGCATGGCGCCACCGTGTCCTCGGCTCCCACCATCAGACCGATGGCGGCCATGTCGCAGGCGGCGAGGCTGAGGGGCAGCCGCTCCCGGGGTTGATAGGGCAGCCGCAAGACATGGGGCATGGCAAAGCTGCTGGCATAGGCGTCGATCTGGCACTGTTTGGCGCCGCCGCCGATGAACACGAACTGCACCGGGTCGTGCTCCAGCACCCGGGCTGCCTCCAGGAGGGTGAGCAGGTCGTGGAGGCGGCCGAAATTGCCGGAATATTGCAAGGTGAAACGGTGGGCAAAGCCGTGTTCGATGGCGAAGGGATTGACGGCCCGGGGGATATCGAGACCCTGTTCCACGGCCCAGTTGTGGATCACGCTGAGCGGCAGGTCGTTGCCGAGGTCTCGCCGCAGCCGATCCTCCATGGCCTGGCTAAGCACCACCGTGCGGTTGCTGCGGCGGCACACCTCGGCCATCAGGCCGCGCCACAGCACGGTGATCGGCCCGGCTGCTGGAAGCACACCGCTGAGGACGGCGGAGCGGGGGAAAAGGTCCTGAAAGACGAAGACATAGGGCAGTCCCCGCATCAACCGGATCCATGGCCCCAGCAGCCCGATGAAGGGTGGGTTCGAAACGATCAGAACCACATCGCCTTGGCGTCCATGCTGCAGGCTCCAGACCAGCGAACCCACGAGGAAACGCAAACCGCGAAGGGCTTTCTGGACCACGCTCCTGGTGCTACTCCCTTCGATGGCACCACCCAGGCGAACCACCGGAAAGGGCATGGGCGAGCCCGGTGTGGCGGTGAGCACCGTGATCGCCCAGCCGCGCCCTGCCAGGCCCCGGGCCAGGTCGGTCATCAGTTGGGCGGTGGCGCCGGTGCTGGGTGCGAAGTGTTCGCTGATCAACAGCATTCGACCAACCTGACCCCTTGCCGATGGGTCTGCTTCTGCAGCACGAACCGCTGCCGCTTGCATGCTTCGAAACCGCATGGATTTCACAGGGGGAGCCCCCGCTCACGCCGTCGCCACTCAATCACCTTCACCACCGTGATCAGGTCGTACCCAGCCATCAGCAGGCTGAACAACAGACCCTGCCAGCCCTCCAGAAAGCCACCCTGAAGCACGTATTTCTGGCAGAACCGCAGCAGGGGACGCAGCGGCCAGAGTTGGGCGGCTATTCGGCGCAACTTCAGCCAGCGCCGGGTGCCCAGGGCACCGTCGCCGGCGCCATCCAAGTAGGCCACGATCCGTTCGGCTTCCCAGTCGGCATAGCGTCGGTGGCGCTCCAGCCAGTCGTCGATGCCCTTGCTGAAGGCGTAGTGCTCGTAGGGCTCGGCGATGCGTCCCACCAGGCGGCCGGAGGGAAAGCTTTCCCATACCCCTCCCTCGAAGCCCATCCGTCCCCGTCGCACCAGCCTTGGGTGCCAGTTGGGATAGCCCTGGGTGCGGCGCAGCCAGCGCCCGAGGAACCAGTACCGCGGGGTCAGTTCGAATCCTTCAGGACTTGGCTGCTCCGTGGCCTCGGCGGCTGCGGCCTCTCGCAGGGCCTGCTGGATGGCCAGAACACACGCAGGGCCCACCGTTTCATCGGCGTCCAGGAACAGCACCCAATCGCTGCGCAGTCCAGCCTGCGTCAGGGCCCAGTTGCGTTGCTCGGTGATCAGGAAGCGACCCGGTTGGCGATGCTCCAGCACCCTGAATCCATGGCGGCGGGCCACCTCCCTGCTGCCATCCTGACTGCCTGAATCGACCACCAAGCCTTCGTCACACCAGGCCAGGGACTGAAGACAGCGGGGCAGATTCGGGGCCTCGTTGAGGCAAAGCACAACGGCGGCAAGGCTGGGGGTATCGGGTTTCAGGGTCGGGGTTGGAGGCGTTCAGGGGCGGCAGCGCCGCTGGCCATGAGTCTGCAGGATCCGCGCATAGATCTCCACGGCCATCGCGGCCACCGCGGCCTGGTCGTAACGCTTGGCTGCCCATGCTGCGGCCCCGGGTTCAGCCCGCTGGGGTTGGCGGAGCCATTGCTCCAACCAGCTGCACCAGCGTTTGCTCTGACGCGGCAGCACGGTGCCGAAGCCCGCTTCAACCAGATCGGCGGCCAGGCCGGTGCGATCGCTGATCAGGACCGCCGTGCCACAGGCCAAGGCCTCGACCACCACATTGCCGAAGTTTTCATGGCGACTGGGCAGCAGCAAGAGATCGGCGGCGTTGTAAACCCCGGCGAGTTCCCCGGCCGGGAGGGTGTCGATCCAGTGCAGCCGCTTACCCAGGCCGGCCCGTTGGAAGTGGGCCCGCAGTCGGGCGCCGCTGCCGTCGTCATCACCTCCCACCAGCAGCAATGTCCAGGGCCTGTTGGCGAGGGGCACCAGCGCGGCGGGCAGCAGGTCGAGCCCCTTCTTGTGGTGTTGGCGGCCGCAGACCAGCAGCAGGGGTGTAGTGGCGTCGAGGCCCCGTTGCTCCCGCCAGCGCAGTCCCAGCGCTGGATCGGGCCGCAGGGTTTGCAGGTCAAGGGGATTGGGCAACAGAAAGCGCGGCGCGTGCAGGCCTAGGCCAGCCAGTTCCTGTTCTTCCTGCCTCGTGGTCACATGCAGCCCGGCCGCCCGTTGCAGCAAGGGGCGCTCTCTCCAGAGGTACCAAGGGAGTTTTTTCCACCAGCCCTGCCGGAGGGAATAGGGGCCGAGGGCTCCCCGCAGGCTGGCGAGAACGGGAATGCCGCGGGCCAGGGCTGCCCGTTGCACCGGAATGCCCAAGGGTTGCCAGATGGCGCTGATGTGCAGGAGATCCACCCCCTCCAGGGCTGCCGGTAGCCCCGCCAGTAACACCTTGGAGCCGATGGGGCCGTTGGGGCGATTCACCGGGTGGTAGGTCACCTCCACACCATTGCGGAGCAGGGGCCGGCCGAGTTGCTCCGGCGGCAGCTGGGGCAGGCCGGCGTTGGTCGTGAGGACCCGGGCGTCGATCCCTTGCTTGACCAATCCTTCGGCCAGACGACTCACGCTCAGCACCGGGCCGCCGTACTGCCAGGCAGGGGCATAGACCGGCATGAAGTGAAGGATGCGCATCAGCGGCTCCGCAGTCCGCGCAGCAGCGAACCGCCGTCGAAGGCCAGCACCGCGAGGGCCACCACCACCACCACCACCTCCGTGGGGCTCGGCTGGATCCCGCCCGACGGCAGCCAGCAGATCGGAATCAGCGCCAGGCTCAGCAGCAAGAGGCGGATGAGGGGAGCAGGGTTCACGAATTCCGGCCGGGCTGCAGCGAAATACATCAGCATCGGCACCAGGCCGTAGATCAGTTTTGAGGCCAGGAAGCCCGCGGCGCCGATCCGGGGGATCAGCAGGGCACCGGCCAAGGCGGCCAGCAGGGCTCCGCCGTTCTGGGCCACCAAAAACAGCCGCATCCGCCGGGAGGCCAGCAGCGGTTGGTGCAGCAATTGGCCGATCGATTCCCCGATCGCCCCCAGCACCAAAACCCGGGTGGCCTGCAGAGCGGGCAGGAAGGCAGGGCCGAAGAAGAGGGTCAGCACCCAGCGGTCGACCAGCAGGAAGACCACCAAACACACCAGGGCGGTCCACCAGAGAGCCCGCAGGGATCGTTCCGTACCCCTCATCCTTTCCTGGAAGCCATTTCCGGCCCGCAGCTGCACAAACAACACGGGAACCAGGGCGCCCGGCAGCAGGGTGAACAGCTGCACCAGAATCTGGCCCACCCGCAGATAGCCCACATCGGCGAGGCCCGCGCCCTTGGCCACGCCAGCGAGCAGCGGCAGAAAAACCAGGGTGGCGAGCACGTTGGTGAGGTACTGGGGCGTGCCCACCCGCACCAGGTCAAGGGCGGTGGCTGCCTCGAAGTGACGCTGCGGTGGCCAGGGCAGCATGTCGCGGCCGATGCGCCAGAGCCAGAGGGCCTGGGCCGCCACGGCGAGGGCATAGCCCCCGAGGGCACCGGCCAGGCCTGAGAGCAAGGACCCCAGCCAAGCCGCCACGATCTTCAGGGGGGCGAAGAGGCCCTGGCGCAGGGCAAGGGCACCGGTTTGCCCACGGATGAGCAGCAGATCCCACTGCACGGTTCCAAGACTTTCCAGGCTGCAGATCACCAGCAACAGGGTGATCAGCCAGCTCCTTGGCAGGGGGAGGCGGGTCGGCAGCAGGCCACGGCCCGGCATCACCCAAAGCCACACGGCCAGGCCCACGATCAGGGTGCTGAGCTGCACCACCCGCAGCGCTGCATGGGCGATTTCACCCTGGCGCTGCTCCGGCAGGGAGGCTCCTTCGCCGGTGAGGGCATAGCTGAGGCCAAAGTCCACGCCGCTGCGCACCGTCATCTCCACCGTTTGGGTGGTGCTGAGGATGAGGTTCACGATGCCGAGGTTCTCGGGACCGAGGGCACGGCTGAGCAGCAGGTTGGCGAAGAAACTGAGCCCCCGGCCCAGCACCGATCCCCCCAGCAGGTGCAGGAAACCTGTCCGCAATCGGGGGGGCGTGGTGGCTGTTGCTTCGCTGGCTTCAGCCATCGACACCGCTGACGGATCGGCGGCTGATCAAGTTATACAGACCTTCGACAAACCAGCCCAAGACCAGCAAGACCAGAAGATACTTGGGAAACTCCCAAAACCAATTCCAGACGGTTTCCGAAAGCGAGCGCAGCGGCACGCCATCGATGAAGCTGGCTGGATAGATGGCCAGTAGAAAGGAGAATAATGATTGGGATAAAGAAGCGGTTTGATACCAGATTCGCGCCATCAGTGCATAGAAAAGTCCGAAGCCTGCGGCGCCTAGGACAACGCCTGGCCAGCGATACCTTCGGTAGAGATCGCCGCCAAAGGTCACGTTGGGAAACCACACGTGCTGGCCGTCCACCACGCCGATGTCCATCTTGCCCATCACCTGCTTGGCGATCAGGTGGCCGTCGTTGATTTCGGGCCGGTTGGGATAGAGATGCTTGGGAATCCAAAGATAAAGAAGTGCCCCCAGTCCTTGGTTGCCTGCCGCAGGCAGTTCTGATCCGGGGGGGTGGAAGAGAAAAGGATCGCTGGAGGGGAAGAGATCGCGGCCAAGCAGTCCGAGCGAGCTCGATTTGGCCTTGGCTTGGATCAGGGCCTCGCCAACAACAGCTCCGCGGCCGAACAGGTTCTGGGAGGAGGTGGCCTGGAAGCTGGGCGAATCCCGAAGGGTGGCCATCAGAGGGATAAACACGAAGCTAAATGTCAGCAAGGCGATGGCGCCGCCTCGGATCAGCTGGGGTGAAAGCTTGGTCATCCATAGTCCGCAAAGCATCAGCAAAAGCGGAAAGATCAGCAGCGCCCTACCACCAGACATGCCCCCCAGAACGAGGGAGAGCAGACCCATCGCGATCAGCAGAACTGCCAGGGGGACCTGGGCCTGGTTGTTGCGGCCTTCGCTTCGGCTCAAACAGGTTTGCACCGCCAGCGGCAGCAGCAGGGGGAAGACGTCCCGCAAGCGCATGAAGGGAACGAAAATCGTATCCGCTCTCCAGAGCTTTGTGACCCAGAAAATATAGTTGGCATTGCTTCGATCCAGGGTGCCGCTGACCATGCCAACCAGTAGGTAGGAGCAGGTGAAGATTCCCACCACCAGCACGAGTAGCGGTAGGCGACGGGCTATCGCCTGACTGAGCGGGGCGGGATCGAGGCGTCGCAATAGGGGTCTGTTTAGCAACCCGGCGAGCACGATTGCGGTGGACACGATGCCCCAGAGGGCCTGGGCCGGCTCTACGGCCTGGGCCCAGCCCTTCAGGTCTGGCGCCACCCGGTCGCCGGCCGCCACGAGCAAGCCAGCCCCCAGGCCCCAGCGGATCGTGCCGGCCAGGGTGATCACGGTGATCGGCGGCAGGGGCAGGCGGTTCAACCAGGGACGTTCCAGCCAGAGCGCCGTGGCCAACAGCACCAGCGACCAGCAGCACCAGGCCATCGCCAGCCAGCGGCCGCTGAGCAAGCCGAGGGGGATCCAAAGCAGCAGGCCGGCCCCCAATGCCTTGGCCGGGTGGATGAGGAAGGATGTCTTGCCAAGCACCTGATCCAACTTGTCCGGCCGATCGCAGGTCTTGGCAGGGTGCATCGCGATCGGGCTCAAGATTGGGTGGCTCAGCGGATTGCCGCTGGCAGGTGGGGGTCAGTATGCCGGAAAGCCATTGGGCTGATTTCAGCTGGGATCTGGCCTATCGCCAGCGTTTTGCGCGGCCGTCAACAGGCTGCGGTAATGGCGAATCGCCCGCTGGCCATAGGCCGACCAGCTCAGGGAGCTTGCCGCCAGCGCTAGGGCTGCCAGGCGCTTGGCCTCCCAGAGGCCAGGTTCCTTGGCTAGGCGCTGAAGGCAGTGGCCGATGGCTTGCGGGGCGTGGATGGGCACCATCCAGCCGGCTGGAAACTCGAGAATGCCGTTGCCGTGGTCCATCGCCGTCGCTCCACCGAGGCGGAGCAGATCCTCACCACCGGTGTTGGGGGTGCAGATCAGCGGCAAACCGCTGGCCAAGGCTTGGATCTGGACGTAAGCCATGCCCTCCTCAATCGAGGCCATCACGAAACAGTGGGCCTGGCCGTAGTACTGAACCAGTTCCGTTTGGGGGCGGTGGCCAAGGCGTTGCACCGTGCTGGGCTGCTGATCCAGCAGCTTGGCCAGCTCTGGTGTTTCTCCCCCCAGCAAGCTCAGCCGGGCATCGGCCAGGTCTGCGGCGGCAAAACCGGCCAGCAGATCGGCTATTCCCTTGCGCACTGAAAGCGTCCCGGCGTAGATGACGTGCAGACCTTTGAGGGTCGGCGGAGCGGGGGGCGTTTCGGCCGGCTTGAAATTGCTTAAGTCAACGCCGAAGGCATTGCGGAAGATCTTGGCGGGCGGGAAGCCACGGGCCAGAAAACTGCGTTCCACGAACAGGCTCGGCACCGCCACGGCCGTGGTGAGGCCATATTCCCGCAGCTCCATCGCCTCAATGCGGGGATGGGTTTCGGTCCAGGTGAGTCCGAATCGGCGGTGTTCCTCCCGCAGCAACCTGCTTTGTTCAAGGATGTGGGAGGACGAGCGCTCCAGCACCGTGGGGACCTGGCGTGCCACGGCCCAGCTCAACGATGGTTCACTCCACTGCGACCAGCCGTGGATCACCTGGCTGCCCTGCAGATGCTTGGCGGCCCGGGTGGCGAACCAACGGTGGACCCACCACTGGAGGCGCATCATCAGGCTTTCGCCGCCCACCCGGTAAATCGCCCGCACCACCCCAAAGGTGAAGGGCAGGCTCACAATGCGCTCGGGCGGGATTCCCCAGCGCCGCACAAACCAGCGGGGGTAGTTGGTGATCAAGCGGTGCAGGTGGCCATGCTGGTGGAGTTCGCGAGCCAGGTCGAAGGCGTGCCAGCGGCCCCCCACCACCAGCGTGATCCTCATTGGCGTCTCTTTGGTCATGGCCTACCCCTGGTTGGTGTCCTGGCGTCGCAGTCGGGGGCCGAGGCCCGCTCCCACTCGAGGATCGTTCGCAGCCGTGCCGCGTAGGTGTGCTCGGGTCGCTGCAGGGCCGCTGCGCCCAGCTGGCGCAGTTGGGCTTGCAGGCTGGGATCGGCCAGGATCGCCAGGGTATGCTCCCGCAACTGGGCAGGGGTGTTGAAGAAGCCCACGTCGGGGTAGTCCGGCAGCAGGGCCCGATGTTCTTCGCTGTCTTTGTAGAGGCCGCAACCGCCGATTGCACCGATTTCGTAGGAACGATCGGTGGAGAGGTCGCCGTTGGCTTGGCGCAGCAGCCCTAGCACCAGTTTGGCGTCATGGATGGCGCGGGCGTAGGCCTCGCCGGTCACGGCCCCATGCTGTTGCCAGCCGGGGCAGGCCAGACCTATCCAGCTGTTGCCGTAGATCCGCCGCCGCAATCCCGGCAGATCGGCGAGGGCAGCCAGCCAGGGGAGTCGTTCGGGAGCGCCGGTGCCGACGAAGGCCACATCCACGGCGTAGCGCCCAGCATCGCTGGGATCGGTTGCTGGAGGAGCGTGCTGGGAGGGGTCGTAGGCAAAGGGCAGCCAACTGGTGCTGCGGGCGCCGGCCGCCTCCAGTTGTTGCCGGAGAGCCTGTTTGGTGCTGAAGATGTGGTCGTAGCGGGGCAGGTTGGCCAGGAAGCAGCGGCGCCGGTGGATCGGGTTCCAGGGGTCGTCGGTGAGGTAGTTCACGATCCGCCCGCCCTGGCGGTGGACCGCCTCGAAGACGGATGGGGCCAACGGCAGGATGCCGGTGACGAGAACGAGGCGGGGTTGGAGGGTCTCGATCCGGCTCAGCAGCTGGCGCTGGAAGCCCCACCATTCCCAGCTGCGGCGATCAGCGAGGCGATAAAAAAGCTTCCCCCGCCGGCGGGCCATGCTCGGCGAGAAGCTCGCCCCGGCGGAGGTGTAGGCGACAGCAAGTTCCTCGCTTGCCAGGTCCGCGGCGCCAGCACCGGCCAGGAATTTGCTTCCCAGGGCCTCCGTCGTGGTGGTGTCGGCCAGCAGCAGCAGGCGGGTGCCCATCGGTTCGCCGCTCACCACGGTCGGACGGAGTCAGTGGTAGGGGCATCCTGCCTTGGGGCCATTGCTGAGATGGAGCGTTGAAGTCCCATTCTGGTTTTGCAGAGAGCGGGGTAACCTCGCCTGGTCTCCATTGGCATCGATGACCATCCCTCCGATCCGCTCCATCTGTTGCATCGGAGCCGGCTATGTGGGCGGCCCCACCATGGCGGTGATTGCCGACCGCTGTCCTGACATTCAGGTCACGGTGGTGGATCTCAACGCCGAGCGGATCGCCGCCTGGAACGACGCCGATCTCTCCAGGCTGCCGGTCTACGAGCCGGGTCTGGATGCGGTGGTGGGCCGGGCCCGCGGCCGTAACCTTCACTTCAGCACCGAGGTGGATGGCGCCATTGCCGCCGCTGACATGGTGTTTCTCTCGGTGAACACCCCGACCAAGACGCGGGGTGTGGGGGCCGGCCAGGCCAGCGACCTGCGCTGGATTGAGGCCTCGGCCCGCCAGGTGGCGGCGGCCTCCCAGGGCCACACGATCGTGGTGGAGAAGAGCACCCTGCCGGTGCGCACCGCCGAGGCCGTCAAGGCGATTCTCGGCGGTGCCCAGGGCAGTGGCGGCGGCAAGACCTTCTCGGTGCTCTCCAACCCCGAATTCCTGGCCGAAGGCACGGCGATCGGGGATCTGGAGGATCCCGATCGGGTGTTGATCGGCGGCGAAGACCCCGCCGCCATCGATGCCTTGGCCAGCGTCTATGGCCACTGGGTGTCCCAGGAGCGGATCCTGCGCACCAACCTTTGGAGCAGTGAGCTCTCCAAGCTCACCGCCAATGCCTTCCTGGCCCAGCGGATCTCCTCGATCAACAGCATTGCGGCCCTGTGCGAAGCCACCGGCGCCGATGTGCGCGAGGTGGGCCGGGCGATCGGCACCGACAGCCGCATCGGGCCGAAGTTTCTGCAGGCCGGACCGGGCTTTGGCGGCAGCTGCTTCCAGAAGGACATCCTCAACCTGGTGTATCTCTGCCGCCATTACGGCCTCGAGGAGGCGGCCTCCTACTGGGAGAGCGTTGTGGGGCTGAACACCTGGCAGCAGCAGCGCATCGCCCGGCTGGTGGTCAACAGCCTGTTCGGCACGGTGAGCGGCAAGCGGCTGGCGGTGCTCGGCTTCGCCTTCAAGGCCGACACCAACGACACCCGCGAAGCGCCGGCGATCCGCATCTGCCGTGACCTGATCGAGGAGGGGGCCCAGCTGGCCATCGTTGATCCCAAGGTGGATTCGGCCCAGATCGCTCGCGACCTCGACCGTTCGCCCGTAGCGGCCGATGCGGCGCCGGGGTCGCGGCCGATCGGGGCCGACGGCAGCTGGTTGGCGGCGGGCACACCGCTGGAGGCGGCCCGCGGCGCCGATGCGGTGCTGATCCTCACCGAATGGCGCGACTACCGCCAACTCGACTGGGCTCAGATTGCCGGGGTGATGCGTCGGCCGGCCTGGCTGTTCGACGCCCGGGCCGTGGCCGATGCGGCCGCCGCCCGCGCCGCTGGCCTCAACGTCTGGACCGTGGGGGAAGGCTGAGATGGCACGCCGCAATCTGATCACCGGCGGTGCCGGTTTCCTCGGTTCCCACCTGGTCGACCGGCTGATGAAGGCCGGCGAAGAGGTGATCTGCCTCGACAACTACTACACCGGCCGCAAGGACAACATCCGCCACTGGCTCGGCCATCCCGATTTTGAGCTGATTCGCCACGACGTGACCGATCCGATTCGCCTTGAGGTGGATCGCATCTGGCATCTGGCCTGCCCCGCATCACCAGTTCACTATCAGTTCAACCCGATCAAGACGGCCAAGACGAGTTTCCTGGGCACTTACAACATGCTGGGCCTGGCCCGGCGGGTGGGGGCTCGCTTGCTGTTGGCCAGCACCAGCGAGGTGTACGGCGATCCGGAGGTGCATCCCCAGCCCGAGAGCTACAGGGGCTGCGTGAACACGATCGGCATCCGCTCCTGCTACGACGAGGGCAAGCGCATCGCCGAAACCCTCTGCTTCGACTACCAGCGCATGCACGGCACCGAGATCCGGGTGATGCGCATCTTCAACACCTATGGGCCCCGCATGCTGCCCGATGACGGCCGGGTGGTGAGCAATTTCATCGTGCAGGCCCTCAAGGGTGAGCCCCTCACCCTCTACGGCGATGGCAGCCAGACCCGTTCCTTCTGCTATGCCGACGATCTGATCGAGGGGATGATCCGGCTCATGAACGGTGAGCACACCGGCCCGATCAATATTGGCAATCCGGGCGAATTCACGATCCGCCAGCTGGCCGAGCTGGTGCGGGATCGCATCAATCCCTCCCTGGAGCTGGTCACCCGGCCGTTGCCCCAGGATGATCCGCTGCAGCGCCAGCCGGTGATCGACCTGGCTCGCCGCGAGCTGGGCTGGGAGCCGAAGGTGAGCCTGGCGCAGGGCCTTGAGCCCACGATTGCCTACTTCCGCGAGCGCCTGGCCCAGGCTTGATGGCTGGATCCGTTCTGGTCACCGGTGCGGCGGGCTTCATCGGCGCCGCCGTGGCCAAGCGACTGCTCGCCCGTGGTGAGCGGGTGGTTGGGCTGGATAATCTCAATCCCTACTACGACCCGGTCTTGAAGCGCTCCCGCCTGGAGCGGTTGGAGGCCGCCGCCCAGCCTGGTCAGTTTCGTTTTGCCGAGCTGGATGTGGCCGATGCCGGGGCCCTCTCCGCCTTGGTGGCCGCCGAGGCCACGGATCGGGTGATCCATCTGGCGGCCCAGGCGGGGGTGCGCTATTCGATTGAGAATCCCAGCGTCTACATCCAGAGCAACCTGGTGGGCTTCGGCGCGGTGCTGGAGTCCTGCCGCCATCAGGGCGTCGCCCATCTGGTCTATGCCTCCAGCAGCTCGGTCTATGGCGGCAATCGCCAGATGCCGTTTTCGGAGCAGCACCCGGTGAACCATCCGGTGAGCCTCTATGCGGCCACCAAGAAGGCCAACGAACTGATGGCCCACACCTACAGCCATCTCTATGGTCTGCCGGCCACGGGCCTGCGCTTTTTCACCGTCTACGGCCCCTGGGGCCGGCCGGACATGGCACCGATGTTGTTTGCCCGGGCGATCCTGGCCGGTGAGCCGATCAAGGTGTTCAACCAGGGCCAGATGCAGCGGGATTTCACCTACATCGACGACATCGCCGAAGGCGTGATTCGCTGCCTCGATAAACCCGCCATCGCCGATCCCGATTTCGATCCCCTCCACCCCAATCCGGCCACCGCCGCGGTGCCCCACCGCCTGTTCAACATCGGCAACAGCCAGCCCATCCCCCTGCTGCGCTTCATCGAGGTGCTGGAGCAGGCCCTGGGCCGCGAAGCGATCCGCGATCTGCAGCCGATGCAGCCCGGCGATGTGCCCGCCACCGCCGCCGATACCTCGGCCCTGGAGGCCTGGGTGGGATTTAGGCCCACCACGCCGATCGAGGCGGGTGTGGAGCGGTTTGCGGCCTGGTATCGCGGCTATTTCGGGGTCTGAGCCTTGGCCACCGGGCACACTGGGGGGTCGTTGCGTCCCTTCCCCCTTGGTGGCTTCCCTGCAGAGCCTGCGCGGCATGGTGGATCTCCTGCCGGAGCGCACCCCCCTCTGGCAGCACCTTGAGGCCACGGCCCGGGAGCACTTCCGCCGCGCCGCCATCGCCGAGATCCGCACGCCGCTGCTGGAGCCCACCGAGCTGTTCGCCCGCGGCATCGGCGAGGCCACCGATGTGGTGGGCAAGGAGATGTATAGCTTCACCGATCGCGGCGAGCGCAGCTGCACCCTGCGGCCGGAGGGCACCGCCTCGGTGGTGCGGGCGGCCATCCAGCACGGTCTGCTGACCCAGGGGCCGCAGCGGCTCTGGTACGGCGGGCCGATGTTCCGCTACGAGCGCCCCCAGGCCGGACGTCAACGCCAGTTCCACCAGATCGGCGTGGAGCTGCTCGGGGTGGCGGATGCCACCAGTGATGCGGAGGCGATCGCGATCGCCTGGGACCTGCTGGCCGATCTGGGCGTGGGCGGCTTGGAACTGGAGATCAACTCCCTCGGCACCCCGGATGATCGTCAGCGCTATCGGGCCGAACTGGTGAGCTGGCTGGAGGCCCACCACGACCAGCTCGATCCCGATTCCCAAAATCGCATCGGCACCAATCCCCTGCGGGTGCTCGATTCCAAGAACCAAGGCACCCAGGCACTCCTGGCCGGCGCCCCCACCCTGGCCGATGCCCTGGCGGGCGAGAGCCACGAACGCTTCGCCCGGGTGCGCCAGGCCCTGGAGTCGCTGGGGATTCCGTTTGTGCTCAATCCCCGCCTGGTGCGGGGCCTCGACTACTACGGCCACACCGCCTTCGAGATCACCAGCAACCAGCTCGGCGCCCAGGCCACGGTCTGCGGCGGCGGTCGCTACGACGGCCTGGTGGAGCAGCTGGGTGGGCCGCCCACGGCGGCGGTGGGCTGGGCGATCGGCCTGGAGCGGCTGGTGCTGCTGCTCAGCCAGGGGGAGGCGGCGGTGGCAGTGCCGGCGCCCGATCTGTATGTGATCAGCCGCGGTGAGGCCGCTGAGGGCCAGGCCCTTGTGCTCACCCGCCAGGGTCGCCAGGCCGGCCTAGTGGTGGAGCGCGATGCCAGCGGCGGGGCCTTCGGCAAGCAGTTCAAGCGCGCCGACCGCAGCGGCGCCCCCTGGGCCGCCGTGATCGGCGACACCGAGGCGGCCGAGGGGGTGGTGTTGCTCAAGGATCTGCGGGGGGAGACAGCGGAGCGGCAGCTGCCTTTGTTGCAGCTGGTGGCACTGGTGAAGGAGAGCCTCAAGGCGGCACCCTCGCAGCTCTGATCACCCTCCTACCCTGCCAGCCATGGGTTACGTGCACGCCACCATCGCTCTGAGCAACCCTCGCCGGCCCGAGCTTGATCCCCTGCCGGTGAGCGCCCGTGCCGATAGCGGTGCCCTGATGCTCTGCATCCCGGCTGCTCTGGCGGCGGCCCTTCAGGTCCAGCAGGAGTCGATCCGGGAGGTGAGCGTGGCCGATGGCCGGATGCTGCAGGTGCCCTATGTGGGGCCGCTGCGGGTGGATTTCGAAGGCCGTTGTTGCTTTGTGGGTGCCTTGGTGCTGGGCGATGAGGTGTTGCTGGGGGCCGTGCCCATGGAAGACATGGATCTGATCGTCAACCCGGCCCGACAGCGGCTGGAGGCCGACCCCCGCAGCCCCCACATGCCGCACGCTTTGGTCTGAGTGGTCTGAGTGGTCTGAGTGGAGGCTGGCCTCCAGACCAGCAGCAGCCACAAAAAAGCGGTCCCTGCGGACCGCCCGGCGTGTGAGGTGGTGAAAGGCAGGCCTGGATCAGGCGGAACCCACACCCACGTAAGCGCCGTAAAAGAAGAGACCGACCACGAAGAGCACGGCCATGCCGCCGGCGGTGGCCACCAGCCAGAGGGGTAGGACGCCTTCGGTCCAGCGGCTTTTCCAGGCCACGGCAGGTCGGCCATCGGGCAGGCGATCCGGGATCCGGCCGTCGGGGAGGGAGGATTTCTTGCCACTCATCAGGGAACCTCGTGGTCAGGGAGAAGGGCTGGGATCCCTTGGGGGATCCTTGGGGGTGATGGATGAATCCGGGAAGGATTCAGTTGAAGAAATAGCTGGTGAACAGTATGCCGGTCACGAAGATCAGCAGCAGACCCAGGTAGAGACTCGTGCGGTTGAGTTCGACCGGCAGGGTGTTGGGGTTTTTGTTGCGTTGCATGGCTGGGGAACGGCTGCGGAATTCAGCGGCGAACGAACTGCATGGCCGCCAGCGCACCCAGGAAAAAGACCGTGGGTACGCCGAGGGCGTGAATGGAGAGCCAGCGCACCGTGAAGATCGGGTAATTGCGCGGCGTGGTGGGGGCGGAGGATTGGGTCATGGCTTATTTCAGGCGCTGGTCGAGCTGGGATTTGCCTTCGTAGCGCTGGCTCACCACCGGAGCCTTGCTCTCCTGGACCTGGAAGTAGGCATCGGGCCGGGGCGTACCGAAGGCGTCGTACGCCAGGCCCGTGGACACGAACAGGAAGCCGGCCAGGAAGATGGCAGGCAGGGTGACCGCATGGATGACCCAGTAGCGGATGCTCGTGATGATTTCGAAGAACGGGCGTTCACCCGTTGAGCCGGCAGCCATGGAAACAAGCACTCAGCGGATCGATCCTAGGGGTTGCCCTGCTGGCACTGGGGCCTGCCCGGCGGGTTGGTTACAGAGGGATGCAGTTGGCGGGCGGGGCCGTGGGCCTCAGCCCACCCAGCGCAGCAGCGATCCCCGTTCGCCCAGCACGAAGCCCTTGCCATCGGGGGTGAAGGTGATGCGGCTGAAGTTGGTGGGCTGCTGCTTGCCCACCGGGTCCTTCTGCCAGCTCTTGCCGCCGTCCTGGCTCACCAGCAGGGTGCCGTTGCCGCCGCCCGCCCAGATGGCGCCGCGGGGATCCCAGGCCATGTCGAGGTAGCCGTAGCCATTGGTGATCGGAATCACGGGCTTGCTCCAGCTTTCCGGATCGGCCAGATCGGGGTTGAAGCGCAGCTGGGCGCCCCGGGCCAGCATCCAGAGGGAGCCATCGGGCTGGAAGCCCATTGATTGCAGCCGTTGGCTGCTCTCGCGCCGGTGCTGTTGCCAGGTGCCCTGGCCCGGATCCCAGGTGGAGAAGAAGTTGCCCAGGCCGCTCACGCTCACATAGTGACCATCGCTGGAGCGGCGCAGGTCGCGCACGGCTCCGGCGGCGTCGCTCACCAAGGCTTGCCAGCTGTTGCCGGAGTCGGCGGTGCGGTAAACGGCTCCCACGTTGGTGGCCAGCTCCGCCTGCTTCGGCCCGAGGGCCTTGATGAGATAGGGCTCGCCGGGAAGCTTGGTGTCTAGGAAGAGGCGGCTCCAGTTGTGGCCCCGGTCGGTGCTGTGGAGCAACAGGCCCGGCTGGCCCACGATCCAGCCCTCATCGCCCTGGAAGTCGATGCTAATCAAGCGGAAGTTTTCCTCCGGCGGCAGGTCGAGGGCCCGCTCCTGCCAGCTGGCGCCGCCGTCTTCGGTTTCGAGAATGAGGCGGTTGCTGCCCACCAGGAAGCCATGGCTGGCGTCGGTGAAGGCCACCGCCAGGGGGTTGGAGCGGGTGGCCAGGGGCACCGCCTGCCACGGGCTTGTGGCCGCCACGGGCAGGCCGGTGGCCACGCAGCCGGAAAGGCCCAGCCCGAGGCAGGCCACCAGGATCAGGCTGAGCAGGGGCTGCAGCAGGCGCTGCAGGGGCTGGAGGGCGGCCGGCTCCGGCTGGCTGGGGGTTGGGCGCATCACGGGTTCAGAGGAAGGAGAACGTCTGCAGGGGGGAGAGGGGGCCGCCGCGGGCCCGGCCGGATTGGAGCGGCCGGTTAGCGGAGGGAATAAAGGGAAAGGAAGAAGGCAAAGGCCAGGGCGAAGCCGCCGAAGATCAGCACATTCTTCTGGCCGGGGGTGAGGCGGTTCACGCCCAAGCCGAAGTTGAGGTTTTCCTCGAAGCCACTGGGCTTGTTGCGTGGGCCGATGTCCTTGAAGGCCCCGACCCGGCTGCGGCAAACCGGGCAGCGGAAGCTGCCCGGATCCAGCGCCGCAAAGGCAGTGCCGGCCTCGATGCCCAACTTCCGCACCCCCTCCTCCGGGTCGTAGACGAAGCCGCAGCTGCGGCACTCGAAGCGATGGGTGTCGGGATCGCTTTCGGGGGCTTCTTCTGAGGCTGCTTGCGGGGCTTCTGCGGTGACTGCGGCTGCCGATTCAACGGGGGTCACAGCGTCCACGGCAGCGGACTGCTGGGCGGCCCCGGCAGCCGATGACTCCGCGAGCGGGGCAGCGGTTTCGTCGGCAGCCCCGGCATCGGATCCCAAGGCGGCCCCGGCAGCCGATTCGGCGGCCAACGAGGCAATGGCTTCCTCGGTGGCTGCGGGGTCGCCAGCGGCGCCTGCAGCGCCGTTGGCCGGGGCATCCAAGGGCAGCTCAGACTCCCGTTCGGCTTGCAGGGGTGAAG
>DAIQNM010000001.1:30169-46747 GCA_036788375.1 Cyanobium sp. CTOTU6536 | reverse complement strand
GGGCTGGGGCGGAGGCGGGATGCGATGGCTCCAAAACATCAATGCCACCATTGGGTTCAATTCGTCACAGGCAGTTCTTCAGGGGCTAGCTATAGCAGGGCCTTTACGCCTGCATCGCACGGCCCCTTACACCAGCCTCAGTGAATGCCCTTCATGTCAACGCGAAACTGTTCGGCAGCAGATAGGAAGACTGTCATTACTTCAGGTCTCGCCCTTGTATTCCCTGAACCCTGCTATTAGCTTGGCGAAACTGTCTGGTTTGTATTTCTCGAAGCTTTCTTCATCCACATAGACGAAGTCGTATTCTGTGGCTGACTGAGCCTGGTTGATGTCGTCGCACCACTGCCGTAGCCGCTGCATCTTGAGGGGCACGTCTAGGTCTGCTTGGCCTTTGGTCTCTACAATGCAGATAGCACCATCAGATAACTTGACCACGAAGTCCGGATAGTAGTTGGAAATATTGCCGTCAGCTTTTACGTAGTCGAGCTTGAAGTGGACAGCCATGTAGTTCTTGGCATAGGAGACCACGTCTTCGCAGTCCTCCAGGAAGCGGGCGAAGATAAGCTCAAGATTGCTATCGCCGACAATCTTGTTGAAGATGCTCTTTCTAGGAATCAGGTAGCCCTGCTCCTTGGTCACAAAGGGTCGAGTCTGCCTGAGTTTGATGGTGTCTCTGATTTCAGCGTCGCCCTTGTCCATGACCGTTAGGGCGTTGATCGCTTTTTTGAAGGTCTCGATCAGGGTTCGTGTCGCCTCCAGTTCCGACAGGTTTCGTAGCGTGTTCGGGTCTTCCAGTTCCACCTGCTGATCAAAAAGACTGTCTTGCACGTAGCCTTTCACCTTGCCGTAGAGCACCTCATATCCGCTCACCAAGCGCAGGTCTTTCATGAGCGTTTGGGCAAAGTAGCCAATCACGCTCCGGTAATCAGCAATGCCAGCCGTATCGAGCATGGTGGTGTGGGTGACCTCGCCTGTGGTGATGTCCTTGAAGATGATCTCGCGCTGCTCCTCTTCGCTGAAATGTTTTAAGGGCACCTTTTTGTTGCGCAGGCTTTTTGTGTCGAGCTCGCCGAGGTTCTTGTATTCCCGGTAGATGCGCGGTGTCATGACCGGGATTTCGATGTCAAGCATCTCAAGGTCTTTCTTCTCATTTTCGTTATCGACCTCAATCACCAAGGGGGCCTTGGGCTTGCCCCCCTCTCCCATGGGCTTCTGCTCCAGCACCACACCCTCAGCCTGGATGGACTCGACAAAATCCATGAACGCAGGAGTGCCGATAACACTGACATATTCTTCGATGCCGCCTGGATACATCTTGCGCAGACCACGCCCTAAGGTCTGCTCCGGCAAGATGTTGCTCTTTGCGGCATAAGCCCGCAATCCCACAATGGTGGTGACGTTGCGGACATCCCAGCCCTCTTTGAGCATCAGGACAGAAACAATTGCCTTGAAATGGCTTTCAAAACTGTCGATCTCATTGGATTGCTTGCGCAGCTCCTCCAGTGCATCTTTTGCCTTTCCTGTCGAAGCCTCGGATAGTTCGCCATTGTTCTTGGTGTGGATCACCAGCACCGCGCCCTTCAGCTCGGGATAGGTTCCCTCCAAGTAAGCAGCCACATCGTCGCAATTCTTGGTGTCATCGGTCATGACGAACAGGATGGACTTCTTGCCAAGCTTTTCATGCTCCGCAAAGGTTTTTCGCCATTCGATAACTCCAAGATTGATATAGTCCGCATATTTCTCGGTGTATTTTGCACTTTGGCGCTCCACCAATTTCGCCCTGCTGGCTGCATCCGGCAGAACAGGGTGCTTGACAACATTCTGGGAGATGGCCTCGACCAGTGGATAATCAGCCACCGTCTGGACGAAAATCGCGCCGTTACTGTGTTTAGGAGTCGCCGTCACATCCACTTGCAGGGATAGTGCTTTGTCCTTGAGCTGCAACTTATGGTGAATATCCTCGATCGATTTGAACCATGCCATGCGGGGATCATGGATGTGGTGGGCTTCATCATTGAGAACGGCCAGCTCCTCAATATCGCGGACAATGATTCCCAGATCAATTTTTGAATCTGTCGTGGCGCCAGTGGGGCGTTTGCCAAGGAAGTAATCCATGGTGTTTTCATCATCCGGCGAGGGCAGTGCTTCATTGCCCGCATAAACCCTATGGATATTGGTGAGGAAAATATTGCCGACTGGATGCGTGACGCACACATTATCCTGAAGGTGAAGGGTGAGCTGGAAGTCATCGCGCCAATTTTGGCCATCCACGCCATTGTCAGGCAATACAGGGTCTTGAAAAAAGATACGCAGCCCCTCAAAGTCTTTATAGATGCGATCCAGCACAATGATGTTGGGAGTAATCACTAGAAAATTGCGCGATAGGGTTGATTCAGGCTCATAGAGCTTGTGAAAGAAACTCCAAGCCAACACAAGACTCATCACCTTTGTTTTGCCCGCCCCGGTCGCCATCTTGAGGACAAAGCGCAGCCAGCTTTCATCGAACATGCCGCTGGAGACAACCCCAGCGCTGTCGAAACGCATCAGATCGTATTTGTCTTTGGCCGCTACTACGTCATAAAGATAGATAATGGTTTCCAGGGCTTCGCGCTGTGCAAAGTAGTACTGAAACTCGGCCATGGTGCCGTCTGATTGCGGCAGCAGGTGCGCCGTCTTGAACCACCAGTTGAGCAGGCTTCGGCTGGTTTCGGTAGCTTTGGCGTAGCCGCTGTCCCGCCAAGCCTTCACCTGTTTACGCAGCTCTGGCACCAGGGGAGGCAGCAGCTTTTCAAAGCTGGTTGCCCTCAAGGCTTCATCAGCCGGGAACCAGCGGATTGAGGGGTCAAGAATGACATGGGGTGAGGTAGGAAAATCTTTATGGAGGGCCATTACTTGTTCCCTCCCACCGTTACCTCAACAATCGTCATTGTGTCATTGCCGAAGATGTCCACCACCTTGACTGCCACTTTGCGGCGACCGGGCATGAGTTCTTGAAAGACGCTCTTTAGCTCAAGAGTCCGATCCTTCTTTGTGCGGAAAGACTGCCACTCATTCTCAAAGATGTAGTCCCCCGTCCACACCTCTTCGTATTCACCCATGTTCATCTGGGGCGGCTCCAAGCCTGGCAATATTGTCTGTGGTTCAGCCAGAGCTGGGTCTCTTGCAATGCGGATGATTTCCCGCTTGTTCTCAAAATCGAAGTCCACAGACCAGTAATCAATCCAGTCTGTCCAGTTCTTGGTCAAGACATCGCGAGTGACAATGCCGTTTTTGTCTTTGCTGACTTTGACAATCTGGCCTTTGTCTACCACGATCTTGCTCTGCTTGTCCTTCAGGCTGGCTTCGGCATTGGCGATGGAGACCTGGGAATAGAAGACTGAGAAATCGGTCAGCTCGACTGCGACTGAGCTGCCTTTGATGTGGGGCCTGACCTCGATATAGGCTACGTCATGGAAGACGACCTGGTTCTTCTCGACGGCACGTTTATCAAAAACATCAGCCGGGATGTATTTTGGAGCAATATCAATTCCTTTGCCCTTAGCCTCTTCCAGGACGTTAGGGAATAATCCCATTTCAAATTCAAAGCCGAGAATATCCACGCGGGTGATGTGTTTCTGGCGACATTCCAGGATCACTTCTTCAACGAACAGCCTTGTCACAGGCAAGTTGACCGGCCCGACAGCAACCAGCCGCCCAGCCTTCTTGCCCGTGAAGGTTTTGAAGCCTTCGGTTTGCTCAGCGCAATAGGCTCGCAGAATCAGGGCCAAAAACTCAGCTTCCTTGGCCTCTAGCTGTTTTTGCTTCTCGACTTCCCGCAGGTTGGGATTGACTCCAATGTAATGCTGGCGCTCATACTTACCTAGGTTTAGAATTTCAAATGCTCTGTAGGACTTGCCTTCAGCTTTGAGTTGCCGCTGGACGCCTATCATCCGCTTACGGGTGGTGTGGATAGCAAACTTTCCAAGATCACTCGTAATCCACTTACGACCTAGTCTTTCTGCTACCGCTGCCGTCGTACCGGAACCGGAAAAGAAGTCGGCGATTAGGTCATTTTTGCGTGAAGCGATGTTGATGATCCGTTCAAGTAGGCGCTCGGGCTTCTGGGTCGGGTAATCTGAACCTCCCTTCATCCGGCCTACTTCGTTCCAGATATCTTGTAGAGGTATTCCTTTGTTTTGGTCAAAATATCTCTTTTTACATCTTGCTGTACCTTTTTCAGGATTTCTAAGATACAGCTCTCCTCTTGCTAATGCAGCTTCCATCCCTTCATAGTCGTACATCCATTCCCTTTTCTGCGATGGACTTGCTCCACGCCAAACATAGCGGTTTCGATTCCCCTTCCATGTTGCGTCATCAAGCTTGAAGCGTCTGCCCTGGCGGGTTTCTGACTGACTATATGGAATGACATCGCCTTCATCGAGCTCATAAAGAGAAAATTCTCTTTCGCCCCCTGCACTCAAGCTAGTTCTTTCTATATCGCTGTCGTAGTGGTACTTACCACTCTTTGAGTACCACATAATTCTATCTGTGATTACCCCAAGCTTCTTGACCGCGTCATTATGAGGATCATGACGCTGCCATATCACGTGACCCAATTGCCGATCTGATCCAAATATTTCGTCAAGGACAAGCTTTACCTGGGCGTCAAGCCTTGGACCCATGTGCACGAATATGCTTCCATCGTCAGCGAGCATGTCGCGCATCAGAACCAGCCGCTCATAAATCATTGCTATGAATGAGTCCTTGCCCTTGCCCCAAGTATCGCGATAAGCCAACTCTTCCAAGATATTCGCCTTTTTCGTAAACGTATCCCCGCCGATCTCAATATCCATTGAAAAATCAGCACCCACATCAAAGGGCGGATCAATGTAGATCAGCTTGATTCCCCCTTGCTTTTCGATCTCTTCGCGTAGCGGGCCGTTCTTCAGTGACGAAAGGATCAGCTTGTTGTCGCCCCAGATCAGCTTGTTCGTCCATCCTTTCAGCTGCCTGCCACGATTGTCCAAGTCCAGCAGATCAAGTTGCAGCCGTGTCTCCTTCTCGGCCCGTGGCTCGTCCACCTGCTCGATCACCTGGAATGGCAGCACAACATTGCAGACCTCATTGGTCTTGCCGTTCCAGACCAGTTCCACCTCACGCTTGTCGTCAAACAGCAAAAACCGATACTTGTCTGGCAGCGGTTTACCCGCCTCCATGCAGCGGATGATCTCTTGCTGCTCCTGTTCTGTGAGCTTGCTCATGACCCCGCCTCCGCCATCTCAATCACCGTATTGAGCGGCAGCTGCGCAAGCTTCAGCCGTACCAGGGCCCCGTGGTTGTCTCCGGCAATGGTCACCAAGTCCTGCACCCCAAAGACTTTCTCCACCAGGCAAGAGTAACGCCAGCAGTTGCCACCGGCTCAATCTGCAGGCTCGGAGCGACGAGGGCAAGGACCTCGCAGCCACGGCGGGTTTTCAAAGCTCTCATCGCGCTTGAACCTGACCATCAATCAAAACGGCTGCATGGCTCCCAGACGAACGGACGGTGGAACTGCTGAGATGGCGCTCTGATCTGCCACCCCATGGCCCCCACCCCGACCCCCGATCGCGCCGCCAGAGGCACCACCGATCCAGCCCAGGTGCTGCGCCAGGTGTTCGGCTATGGAGCCTTCCGCGGCCCCCAGCAGGAGATCGTGGACCACGTGGTGGGTGGCGGCTCGGCCCTGGTGCTGATGCCCACCGGCGGCGGCAAATCGCTCTGTTATCAGATTCCGGCCCTGTGCCGCAGCGGCGTGGGGGTGGTGGTGTCGCCCCTGATCGCCCTGATGCAGGACCAGGTGGAGGGCCTGCGCCAGGCCGGCGTGAGGGCCGCTGCCCTCAACTCATCCCTGGAGGCCTCGGAGGCGTCCGCCGTGTGGCGGAGCCTGGAGCAGGGCGAGCTGGATCTGCTCTACGTGTCGCCGGAGCGATTGTTGAGCCCGGGGTTCCTCGATCGCCTTGCCGCCATCCCGCTGGCGTTGTTCGCCATCGACGAGGCCCATTGCGTGTCTCAGTGGGGCCATGATTTCCGGCCCGAATACCTGCAATTGGCGGTGCTGGCCGAGCGCTTCGCCGCCATCCCCCGCCTCGCCCTCACCGCCACCGCCGATCCCCGCACCCGCGACGAAATCCGGGAGCGACTGCAACTGCAACAGGGGCGGGTGTTCCTGGCAAGCTTCGATCGGCCCAACATCCGCTACCTGCTGCGCGACAAGGACGACCCCCGTCGCCAGCTCCTGACCTTCCTGGCCGAACGGCGCGGTGAAGCCGGCATCGTGTATGCCCGCTCCCGCAGCCGGGTGGATCGCTTCGCCGCCGACCTGAGGGCCGCCGGTTTTGATGCGGTGGCCTACCACGCTGGCCTCAGCGCCGAGGCGCGCAGCTCGGCCCTCAACCGCTTCCGCCGCGAGAGCGGCGTGATCGTGGTGGCCACGATCGCCTTCGGCATGGGCATCGATAAGCCCGACGTGCGTTTTGTGGCCCACGTGGACCTGCCCAAGAGCCTGGAGGCCTACTACCAGGAAACCGGTCGGGCCGGCCGCGACGGATTGGCCGCGGTGGCCTGGATGGTTCATGGAGCCGGTGATGTGCCCCAGCTGCGCCGCTTCATCGACGATTCCGACGCCACGGAGGCCCAGAAGCGGATTGAACATGGAAAGCTTGATGCCCTGATCGGCTTCAGCGAGGCCTCCGTCTGCCGGCGGCAGGTGCTGCTGCGCCACTTCGGCGAAACCCTGGCCTCGCCCTGTGGCAACTGCGACCTCTGCCTGGAGCCCGACCGCTCGGTGGATGGCACCGAACCGGCCCGCAAGGCCCTCTCTGCCGTTTATCGCACCGGCCAACGCTTCGGCGCCGCCCATGTGGTGGACGTCCTGCTGGGGGGCGATACGGCCAGGATTCGGGAATTGGCCCACGCCAAGCTGAGCGTTTACGGCATCGGCAAGGAGCTCGATCGGGGCCAATGGCGTTCGCTGTTTCGCCAGCTGGTGGCCCGGGGCTTCCTGGTGAGCGAAGGCGAGACCCGCGGGGGGCTGCGCTTTGGCGCTGAAGACCTGGTGAAACCCCTGCTGCGGGGGGAGGCCAGCCTGGCGCTGCGGCTACCGCCGCCGGCGAAGGAGCGGCGGCCCCCTGCGGCCGGTGAGCGGGGCGCTTCCACATCGGCCCCTGACTTGGGCGAAGAGGGGCAGGGACACTTCGAAGCCCTCAGGAGCTGGCGGCTGTTGCAGGCCCGCGAGCAGGGGGTGCCCCCCTACGTGGTGTTCCACGACCGCACCCTGATCGAGATCGCCGCCAGGAAACCCAGCAGCCTGGCCGAGCTGGGCACCGTGGCGGGTGTGGGTCAGGCCAAATTGGATCGCTATGGCCAGGCGGTCTTGGCGGTGATCCAGGCCAGGGGCTGAGGGGTTGCTGGCACCGGGCCGAGGCCCGCGGGCGGGGGTGCAAAGGGGTTGGGTGTGGTCGGTCAGACTCTGCGGAATCGTGATCTCGAGAAGCCATGGGTATGGTCGTGCCGACCAAGACCATCCCGGTAGCCCTGGCGAACCAGCCCTATCCGATCGTGATCGGTGCCGGCAGCCTGGCCAACCTTGGCGACCTCCTACTGGAGCAAAAGCTGAAGGCCGGCAGCAAGGTGTTGGTGGTCACCAACCCGGTGGTGGAGCACCACTACGGCGCCACCTGCCGCCGCAGCCTGGAATCGGCCGGCTTTGTGCTGGAGCAATTGGTGATCGAAGCGGGCGAAGACCAAAAAACCCCCGCCACCGTGGCCCTGATCCACGACGCCGCCTTTGCCCAGCGTTTGGAGCGGGGATCGGTGCTGGTGGCCCTGGGCGGTGGGGTGGTGGGTGACATGGCCGGCTTTGCCGCCGCCACCTGGCTGCGGGGGATCGCCGTGGTGCAGGTGCCCACCACCCTGCTGGCGATGGTGGATGCGGCGATCGGGGGCAAGACGGGGGTGAACCACCCCGGCGGCAAGAATTTGATTGGGGCCTTCCACCAGCCCAAGCTCGTGCTGGTCGATCCCCAGGTTCTCGCCACCTTGCCGGAGCGGGAATTCCGGGCCGGCATGGCCGAAGTGATCAAGTACGGCGTGATCGGCGACCCCCCCCTCTTCTCAGACCTCGAGGCAGCCGCTCAGCGGGATGCTCTGACGGGGTTGGCCAGCCTGGAGGCCGTGGGGTCTGCCCTGCTGCAGCGGCTGCTGGAGCGCTCGGCCGGCGCCAAGGCCCGGGTGGTAGCGGCCGATGAGCGCGAAGGGGGCCTGCGGGCGATCCTCAACTACGGCCACACCCTCGGCCATGTGGTGGAGACCCTGAGCGGCTACGGCACCTATCTCCACGGCGAGGCCGTGGCCCTCGGAATGCTGGCGGCCGGTGAGATCGCCCTGGAGCTGGGGTTGTGGAGCAGCGCCGATCGCGATCGCCAGAGGGCGCTGGTGGCGGCCGCGGGCCTCCCCCTCCGATGGCCGAGGCTGGAATCCGAGCAGGTGCTGCGCTGTCTGCAGGGGGATAAGAAGGTCCGCGATGGTCGGGTGCGCTTTGTGTTGCCCACCGGTATCGGCGCGGTGGAAATCCGCGATGACGTGGCCACCGGCACGATCCTTCAGGCCTTGGCGGCTCTTCCCCAGGTCTGAACCAGCCGCGGGCCCGCCAGCCGGTGGGCCACAAACTGGTGCAGCGGCATCGGACCGCAGCGGCGCTGCCAGCCGATCGTGGCTCCGTAGTGCCGCCAGCATTGAAGCCGCAGAGCCCCAACGCTCCGGCGGCCAAGCCCGACCCGATAGCGGTAGCCCGCCATGGCCTCAACCCTTGCCCCGGCCAGCAGGATCCAGGGCCCCGGCGCACAGCGAAGGCAGGCAGGGGCGAAGTCTGCGGGGCCATCGGCCAGGGCCAGGGCCCGCTGGAACCAGCGGGCCACCCCATCGGGATCGCCGCCGCGGCTCAGCTGCAGCGTCAAGGGCTGCGAAGAGCGATCCACCCCCCTGAAACCGCGAAACTCGACCAGCGCCCCATCCCAGCTTGAAGCCGGGGGGCATGAAGGGGGGGAAAGCAGGGGCCGGAGCATCCCTTTGGCAACCACAGGCCTTCTTCCAGTGCCACCGCTGTGCCACTGCCATTCCACAAAGCAGCCATGCCACAAAGCAGCCATGCCACAGACAAGCCATGCCAGGTCAGGAAAAGTCAGGGCAAGCGATCGAACCTGGCCACCAAATAGTTGGCTGCTGGGCTGCCGCTACAGCCCTGCTTTCAGGCGGTCGGTTCCTTCAGAAAGCGGGGGATTGGGGCCGCCCCATCCCGTGCCAGCACAATCCAACGGAAGTCCCCCAGGCCAGCCGGATCCACCAGCCGCAACAGGGCCTCCCGGGTGGCCAGCCGCTCCGCCAGCCCGTTCGCCCCGGCTTGGCCCCCCTCCGCCTGGAGAGCATGGAGGGCCTGGGCCAATCCCAGGGCCAGCAGCGCCTGCCCCTGGCGGCAGGATCCGAGCACGTACCAGCCGCTGGCGGTGGCGGCCCGGTGGAGGGCCTCCAGGCAGAGGTGGGCGGTGAGATCCCAGCTGCCGGGCTCGCGCAAGGGATCCGCACTGGCCTGTTGCTGGCGGTAGGCCATCAGGGTGCCTGCGGCGCGCTGGGGGGCGTAGTAACGGCTGGCCTCCAGGGCGTAATCGACCACCAGCAGCTTCCCCTCGGCCAGGGCCGAGCCCGCCTGCTCCAGCCAAGGACCAAGGCCCGGATGGAGTTCGGTGGTCCAACCCGCAGGCCGCTGTGGGCCATGTGGAGAGGGCAGCAGCCCCAGCGGAGCGAGTTGGTCGTGGGCCCAGCCTTCTAGGGGCTCCCCGACGACAAGCTCCAGGCGTTGCTGCTCCGTCAGGGCCACCTGCTGCTCACACCAGCGGCTGCCATCCCAAACGATGCGCTCCACCGCCAGGGCATCCAGCACCTCATGGGCCAGCACCACCCCGCGCAGGGGGGCGGCGGCAAGCCCCTCGAGATCACACCAGCGCACCGGCAAGTCGGCCCCCTCCAGCAGGAGTTGTTGGCGGCGGGCCATGCCCGGATTGGGTTCCACCAGCACCAGTTCGCAGCGGGCGGCCAGCTGGGGCCAGCCGCTGTGGATGGCCCTGGCTAGCTGGCGGGCGAGCTGCCCCTCGCCCGGACCGGTTTCCACCAAGGCCAGGGGTCCATCACCGAGCTCGAGCAACCATTCGGCCAGTTGGGGGGCGAGCAGTTCAGCAAAGGCCGGACCTAGGGAAGGGGCGGTGGCGAAATCTCCGCGGGGGCCGATCGCCAGCCGGCCGGCCCCGTAGGCCCCATGGGCCGGGTCGTGGAGGGCCCACTCCATGAAGGTGCGAAACGGCACCCGGCCCCCCGCATCCTGGAGGCGCGCCAGCAGCCAACCAGGCGTGGCGGATTCGGCCGTGGAATCACCAGGGGCCTTAGCGGGGTGGGGGAAACCGGAGCTCATGCGGAAGGGACCCTGCAACGGTGAGAATGCCAGCCCACGCTGACCGCGCCATGAACCACCCACCGGGCCTACCCACCGCTCCGTGGCCGCAGCGGCTGGCTGGCGTGCTGCTGCTGTTCTTCTGCCTGTTGATGCCGCTGGGGGTACCAGCGGCCTGGGCCTACGACAACCCCGAGCTCCTGCCCGACCACTCCACCCCGGTGATCGACCTGGCCAAGGCCCTCACCGATGGTCAGCGTTCAGCGCTGGAAACGGAGCTGCAGGAGTTTGAGAGCAGCAGCGGCTGGAAGCTACGGGTGCTGACCCAATACGAACGCACGCCCGGACTGGCGGTGAAAGAATTTTGGAACCTCGACCAGCGCAGCCTGGTGCTGGTCGCCGATCCCCGCGGCGGCAACCTGCTCAATTTCAACGTAGGCGATGCCCTGTTTGCCCTGATGCCCCGGACCTTCTGGGTGGAGCTGCAGACCCGCTTCGGCAACCAGTACTACGTGCGTGACCACGGCGAAGACGGGGCCATCATCGACGCGCTCCAGGCCGTCAAGGGTTGCCTTATCCAGGGGGGCTGCCAGGTCGTGCCAGGGCTACCCCAGGAGCAGTGGCTGCTGACCCTGTGCACCTCGGTGCTGGGCGGCGTGATCGTCGGAATCGCCGCCTTTCCAAGGGAAGCGGATCGTTCGATCGAGTGGACCTGGGTGCTGCTGCTCTCACCCCTCTGGTTGATTCTGTTTGGGGTTTTTGGCGTGGCCCCGATCGTGACCCGAACCAGCGACTGGCTCCCCCTGGCGCGCAATGCCCTGGGGTTTGGCGGTGCGGCGGTGACGGCCTACCTGGTGGCCCAGCAGACGGTGGGCAAGGCCCGACTTCGCGACAAGGAGGGCAGCTGACGACAGGCATAAAACATCCTGGCTGGGGTGGCAGGCCTTCCCCCCACCCCTTGCCTTCGTTGCCATAAAAAAATTTGACTGCTGGGCCGCAGCGTTCAGTGGACCAATGCTGATGCGGTTGTCAAAGAGCTGGGAAGCCCAGCCCATGGACGCCTTAAACCGATCAGTACAGGCCGGGCCCTTCCGAAGGCTCTGGCTCAGGTGCCTGAACTGGACGTGGGGTGCTGGCCAGATTGAGGCGGCAGTCGAGGTCGCGTTGATCACAACGCCGAGAGACATCACGGATCGCGACCGATTCCCATGTGGCCTCGCCGCCGCGACGGAGTTGGGCCAGGTTGTCTTCGTAGAAACGGCGCAGGTCGTCGAAGCGCTTAACGGGCTGACCGTAGTAGCTCGTGCCCACCAAGGTGGGGAAGGAAGCCCATTCGGGAGCCAATCGGGCGGCCAACTCAGGGGTCATCTCACCGCGGTCCACCAAGGCCAAGGCTCCACGACGCTGGATCAGGTAGAGGGCCCCTTGGTCTTGGGATTGGGGCTGGAAATCCGGCAAGGCAAGGTTGCGGGACACCATGCCCCAGGTGAAGGGCATGAACTGGTAGGCCCCGGCCGCCGCACTGGCATAACGGGGGGAGTACATCACCCGATTGGGGTGGCGGTCGAGGGTGGGTACATAGCTGCCGCCGAAGAGCATGCGGTAGCCGCTCGGATCACCATTGACCCAGGTGCCCTCCGAATAGCGAATGGTGTTGAGCATCGCCCGCCGCTCGGCGGTCAAGGCAAAAATCTGAGGGGCCGGGGGTAGGGGAGGCAGCATCGCCAGCTGCTGGGCCGGAACCGGTACGGACAACCTCCAGGGGGAGGCGGGTTCGGCGAGCGCTGGTGTGGCGAAGCTCAGACCGAGGCCGGCGGCAAGGAGGACCGCCCGGGAACGCTGAAGGATCGTCAAAACGGAGGCTGCAAAGGACAAGGGGGAACCCGAACCCGTATCGGTGCGATGGCGGGGTGGGCTGGAGCTCTCGGCCGGGAATAGGAGTGGCTGACTACAGACCATGTACTGGACTGAGGGCGACCCATCGGTGTGAGGAGGCCCGGGCGAGATCGAATGTGAAAACAATTGGAAAAGTTCGGCCCAGATTGCCTATCAATGCCGCACTAGGCGATCGTGTTAGTGACGCTCACACAACTGTCCACCTGTATCAGAAATGACGGCCACGGTTCGAATCACTGTGAGCGGCTGTATTTCTTGCCCGCCTATGAACAGAATTCCCAACCCCAGGCCCTGCAAGCATTGGTAGTGCTGATCACTGCTCCGCCAGCCCCACCAAGGCCCGGGCTGCCGTAACGGCTCCATCGCAGCGAAGGGGGCCCGCGCTGGGGGCGAGCAGGGGCAGATCCAGCTCCCACTCACCCCGCTCGAAGGCCTCGGGCTCCAGCAAGCGGTGATGGCCGTGGCGCCGCAGCTCCGCCTCGAGCACTGGAGCTTCCGCAAAGCCCGACCGGCGCACCAGATGGATGCCGATGCCCTGGCTCAAGGCCTCGCAAAAACTGCTGTAGCCCGGCTTGGTGATCAGCCGGGAGCAGAGGGGCATCAGGTCCAGGGGGCGAACGCCGCTGGGGAAGCAACGCCCATTCGGCTCCTGGGCCAAGCCGGCATCGGGGCCCAAAACAACATGGTTGGGCCAGCGCCGCAGCAGGGCGGGTTCAAAAGCTTTGCCCATGCCGCCGAAACTGATCAGCACGCAACGTTCCCGCTCGAGCGGCAGCTGGAGCTGCTGGGCCAAGGCGGCGGTATCCAGGCGCGGCTGCGTGGTGGTGAGGCCGATCCGCAGGGCCGGCACCCCCCAGTCCATCGGCAGCGAGAGGGGGCAGTGGAGCAGCAGATTCCCCCTGGCGTAGAGCTCGCGGCAGGCGTCCGCCCGCGCCGTGAACGCCCCCCCCCATGGGGGCATAAATGGCATCCCAGCCGAAATTGGCCAGCCATACCAGCGGCAGGCCGAGTCGTGTCGCCAGCAGGGCTGCAGCCGGAGGCACATCCGCCAGGATCAGGGCCGCCCCCCCCTGCGCCGCCAACCAGGCCGCCTCCCGCTCCAGCTGCTCCGGAAGCTCCGCATCCAGCCTTTGCAGGGCCTCCACGGTGCCCTCGGGATCAACCCCGAGCGCATCGGCCTGGATCACCCCCACATCCCAGCGACAGGGCCGGATCCGATGGGGAACGCTGCCGAGGGCGAGGCCCAGAAAAGCGGGGCTCACCATCGTCGAAAGCACCACCTGCCAGTCGGGACGGAGGCGCACCAACTCCGCCAGCACCGCCGCGGTGCGGGAGGCATGGCCGTAGCCGTGGCTGCTTAAGCAGACGTAAATCAGCACCGTTCCAGCTCGCAGGACACCGCAGAGGGCACCGGCTCTGGTGCCTGCCAGAGGAGTTGCTCATAGAGAAGGGCTCCATCTAGCCCGTACCAGCGGTGGCTGGCCCGCTGCAGGCCATCGTTGGAGAGCTGGATCCAGCTGAAATGGCGGAGCTGCTGCCCCCGCTGGTCCACGCCATGGCGGGGCACGCAGGCAGCGTTGAGATAGGCGGTGCCACGGCGGTCCCGCAGGAAGGTGATCCGCTCCCCTTGGCCGCGGCGCAGGGTGTGGTGCATGTGGCCGAAAACCACCAGGGGCACAGGCCGCTGTTGGCGGATCCGCTCCACCGCCAGGGTCAGATCCTGGTCGCCCCAATCACAGGCCTGCCGTTTCCAGTCCCGGCCGCAGGGATCGCGGGCTTCACTGCCCAGGCCGGCCGGGCCGCAGTGGGAGAGCAGCACCAGGGGGAGGGTGCGATCGGCCGCCAGGGCAGCACGGCTGATGCGGGATGCCGATTCCTCCAGATCCACCGGTCCAAACACCGCCCTGGCTGCCTGGGAGAGATGGTGGCCCCCGCCGGCGGTGGCGGGCCGGCCACCCACCACCGACAGACCAGGGGGCCGCAAGGTCCGCAAGCCCCAGCCGCAATGGTGCTCCCCCAGCAGCTCCAACTGGTGCCGCAGCCGTTCACCGCTGGAATCCTTGCCGGTGTCGTGGTTGCCCAGCACGCAGGCCAGGGGCAGGGTCAACTGGCGCAACAGACGGGGAATGCGGGACCTCCCCTCACTGAGGTCGCCCACCACCAGCAGGGCATCGGGGCGGACCCGATCCAAGACGCCATGGTCACTGAGGTCCCACTGGTCGTGGAGATCTCCGGCGATGGCGATTTGCAACTCGGCCACCAGCGGCGCCTTCCTAGGCTGCAGACATCCTGCACGACGCTGAGCACGGTTGACCATCGCCCCGCTCCAGCCCCCGGCTCCGGCCGACTTGCCCGCCGCCATCGCCGCCCTGCGACGGGAGCGCAATGCCGTGATCCTGGCCCACTATTACCAGGAGGAAGCCATCCAGGACATCGCCGATGTGATCGGCGATTCGCTTGAACTGGCCCGGCGGGCAGCCAGCACCGCAGCCGAGGTGATCGTCTTCTGCGGCGTTCACTTCATGGCTGAGACAGCCAAGATCCTCAACCCCGGCCGCACGGTGGTGTTGCCGGACCTTGCCGCCGGCTGCAGCCTGGCCGATGGCTGTGCGCCCGACGACTTCGCCGCCTTCCGCGCCGCCCATCCCGACCACTATGTGGTGAGCTACATCAACTGCTCGGCGGCGGTGAAGGCCCAGAGCGACCTGATCTGCACCAGCAGCAATGCGGTGCAACTGGTGCAGCAGCTTCCAGTCGACCGACCGATCCTGTTTGCGCCGGATGCCAACCTCGGCCGCTGGGTGGCCCGCCAGAGCGGCCGCGAGCTCACCCTCTGGCCGGGTAGCTGCATCGTGCATGAAACCTTTAGCGAGCAGGCCCTGCTGCAACTCAAACTCGAGCACCCGGCAGCCGAGGTGATCGCCCACCCGGAATGCCAGCAGCACCTCCTCGATCTGGCCGACTTCATCGGCTCCACCAGCAAATTGCTGCAACGGGTCGAAATCAGCCCAGCCAGCAGCTTCATCGTGCTCACCGAACCTGGCATCCTGCACCAGATGCACCAACGGGTTCCCGGTAAGCAGTTCTTCCCGGTGCCGGGCACCGACGGATGCAGCTGCAATGCCTGCCCCTACATGCGACTCAACACCCTGGAGAAGGTCTGGCACTGCCTGGCCACCCTGGAGCCAGCCATCGAGCTGGATGAAAACCTGCGCCGCCGGGCCTTGGTTCCGATTGAGCGCATGCTTGCCATGAGCCACTGAGGCGCAGCCATGACCTCCCCGCCACCGGCGCGGGATTCAGATCCTCGATTGGCCGCTGCGGTTCCGGTGAAGATCGAAATCGATCAGGAGGGCGCCGCTCCCGCCGTTCCGAGGTAGGGCCAGGGGCCAGGGGCAGCAGCGGCGGTTCCAGCCGCCGCCAACCAGTCGACCAAAGCCAGCTGGCGGGGCAGGCAGATCCCGTTCAAATCGAAGCGTTCCACCACGGTGCGTCGGGCCTGCTGGCCGAGGGGGCGATGGCTGGCCGGATCTTCCAGCACGGCGGCCACCTGCTCAGCCAAAGCGGTGGGGGAAAAGAAATCCACCAACAGCCCGTTGTGGCCAGAGCGGATCACCTCCTCCACCGGCGCCGTGGCAGAACCCACCACCACCGCTTCACAGGCCATCGCCTCCAGCAGGCTCCAGCTGAGCACGAAGGGATAGGTGAGGTACACATGGCAGGCGCTGACCCGGAAGAGATCGTGCAGCACCGAATGGGGCACCATGCCCACGAAATGGATGCGGGAAAAATCAAGCTGCCCTTGGAGTTCAGCCTGCAACACCTGGCGCCAGCTTCCCCCGGCTGGAGGAGGCGTGCCATAGCTCACCCCATCGCCCCCCACCACGATCACGTGGGCAGCGGGGCGTAACCGCTGCAGCAGGGGCAGGCTGCGCATGAAGATGTGAAAGCCGCGATAGGGCTCGAGGTTGCGGGCCACAAAGGTCACCAGCTCATCGCCGGGGCGGAACTGGAGCCCCCGCCGCTCAAGGCTCACCAGGGCGGTGGCGTCAGGAGCGATCGCGCTGGTATCGATGCCTTCATGGATCACCGATAGGCGATCGCGGAAAACAGCGGGGGCGGTGGAGGCCTGCCAGGTGGTGGGGGCCAGGCCCCAGTCGAGGTCGTGGAAGGCCATCCATTGGGGGGCCCGCCGTAGGCGAAGGCGGGTGGCGTTGGCCGCAAGG
>DAIQNM010000001.1:0-30159 GCA_036788375.1 Cyanobium sp. CTOTU6536 | reverse complement strand
TCGAAATCCGCATCACCATGGCTGACTTGATAAACGAACTCCACCTGGTGGAGCACCGGCACCTCGGGCCATCGGTCCTTGATCGCCAGCAGTTCGCCCCAGCCCGGATGGCCCAGGATCAAATCGGGCTTTGGCTGGGAAGAATTTGAGCGGGCCAGGAGCTCCAGCACCGCCTCGGCGCGGATCACCTTGGTCTGGAAATCGGCTGCCCAAGGATGCACCACAGGCACCGCCTGGCCGGGCGGAAGCCGGTAGGTGGCCAGGGGAATCCCCTCTAGGGCCCTGGCCGTTGGTCCTCCGATAGCCCGCACCTGATCACCGCGGCGGAACAGAGCCTGAGCTAGATGGCGATACTGGCCAGGAAAATTCTGATGAACAATCAGAACATTCAAGGCTTCAATGCGGTGCACACATCGGAGTGTAGCCGATCCGCAGCAGGTCAGCTTCGCCGCAAGGGCCTCGGTTGGCCATTCGCCACACCATGGCGGCAGGACGCGGCAGTGTTGCCGCAGAAGGGAGGAATGACGTTGTGTAGCTCACCATCGCTGCCTTGAATCTGGAGGCAACTGAAGTGCCATCCGGGCATCAGGTTCATCTTCAGGGATTCACCATGAACGAACGACTGCGCATCATCCAGCGCCAACCTCGCCGCATCTCGATCACCCTCAGCTACCACGTTCATGAGTCGCTCCTGCAACGCTCCGAAGAAGAGGGGCGCTCGATGTCCAACCTGTGTGCCTTCCTGCTAGAGGATGCGCTGAGGCACACCAGCCAACCAATGGCACCGATGGGCGCCATCAACGGCGGAAATCCAAACAACGAGGCCAGAAACCGCCAGCGCTCGACCTTCTAAGCATCGTGCTCAGCTTTTTGCAAGCCACGATGCTGAGCAACATTCAGACTGGGATCGATCAACGGCACGAACCCCAGGAGAGATTTCAATCAACATAGTTAATCTACCCCCACTACAACGCAGCAGGGTGGCCCACTGGAGAGGCGATCCTGCTTCAGCAAGGCTTACGGCCAAAGGCCATGGCTTCAATCTTCAATAGACCTCTTTGCTGAACACCATGGACCTGAAGAAATGGGAGCCACTCCACGAATTGGACGATCTGCTGGAACGCACCCGCCGAGGTCTCAACCTGGCGCCGTGGCGCGGTCGGGAATTGCTCGGTGATTTGGATTGGTCTCCCCGCGTTGACATTGGCGAAGCCGATGGCAACTTCCTGATCAAGGCCGAGATTCCAGGGGTAAAAAAAGAGGATGTCAAGGTTTCCGTGGAAAACGGGGTGCTCACCCTCCAGGGTGAGCGCAGCGATGAGGCGGAAAGCAAGGGTGTGCAGTTCCACCGAGTCGAGCGATTCCACGGCAGCTTCAGCCGCAGCTTCACCCTGCCCCCCAGCGTCGATGCCCAGCAGGTGAAGGCCGCCTTCCAAGATGGGGTGCTCACGATCACCCTCAACAAACGCCCGGGCACGGAAAGCACTGCGCAGCAAGTGCCCGTGGAGTGAGTCGACGACTCAGGACGCATGGGCGCCTAAAGCAACTTCAGAGCAAGGTTGCGCGACGGCTAGACAATCAGGCAGGGCGGCTCAAGCCCGCTCCAGCCGCTTGACGATGTAGACCATCAGCGCCAGCGAACCCACCAGGGTCAGAAGCAGGGCGATGGTCATCGGAACGGGGCGGAATGGGGTCATTATCGACCCCATACCGCAAGCTGCGCGGTCCGGCCGATGAACCACCCCCATTCTTCTGATCGAAATCCCGGCGGGAACCCAGCCGGGGAACAGGCTCGTCTGGAGGGCACAGGGCACCCAGTGCTGATGTTCGTCTATGGCACGCTCAAGCGGGGTGAACGCAACCACCACTGGCTCCAGGGCGCCCGCTGGGTGGGGGAGGTCGAACGACCGGGCTTGGTGCTCCATGATCTGGGCCCCTTTCCCATGGCGGTGGTCGGCGAAGGCCGCGCCTTCGGTGAGCTGTATGAGGTGGATTCCGCATTATTGGCGCGGTTGGATCAGCTGGAGGGCTACCCCCGCCTCTACGACCGCCAACAACTGCCGCTGGCCGATGGCCAGCGGGCCTGGGTGTATCTGGGGCGGCCCCATCAGGTGCGCCATGCGCCGGTGGTGCGCGGTGGACGATGGCGCCCGAACCAGAGCGAACTGGCGCGGCGGCCGAGCGAAGACCCGACGCCATGGACATGACGGATTGGCCCAGCACCACTTGGACCACCAGTAGCCCGACAACGCGTTTGCAACCTCAAAAAGCAATGCACCGATGGCCAGCGCTCCTGCCAGGTCGGGCTTGTGGTGGATGGATACGCCAACGACCGCACCCAAAGTTCGGCCCTTCTGCTTCCAGTTGCTGCCGGGGAGAGCAGATCAAAGACGGGCCATCAGCCCGCCGCCACCAACAGCCTCCCCGCCCAAGCCAGCCCCAACACCGCAGCTGACTGGGCCATCCAGCTCAGGCGATCCAGAACGAGCAGACGCCGGAGCAGCACCACCGAACCCACCAGGCCGGTGCCGACCGCCATGGTCTGGCAGAAGCCGATCACATGGGGATCGGCGCTCCAGCTGGGTAGCTGAGCCAGGAGCGCCAATCCAGCCAAGGGCAGCCCGCCAGGCCCAGACGCGGCAACCCAGATGCCGGTTGCTGCCTCAGCGGAAAGCGATGGCGCCGACCCGCCGAGCCAAGGCGCCACACTCACCGCCAGCAGCTGGCCTCCCTCGGCCATGCCCAGGGCTAGGTGGTGGGCCAACATCAGCCCCCAGAGCAAGGGCAACAAGGCATAGAGCACCAGCCAGGGGCGGCCCCGTCCAGGCCATAGCCGGAAAACGGCGCTGTGCAGCAGCAGCCAGATCGCCGACGGCAGGGCAAGAGCCAGGAAGCCGATCGCCAGGCGGGCCATAAGGGGCCCTTCCGTGAGCGAAAAGGCCCCGATCGCCCCAGGGCCGACCTGGGGGCCGTGGGCTACGACGGCCACAGCCCCCGGCAGCCAGCCAAGTAGGCGCTCCCAGTGGTGCAGGCAAAGCCCCCCCGCCAGGACCAGGATCAGGCCAGCCTCCCCGGCCGGGGGATCCATGGAGCGCTGCAGGTCGGCGGCGGGGGGCCGCAGCCGCAGGGTGACGGAGCGGTGGGGGCAGGCCTGGGCGCAGGTGAGGCAGAGCACGCAGTTGCGGTTGTCGGCCAGGTGGGCAGGGTGGGTTCCCACCGGACAGCCCGCGGTGGCGTAGCCCTCCCCTTCGGCTGGCCCACCCTTGAAGCAGGCAAAGCTGCTGCAGCTGCCGCTGCAGGTGCCGATCTGGGCGCGCAATTCACTAATCGCCAGCTTGGCGAACAGGCCATTCATGCCCCCCACCGGGCAGAGGTAGCGGCACCAAAACCGCTTTTCAAAGCGCAGCGACCCCACCACGGCCCCGGCGGTGATTAACAGCAGCAGGCAGCTGCTCAGCCAGGCGGTGTTCTCCAGGTTGCCCACCGCCTCCCAGAGCAGGATCGCCGCGAAGCCGGCGGCCAGCAGCGGCGCCGCACAGGCATCGGTGTCACCGCGGGGCCAGCGGGCCGGCTGCCAGCCCAGGGCGCGGGCCAAGCGCTGGGTGATCTCTCCCCACACCATGAACGGACAGAAGGAACACCACAGCCGCCCCACCAGGGGATAGGTGAACAGGATCAGCGGCCACCACCAGGCCCAAAACAGGTTGAGGCCCCCGTTGTGGGCCCGGTCCTGGGGTCCCAGCCAGAGCCAAAGGTTCACCAGCACGAAGACCCAGCTCACCACCCCGAAGAGGAGGGTGTTCCAAAGCCGGGGCGAGCGCATCCAATCGCGAAGCTGCGGCTTCCAGCGCCAGAGCTCGAACCGGGCGCGGACCTGCTGGCGGCTTTCGGTCCAAAAGACATCATCGGGCAGTTCGGCCGGCCGACTGGCGGCGCACTGGAGCAGGGCCCGTTCGATCAGCTGGCTGAGTTCGCGGATGTTGCCGGGGAAGTCGTAGGTCTGCAGGCGCTTCACCAGGGCCGTGCTCACCTGGGGAGGCGGACTCCAAGCGAGGCTCATGGCCTTCTGCCGCACCCCGTAGCGCAACCATTCGCCGAGGTCCTGGCGACGCACCCGCAGGGGCGGCACCCGGATCGGCTGGCCGATCGCCTCGAAACCATCGAGGTGGGTTTCGGAGGTGAGAAAGAGTCGGCCGGCAAAAAGATGCTCCACCCCGTCGGGGCCTCGCCAGCGGCGATGCAGGGCCAGCTCCCGTAGCCGTGGCAGGAGAGCCGGATCCACCAAGTCCACCTGATCGATCAGCAGGGCCCCGGAGGCCACGGCCCCCATCAGGGTGGTGCCATCCGCGCCGGGGGCGAACAGCTCGGCGCCATCGGAGCGGAGCACGGCCCCATTGAGCCGCACCAGCAACTGCTTGCGGGCAGGTGAGCCGTAGTGGATCAGGGCTGCCACGTTGTCCTTCTCCAGGCCAGGCTCGCCGCTGATCAGCACCGCTGTGGCCAGGGGATCGGCGGCGGCAGAGCGGATCTGGTCGCGCAGCTTCTGGGCATAGCGGCTGCTGCCCACGATCCCCCTGCGGACGCGGCCGAGCAGGAAGGGAGCAAGACGGCGCAGGTCGGGGGCCATGGGGCTGGAGTCACTCACCATTGCCGCGCCCACGCTCGATGGAGTCTGGAAGGAGGCCATGCCTGGGATCGATATCCCCGGTGGGCCCTCGCCAAGGGCTTGCTAGCAGAACTAGCGCCGCAAGATCATCCCGGTCCGTCAATGTTCATGGCCCAGGCATCACTGGTGAGCCTGCCCAGCTGCTGACTTGGTGGCCCGAATCAGGACGCGCCTGCCTTCAGCCGAGCGGCGGGAGGCTTGCCCTCACTTCAGCAATCGCCTCGCGCAGCTGATCGAGCCTCTGGCTGCGGGAGCCAACCAATTCCAGCATCAGCGGCGGATTCACCGCAGGCAGCACCGCAAAGCGACCCTCGCGGTCAATCTGCTTAAAAATGGCATCCACCTCATCGCGGTAGGCATGGTCAACAGGCCGGATGCCATCCGCCTCCAGCTCCACGGGCCGAGCCTGGGATTTCGGCACAAAGGCCAAAATATCGAGATGGCCCATTGATTCCCTCACGGCAGGCACCATTGAGGCCACAAAAGCCGAATCAATATCCGTGATGCCCTGGCTAGCCGTGTATTGCGAATAGGCAAGATAATCGACTGGAGCACGGTCAAAATACTATCATCACCTGCATTTGAATAGCGATATAACCGACTGATATTGCAATACATTTGAATGCCATTGTGCAGCCGGGTCGAGGAATCGCGGAACTTGATTTCGCAGGGTCCATGCAGGCCAAGCACCCGATCAGGCTCATCTTCGTGTCGAAACTCGGGATCGGTCGCAAGCCAATCCTTGACCACGGTTGACTTGCCTAGGGAATGGGATCCTGAAATGGCAATTCGCATGGGCTACCAGGCTATGCCGCCGAAGCCATCCCCCTTGCTCACAGAATCCTGGCAATGATGGGCAGGCCATCGCCGCCCTCCGCCATGACCCTCACCCTCTACGGTGCCGCCCGCAGCCGGGCCTCGATGGTGCGTTGGTACCTGGAGGAAAAGGAGATCCCTTACGCCTTCGTGCAGCTGGACCTCAAGAGCGGTGAACACCGTCACGAACCCTTCACCACCATCAATCCTTTCGGCAAGGTCCCGGCCCTGGTGGACGACGCCCTAGAGGGCCCCGATGGGGCCGGTCTCAAGCTGTTTGAGAGCGGCGCGATCCTGTTCCACCTGGCCGAGAGCTATGGCGAGGAATTTCACCCCGACGGCCCAGGTGGAAAGGAAGGCGCCACAGCCCGCCGGGCCCTAACGGCCCAATGGTTGCTGTTTGCCAACGCCAGCCTCGGCCCGGCGATGTTCCAGGTTGAGAGCAAACCCGAGGAACTCGCCCGCCAGCTCGCCACGGTGGATGGGCTGCTGGCTTCAGGTCCGCACCTGCTGGCCGGCACCTGGGGCGACCCAGGCTGGGGGGCCGCCGACTGCGTTGTGCAGTCGTACCTGGCCTACATCCCGCTGTTCTGTCCCCAGGTGGATCTAACCCCCTACCCCGCCGTTGGAGCGGCCATCGCAGCCACCGGTGCCCGACCCGCCTACCGCAAGGCCATGGGCATGGCCTGAGCGAGGCAGCCCACCAACTGGCCCTGCCGGCCTTCCCTCACTTGACGGGAGGCAACCCCTGGTCCGAGGTTGATTTTCTTTGGCGCCTGGCCTGGGGGAACGCGGTTTTTTGGCCCTCCCCCCCCGCCGATGCCTCATTCCCTTTCCGTCACCGTACGCCCGCCTAAGCCACCCCGACGCCAACGGCGCGCATCTGCGGCGATGGCGGGGACTGAGCTCACCCACCGCGGCAATGGCAGGCACCCCAGGCCGAGGCGGCGAAAACGGGAGCGCAAGCGCTGATGGGACGGGGTGCTGCCCCTAGCTGCCGTGGCGGGCCTCGTGGATCAGCGGTGGCGCCACCAGCTTCATGCGCATGCCCTACATGCTCCGGCTCAGCCGTCGGTTGCTTCCCCTCTCAGGCAACCTGCTGGCGAGTCTCACCCCCCATCTACCCCAGAGTTCCTGCGGCAACTCGATTCAATGTGGGGCCGTCATGGCCAGTGGTGTGGCCGGCGGCTTGGCCGATCGGGGTTTAGCGGGCTTTCACCCGGGCCGAGCCCTTCCCTGTGGCGCCACCGCGCCGCCGATCAGCCACCGCCCCCCCTGGCTTGATGGCCAGAGGGGGGGGTTACCCCGCCGCCGCCAGGGCCCGCACCACATCGCCGCGGGTCAGGACCCCCACCGGACGCCGCTCATTATCCAACACAAACAATCGCTGGGTGGAGCGGTCGTGCAACAGCTTGGCCGCCGCGGGCAATGGGGTACTGGCTTCGCAGGCATGGAGGTGGGAACCCATCACATCGGCCACGGTGCTGCCCAGCACCTGGTGCACCTGCCGGTCCCACTCCAGCGGATTGCGCAGGTAGATCACCGCATCGAGCAGCATCACGTAGGGGCCGGCGTCGAAGCCGCTTTCGCGCACCATCAAGTCGGTTTCGGTGAGCTCGCCCACCAACTCACCCGCTTCGCCAACAACCGCCAGACCGCTGACATGGTGCACGCTCATCAACGTCACCGCCTCCTGGAGGAGCGTTGTGCGCTGCACGCTGAGCACCGGGCTGGTCATCACCTCCGCCACCGACCGTTCCACCACCATCCCCGGATCCTGCCGTTGCGATCCCACCATTCTGCGGGCGGGACTGCCGCCCTGAAAGGCCGGCGGGCAGGATGGTCACACGCCTGAATCCGGTGGCCCCGCCGCCTGCTGTGCCCGTGGGAATGCCCGTGCTGCGCCGTCTTGCCGACCTGCTGACCATCGGTAGGGCCCTGCTCGGACTGCCGCTGCTCCTGGCCCTTTCGGCCGGATACGACAGCCTGGCCTGGGGGCTGCTGCTGCTGGGCGCCCTCAGCGATGCGGCCGATGGAGCCCTGGCCCGCCGCGCCGGTGGTGGATCGGTCTGGGGAGCCCGGCTCGATCCCCTCACCGACAAGATCCTGATCTGTGCACCCTTGCTCTGGCTAGCGGCCCGCGGCTTGCTGCCGATCTGGGCCGTGTGGCTCCTGCTGGCCAGGGAGCTGTTGATCTCCGGCTGGCGCGCTGGCCAAGGCAGCGGCGGTCCGGCCTCCCTGGCGGGCAAGGCCAAGACCATCCTGCAGTTCGCGGCCCTGCTGCTGTTGCTCTGGCCGGCCGACTGGACCCTGGGGGTGCCGGCGGGTGGCGCCGGCGGTTTCGGGCTGCCCGTGATGCTGCAGGTGGTGGGCTGGTGGCTGTTCTGGCCTTCGCTACTCCTGGCCCTCAGCTCGGCCTGGGGTTACCTCAAGCAGGGGCGCCAAGCCACAAACCGGTGATTGACGTGATCGCTTGAGGATCACGGCCCATCGTGAGTCGCAACGCCCCCGGCCCCTCACCCGGCCAGCAGGGCTTCATCACTGGAGAAATCGGGGTTGGTCGGCATCCGCAGGCGGTAATCGTGCTGGAAGCTGTCGACGAGGGTGGCCTCCAGGTCGAAGACCGGTTCCCAGGCCAGCTCGCGCCGCACCCGTTGGGTGTCGGTGAGGAAGTGGGCCAGGCGTAGGGGAAAGGCCTTGCGGGCCTTCGGATCCAGGCCGGCCGGATCGAAGCTGCGGATCTCCACCGTGGCGGCATCCACCCCGGCCGCCCGGGCCGCGGCTTCGACCAGCCCGCGGAAGGTCACCCCCTGGCTACCGGTGCAGTTGTAGATACGGTTGGCGGCGGCCTCAACCTCGATGGAGCGGGCCATTGCCGCCGCCAGATCGGCCACATGGCCCAGCTGGGTGATGGTGCTGCCATCGCCAGGCAGGGGCACGGGCCGGCCGTGGCAGACGCGATCAAAGAACCAGCTCTCAACCGGGTTGTAATTGCCTGGCCCCACGATGTAGGTGGGCCGGAAACTGGTGAAGGGGATGCCCTGCTGCCTCAGCCAGGCTTCCGTTTCGGCCTTGCCCGCATGGCGGCTGGCCGGATCGGTGGGGGCGTTTTCATCGAGGGGCCAGAGCTGGCTGTCGGCATAGACGCCCGCTGAACTCACGTACACGAGCCGGTGGGAAGGGGCGCCGGTGCGTTCCACCACGCGACGCGTGTCATCGAGGTTGCGGCCGGAGCTATCGATGATCACCTCAAAACGGTGGTCCCGCAGTTGGTCGAGAGCCGCGTCATCGGATCGGTCCCCCACCAGGTGGGTCACACCCTGGGGGGCGGCAAGGCGGCCCCGGGTGAACAGGGTGAGGTCGTGGCCGGAGGACTGAAGCCGCTCCACCAGGGGTTTGCCCACGAAGCGGGTGCCACCCATCACCAGAATTCGCATCACCCTTGGCCTCAGTCGGTACGCTCGCGGGCCATTCAAGCCTTCGGGCGGCGGAGCGGGAAGGCCATGGGTCGGGGCACACGCTGGGCGCATCATTGGACCGCCCAGGCGGACCATCCCCAATGCCACGGATATCGCCACTTCCGCCTGGTGGGGGAACGGCGGTTGAAGCAAGGGCGGCTGCTTGAGCTAGAGGCCCTGCTGGAAAGTGGCTTCCGCCTGGTTCAGACCCCGCGCCAGATGGCAGATCCCAGCCTCTGGCGCAGCGGCTGGCAGCGCCTGCCGGCGACAGCGGCAATCGATGATGGCACCAACCCAGCGGTAGGCCGCCCCCAGCCCATGCAGATCATCCCCGCCATCGACCTCCTCGACGGCCACTGCGTGCGGCTGCACCAAGGTGACTACGGCCAGGTGACCCACTTCAGTGACGACCCAGTGGCCCAGGCCCTGGCCTGGCAGGCCCAGGGAGCCGGGAGGCTCCACCTGGTCGACCTCGATGGGGCCCGCAGCGGCCAACCGGTCAACGACGCCGTGGTTCGGGAGATCACCGCCGCCCTTTCGATTCCGGTGCAACTGGGCGGTGGGGTGCGCTCGCTGGAGCGGGCCGAGGCCCTGCTGGCCATTGGGCTCGACCGGGTGATCCTCGGTACCGTGGCGATCGAGGCGCCCCAACTGGTGCGGGAGCTGGCCGCTCGCCATCCGGGCCGGATTGTGGTGGGAATTGATGCCCGCAACGGCAGGGTTGCCACCCGCGGCTGGATCGAAGAAAGCGAGGTGGAGGCCGAAGCCCTGGCCGCCAGCTTTGAGGGCAGCGGCGTCGCCGCCCTGATCACCACCGACATCGCCACCGATGGCACCCTGGCGGGACCCAACCTCGCCTTTCTGCGCCGTATGGCCCTGGCCAGTTCGATTCCGGTGATCGCCTCCGGTGGCATCGGCGACCTCACCGACCTGCTGAGCCTGCTCAGCCTCGTCCCCCTTGGCGTGGAGGGCGTGATCGTGGGGCGTGCCCTCTATGACGGCCGGGTCGAGCTGCGAGAAGCCCTCGAGGCGATCGGTCCGGCCCGGCTCCAGGACCCTGGCGAGCTGTCGATCGCCTGAAGCGTTCCCATCCCATCGAACCAGACGGCGGCGTTGGGCCGATTGCCCTATAACTGCGAGATCGCCTTAATTGCCTCCTCTGACGCCGTGGCCCTTGCCACATCTCCACTGCCGGCAGAGCCGGTTCTCCCTAGTGATACACCCCCCCCGGTAAGCCTGGAGGAGGTCTATCGCTTCTGTCGCGGGCTCGGCATGCGACTCAGCCGCCAGAGAAGGATGGTGCTCGATCTGCTCTGGGCCGAACGCACCCACCTCAGCGCCAGGGACATCTTCGAAAAGCTGAACAATCTCGGACGCAATATCGGCCACACATCGGTCTACCAAAATCTCGAAGCGCTCCAGTCGGCGGGGGTGATCGAATGCCTCGACCGGGCCAGCGGGCGGCTTTATGGGTACCGGGCAGACCCCCATAGCCACCTCACCTGCATCGAAACCGGTGCCATCCACGACCTGGATGTGGTGCTACCCCCTGAGCTCCTGCGCTGCATCGAGGCCGAGACCGGCTTCAGCATCGCGAGCTACACCCTCAACCTCAGCGGCCGCCGCATCAGCTGAACCCTAGGGAGTGGATTCAAGCGACCAGGCTCGTTAGGGTTGGGCCACTGCTGGTTTTTGATGTGAGCCGCCGCAGGGCAGAGCCTGGCCCCCTTCTGCTTCTCTTTGCCGAGCCCCTGCAACGGCAAGGGCTACTCCACTGGCTGGAGGGTGACCCCGCCGGCTATCGGGTGGCAGAAGAGGGTCGAGATCCAACCGAGACGCCCGCCCTGGTGATCTGGAGCCTCACCACCCTTCCCCCCGCCCCAAGATTGGACGCGGAGGTGCGTCAGTTGCTCGACCGCTGGCAGCCGGCCCCCCTGTTGCTCCTGCTGCCGGCTGGCACCACCTACCCCAACCGCTTCCTGCTGGGCCTGCCCCTCCAGGGATTGGTTGAGCAACCCGAAGCCAAAAGCCTGCGCGAGGCCGTGGCCACCTTGCTGGCCGGCGGACGGGTGGTGGAACTCGGCCCGGCGGCAACGGCCGAGCCGCCCACCGGTGGCCAGATGCCCCTGGGTTTGGGGCAGTGGTTGCTGGTGAGTGGTCTCCAACAGATCGATGCCGAACTGGGGGTTTGCGAGCAACTGCTCCATGGCCCTTCCCAAGGCGTGCTGGCCCAGCTCCTGCTGGAGGGGCGACAGCGGGAGTTGCGGGCAGCCCGCCAACTGCTGCTTTGGCTCTGGGGGCCCCTGGGGCTGGCCTGGGGTAGTGGATTTGCCGAGGGAGAGCCCTTACCCCTGGCAACGAAGGAGGGATCATCCCTTCTCGCCCCAGGCGGCATGGGAGGGGGTGAGCGGGGGGTGAGCCTCACCCTGCGTCAGCGCACCGCCGATGGCATCTGGGAGGCCGTGCGCGACCGCCTCAACCGCGCCGCCGAAGGCGGCCCCGCCAACCGCAGCGGCCAGCTGCTGGCCCTTGACGGACTCCAACCCGACCGGCGCCGGGACCTGTTGCTGGCCCTGCTGGAGCAATTCCAGTTGCTCCGGGGCCGGTTGCAGGAGAAGGAGTTGCGGGGCGAAACCCTGCTCAGCACCTGGGAAGGCTTGCAGCCCGAACTGCGCCGCCAGGCCCTGCGCCGCATGGCCGGCTCCTACGTGCAGCTCCCCAGTGACGGCGTGCTCCGGCCGGTGGCCGAGACCCTGATCACAACCGGTGAATTTGATTTCCGGGATCCCGAACTTCCCGATCCCACCGCCATGCTCACCACCCTGGTGCAGGCCAGACCCCTGCTGGTCGAGGGTCGCCTGCTCGGTGCCGATGAGCCCCAGGCCCTGCTTTACCTCGAAATGCTGCTGGCCAACTGGCTGGTGCGCTCCGCTGAACTGATCAGCGCCGAGGTGCTCGCCGTCTGCGCCGAATGGCCCGAGCTGCGCCGTTATCTGCTCAAACCCGAGCTCCTCGCCACCCGCAACCTCGAACGCCTGCGTAACCAGCTCAATGCCCAGCAACGCTGGGGCAACCTGATCAGCCGTCCCATTCGGCTTTATGAAAGCCGGCGCCCCCTTTTCCGAATCGAGGCCGGAGCCATCGACAGCGTCGATCTCACCGAACCCCGCGACCGGGAACTGCGCCAGCTCGGCTGGCTGCAACAAGTGGTGACCTTGGCCCTGGAGGCCCGGGACGCCCTGGCACCCCAAGTTCAGAACCTCATCCGCGGCCTGGGGGATCTGGTGGTGGTGCTACTCACCCAGGTGGTGGGGAGGGCCATTGGTCTGGTGGGTCGGGGCATCGCCCAGGGCATGGGGCGTAGCTTCGGCCGCAGTTGAGCGGTGGCGGGCACAATGGGCCCAAACGCCCCCAGCGGTCTTGCCACCCCTCGCCCAACGCTCCTCGAGCGGCCGTCCTGCCCCCGTAGAACCCCATCTCCCAATGAACGGACCGGAACGACGTTCCGAAGCCACCGGCCGCTCCGGTTGGTCCGATCGGAAGGCTCAACTCCAGCGGGCCGGCCTTGCCCTGGCCGCCTTGGTTCTCCTGATCAGCGCCTGGTTGGGCACCGCCGTGGCCCCGGTGGCCGCCAGCCTGGAGAACGACCACTTCGACGGCAACATCTTCGCCCTCTACGCCGGCAACGGCTCGCTAGTGCCCCCCCGCAGCAGCCTGGCCCAGGCCCTCAAAGATCACCGGGTGAGCGTGGTGATCTACTACCTCGACGACAGCAGCGTGAGCAAACGCTTCGCGCCGGTGGTCTCGGAGTTGCAAAGGATCTGGGGCAACAGCATTGAGCTGATTCCCCTGGTGAGTGATCCCCTGCGGCCTGGCGGCAAGGCCGCCGCCGCTGGCCTTCCGCCCGGTGATCCCTCGCGCTACTGGAGCGGTCTCATCCCCCAGGTTGTGGTGTTTGATCGCGAAGGGAAAGTGGTGTTCGATGCCAATGGTCAGGTGGAAATCGATGCCATCAACGCCGCCGTGAGCAGCGCCACCGGCCTGCCGCTGCCGCCCCTCTCCGGCGTGGGCAGTACCCGCAGCTTCAACGAGCTCAACAGCGAAGTGGTGACCGGCGGCCGATGAGCGATCCCTCCAGCAGCGGCTCCCCCGAGCCGGGGAGTAGCCCCCCCGCCAGGCCCACGGCCCTGCGGCGGGAAACGGACAGCCTCGGCGCCGTGGAGGTGCCGGCCGACCACTACTGGGGCGCCCAGACCGAACGCTCGATCCACCATTTCCCCTTCGGCACGGCCATGCCGCTGGAGCTGATCCACGCCTTCGGCGAGCTCAAGGCGGCCTGCGCCGAGGTGAACCGCGACCTGGGGCGGCTGGATCCGGCCCTCTGCCAAGCCATCGTGGCCGCGGCGGACGAGGTGGCCGCGGGCAAGCTCAACGCCGAATTCCCGCTCAAGGTGTGGCAAACGGGTTCTGGCACCCAGAGCAACATGAATGCCAACGAGGTGATCGCCAACCGGGCGATCGAAGCCCTTGGCGGGGTGCTGGGCAGCAAAAGCCCGGTGCACCCCAACGACCACGTCAACCTGAGCCAATCGAGCAACGACACCTTCCCCACCGCTATGCACCTGGCAGTGGCCGTGCGGCTGCAGCGGCAGCTGATCCCCGCCGTTGAATCCCTGCGGGCCGCCCTGGCGGAGCGGGTCCAGCGCTGGGGCGGGGTGATCAAGATCGGCCGCACCCACCTGCAGGATGCCGTGCCCCTGCGGCTCGGCCAGGAATTCGGTGGCTACGCCGCCCAACTGAGCCTCGGGCTCGACACCCTCCGCGCCAGCCTCCCCCAGGTGCACCAACTGGCCATCGGCGGCACCGCCGTGGGCACTGGCCTGAATGCCCCGCCCGGCTTCGGCGAGGCGGTGGCGGCGCGGCTGGCCGAACGGCTGGGTCTGCCCTTCACCAGCGCCCCCGATAAGTTCCAGGCCCTCGCCGGCCACGAACCCTTGGCGGCGGCCCACGGAGCCCTGACGGTGTTGGCCGGCAGCCTGATGAAGATCGCCAATGACATCCGCTGGCTTGGCAGCGGGCCCCGCTGCGGCCTCGGTGAACTGATCCTGCCGGAAAACGAACCGGGCTCCTCGATCATGCCGGGCAAGGTGAACCCCACCCAGTGCGAGAGCCTCACCATGGTGGCCCTGCAGGTGATGGGCAACAACACTGCCGTGCAGATGGCCGCCAGCCAGGGCAACTTCGAGCTCAATGTGTTCAAGCCCCTGATCGCCCACAACCTGCTGGAGAGCATCGAGCTGCTGCGGGGCGCCTGCGAGGGATTCCGGCTGTTTTGTGTCGAGGGCTTGGAACTCAACCGTGGCCGAATCGAATCGCTGCTGGAGAGCAGCTTGATGCTGGTGACGGCCCTGACCCCCGCCATCGGTTACGACCGGGCCGCGGCGATCGCCGAACACGCCCACCACCACGGCCTGAGCCTGCGGGAGGCGGCCCTGGGGCTTGGCCACCTCAGCGCTGAGGAGTTCGATGCGTTGGTGCGACCGGAGCGGATGGTTTGAGGGAAGGGGAGGTCAGAAATCGGCGTAGAGCCCGGATCCCACCACCAGGGTCTCCCCACCCGGCAAGACCACCCGGCGCAGGTAGGTGGTCTTGCGCTCCCTCAGGGTCGACTGATCGGGCCGAGGCCAGTTGTAAAAGGTCCAGGCCGAGCCCTGGGACAGGACCGTGCGAAGCGAAGCCTGGGCATTGGCCTGATCACCTGGCTCTGGAAGGGCTAGCAGGTTGCGGCCCTCCAGGGCCGGGAAGGCGGGGTTGAGCAGCAGTTGCCCCTCTGGGGACACCACAAACACGTAGGCATCCTGGTAAAAAAAGCGACTGCGGCGATCGCGGAGCTGCTCGAAGCCGGCCCTGCCCTCCCGTTGCAGCAATGCCGCGGCGGCATCGACCTCTTGCACCACAAAGGCGCGCTCCATCGGAGGGTCATAGAGGCCGGAGAGCACCAGATAGCGTTGTCCCGAGGGGGCGGTCACGCTTTCGAGGTAGGTGACCTTCCAGACCGGACGGCGGTCATCCCGATTGGGCCGGCGCCACTGGTAATGCACCCAGCCACGGCCCGGTGGCTCCTGGGCCACCGCCACGAACTGACGGCCAAACAGCTTGCCGCCCAGGTCCTGAAAGTCGAGATAGCTGGTTCCTTCGCCGCGGGGGTCCGGCGGATACACCACGCTCTTGCCGTCGGGCGTGAGCACGAACACATAACGCTCCCCCTGGAACCAGGGGGCACCCCGGCGGCGGAAATCGGCAAAGGCCGCCTCCCCGAGGCTCTTCACCGCGGCGGCGGCGGCCTGCACCAGCTCCACCACCTCGCGGACTTCCGGATGGCTGTAGGAAGGAACGCCGGCCTCAGCGACCGCCACCGCAGGCGCCTGGGCGATGGCGGAGGGTAGGGCCCCGGGCCACGGCGCAAGGCCAAGCAGGAAGGCGCCAGCGAGGACAAGACCTGGGCCCTTGCGAGACGCTCGGGGGAATCGCCCAGCAACCACTAGGGCCTTCCGTAGCACCATCGCGGGCTCCAACCGCACTGCATCGCAGCTTGCCATGGACCCAGGGCGGCGCCAGGGGCTCAGAGCAGATTGGCCGCCAGTTCGGCTAGTTCGGAGCGTTCACCACGCAACAGGGTCACATGGCCGGCCAAACGCTGGCCCTTGAACCGCTCCACCAGCCAGGTGAGGCCATTGCTTTCAGCATCGACATAGGGATTATCAATCTGATAGGGATCACCAGTAAAGATGATCTTGGTGCCCTCGCCGACCCGGGTCACGATGGTTTTCACCTCATGGGGGGTGAGGTTCTGGGATTCATCCACAACCATAAACTGCCTGGGAATCGAGCGGCCACGGATATAGCTGATGGCCTCAACCTCCAGCAATCCCATGCCCTTGAGATCGGCCCAGCTGTTGCGGGGACCCCGCTGGCCGCCCCGACCTCCCTGGTGTCCACTGCCCTCCTCACCACCGCCCAGCAGAAAATCGAGGTTATCGATGATGGGCTGCATCCAAGGGCCCATCTTTTCCTCCAGATCGCCGGGCAAAAAGCCCATTTCCTTGCCGAGCGAGATCACCGGCCGGGTCACCAGCAAGCGCTCGTACAGCCGTTCATCAGCCACCTGGTGCAGCCCCGCCGCCAGGGCAAGGAGGGTCTTGCCGGTGCCGGCCTTGCCCACCAGGGTCACCAGGGGTACGGCCGGATCGAGCAACAAATCGAGGGCAAAGGTCTGTTCGCGGTTGCGGGACTGGATCCGTCCCAGCCGCACCTTGGTGGCCCGCTGCAGGGGCACCAGGGCAGCCTGCTCAGCGTTGTACCTGGCAAGCAGGGTGTGGTTGGGCTGGGCCTGGTTCACCAGGGTGACGCCCTCATTGGCCTGCAGAGTGCCAGCCGCCTTCAGGCTTTCCGGACTGAGGGCCGCCAGGGGCAGGCCCCCATCCAGCTTGACCCGGTCGATCTGATCGGCGTCAACCCAAAGCTCACAGATGCCGGGATAGAGGTCGCCGATCGCCACCTTGTCGGTGGTGTAGTCCTGGGCAATCAGCCCCACCGCATCGGCCTTGATGCGCAGATTGGTGTCCTTAGTGACCAGCACCACCGGAGGGCGGGTGCCCACCACCTGTTCCAGCCGCTGCTCCAGGGCCACCGCCAGGATGTTGTTGTCGCCATTGCCAGCCCGCAATTCCGGTGGCAACTGGGCGAGGGTCTCGCTCCGGCAAAAAACCACCTTCAGGGTGCCGCCGCTGGCCCCGTCGAGGGGGACCCCATCGGCCAGGTTGCCCCGCTCCCGCAGCTCATCCAATAACCGCGAGACCTGGCGGGCATTGCGCCCCTTCTCGGAGGGATCGCGTTTAAAGCGGTCGATCTCCTCAACCACTTCGATCGGCACCACCACGTGGTTGTCCTCGAAGCGGGTCAGGGCCTGGGGGTCATGCAACAAAACATTGGTGTCGAGAACAAAGGTCTTGCGCATGCCAGTGGCCGGGCCGGATCGGCGAACCTGAACCTAGGGCCATCTCCCCATCTACGCTCCGCCGGTTCGTACCCGTTGGGTGATCGGCTTGCCGCTTGCTTCGATCTTGCTGATTCTTCTCCTTCTCTTCGGCCTGACCCTGCTCTGGCTAGAGCTTCGCCACCGCCTGCGGCCCGCCTCACCCCTGCGGCTGCACCCCGGCAGCTTCCACGTGCAGCGGAGCCCCGAAGCGGTGGAGGTCAGCGGCGAAATCACCATCGCCAACACCCATGGACGCATGGAAGTGTTTGTGCCGGAGTTCAGCGTCGAGCCGGTGCTGCTAGGCAAGGGCAGCCTGGCGGAGGTGAAGCGCACGGTGGAGATCACACCGCTCCATCCCGACGAAGAAGCCCGCCCCGATGGCTACTGGTTTGCTTACATCGTCAAAGGCCACAAGCGCACGGCCGCCAGGATTCGGATCCGCCTCACCGCCCCCGCCGGGGTCAACGTGGGCGACCTGCTCGACACCCTCTGGCTCGACGTGCGTTGGATCCATTACGGCCCGTTCGGCCGCCTCGAACGCCGCGACGGCATCCTGGTGCCCCTCCAGCGTCCCGAACCGACCGATCCGGCCCAGGCCACCTGGCGGTCCGGCGAGGGCTGCCAGGTGCTTCCGCTACGCACCCATCTGCTCGGCGTGCTCGATGACCCCCAGCAGGTGCTGGAGCGCTACGCCGGTGGCCTGATCCGCCCTGGCGACGTGCTCACCATCGGCGAAACCCCCCTGGCGGTGATCCAGGGCCGTTACAACCATCCCGCCAACGTCGAGCCCTCGCTGCTAGCCCGCCAGCTCTGCCGGGTGTTCCATCCGACCAGCAGCCTCGCCACCGCCTGCGGCCTGCAGTCGTTGATCGATGTGGTGGGGCCGGCCCGGGTGTTGACCGCTTGGTTGGCGGGCACGGCCCTGAAGCTGGTGGGCAGCAAGGGTTGGTTCTACAGGCTTGCCGGGGATCAGGCCCGCCTGATCGACGACGTGACCGGCACCACTCCGCCCTACGACCAAACGATCGTGCTGGGGCCCCGGCAGCCCGAGGCCTTCTGCGAGGCGATGGCCCAGGCCTTGGGCGTTGCCGTGGCGGTGGTCGATGTCAACGATCTCGGCCGGGTCAAGGTGCTGGCCTCCAGCCGCGGCTGCGATGAGGAGCTCCTGCATCGGGCCCTGCGCCCCAACCCCGCCGGCAACGCCAACGAGCGCACGCCCCTGGTGTTGGTCAGACCGGCCTGAGGCATGGCCACCCACCTAGAGTGAGGTTGGTGCGACCCAAGAACCCCTCTCCCCTCGGGCCCCTCGCTGTGCCGTCTCCCCCCAGGACCGACCTCAGCATCCGAAACCCGCCAGCGCCCCTGGGTGGAGGTGCGATCACGGTGGCCCCACTGCAGGGGTGGCACCTCCCTCTGCTCGACGATCCGGCCTTTTTGCCGCTTCAACCCCTTCTGCAACGCTCTTTGCTCTTGGCGGTGCCACGGCAGCTCGCGACTGCCCTCTCCCAGCGCCGCTTCCTGGCGTCCCTTTTGTTGGTGGCCACCCAGCCGGATCAGCAAGGCCGCCCGCGGGGCCTGGGTTTACTGGTGGCAAGCCCCCACAACCGCAGCGGCAGCTGCTGGGAAGTCCAACACCTTCGCCTGGCCCTGGCTGGGCCCGAAGGGGGTGAGCCCCCCGGCCGCATCGCCGCCGCCCTGCTGCGGGAGGCCATCCAACGCACCCGCAGTGCCGCCAGCTGGATCGCCACCGCCTCCAGCCTCGACTCCGCCCGGTTGGCCACCCTTCGAGAACAGGGCTTCCAGCCCCAGCGCACCGACCGGCTCTGGCGGTGGCAGGCCCGTTCCGGCGGCCCCCTGCCCGCCCTAGGAGCCAACCTGCTGCTGCGACCCCTGCAGCGCCGCAACGCTGCCCTGCTCTGGCACCTCGAACAGGCGACCTGCCCAGCCCCCCTGCGCCAAGTGCTGGACCGCCGCGTTGAAGATCTGCTGGATCGCCGTGGGGGCCATGGCTGGCTGCTGATCGATGCGGATCGCAACGAAGCCGTGGCTGCGGCCCGCTGGGTGGAGGACCATCCCGCCGGTGGGCACCAGGTTGAGCTGAGCGTGCACCCCGGCTGGACCCACCTGCTCGGAGCCCCCACCGAACTCCTGCTGCGCCGCCTGGCTCCCTCCGGCGACCAGATCTGGCTCCATAGCGAGGTGGGTGATGCCCCGCGCCAGGCCTGGCTCACCCAGCTCGGGGCCGAAGAACACGGCGACGTGGTGCTGATGGCCCGCAGTGTCTGGAGGCGCCAGGAGGGCCAGGGCGCCCTCGGGGCGGCCCGACGCCTGGGAGCTGTGCTGGAGCAGCTCCAGCCGCGTCGTCGGCCGGTGCCAACGCCGGTGGGCCAGCGCTGAGTGGGCCCCCCTCGGCCCCGATCCTCCCTGGCCCTCGATGTTGGACACCGGCGCATTGGCCTGGCCGGGTGCGATCCCCTCGGCATCACGGTCACGCCCCTGCCCGCCCTGGCCCGGGGACCCTTGCCCCGGGATCTGGAGGTCTTGCTGCCCCTCGTGGCCCAGCGCCGGGTCGAGCTGCTGGTGGTGGGTCTCCCCCTTGATGCCAGCCAACGGCCCACCCGCCAGGCCGAGCATTGCCGTCGGTACGGGCAACGGCTGCAGGATGCCCTGCACCAGGCGGGCCATCACCTTCCCCTGGTATGGGTGGATGAACACACCTCCAGTTGGGACGCCGCTGAACGTTTCAACCTGCACGGCGACCGCAGCGGTCGACTCGACAGCTTGGCCGCCGCGCTCCTGCTGGAACAATGGCTACGGGATGGCCCCGAGCCCGACGACGGGCCATCCTGAAGTTCCACGCCTTCCCCCCACCCGCCATGCCCCCCGAGTCCCCATCGATGACGGGTTCCGGAGACGTGCCCACCCTGGTCGTGCACGACGGCCACGGTCGGCAGCTGCTCTGTTTCCTTGAGCAGCTGATCCCGCTCGACGGCAACGACTACGCCCTGCTGACCCCGGTCGATACCCCGGTTTGCCTGTTCCGTCTCCGCGACGACGAGGAGGATCCCGAGCTGATCGAAACCCTCGACGCCAGTGAGCCGATCCTCTCCGTGGCCGATGTCGTCCTCCAGGAGCACGACCTGACCTTGATCCGCTCCGCCGTAACCCTCACCGTGAGCGGCGAACTGGACGAACCCGAGCCCGAAGATCTCGAGGACGACGATGACGCCGATGCCGACAGCGAAACCTACGAACTGCTGGTGAGCTTCCTGGTCAACGCCGTGGAGTACGGCCTCTATATTCCGCTTGATCCCTTCTTCGTGGTGGCCCGTCTGGACAACGGCCATGCCCAGCTGGTGGAAGGAGAGGAATTCGAACGGATTCAGCCCCGGATCGAGGCCGAAATCGAGGAGCGGGAGCCAGAAGATTGAGCTTGGGCGCCCTGCTGACCCCGGATTGGACCGCCGGCACCACCCTGGCCCACCTGCCCCTGGACCGGCTGCTGGATAGGCCCGAAGGCCCCATCCGGGCACTGGTTCTGGATGTGGATCGGACCATGCTGCCCCGTCGCAGCGGCACCCTGCCGCCGAGTGCGGAGCAGTGGCTTCGCCATGCCGCCGGCCTGATGCCAATCCATCTGCTCAGCAACAACCCCTCAAGGCGCCGCATTGGCCGGGTGGCGGACCAACTCAACCTGCCCTTCACCACCGCCGCCGGCAAACCCCGCCGCGCCGCCCTGCGGCGGGTGCTGGCAGAACTCGCCCTTCCCCCCCGGCAGGTGGCCCTGGTAGGGGACCGGGTCTTCACCGATGTCCTGGCCGGCAATCGCCTTGGCCTGTTCACCGTGCTGGTGCGCCCCATCGATCCCAATGGGGATCCCTGCAGCCATGATCAGGTCCAGAACCTGGAGGTGCGGATGTCGCGCTGGCTGGGAGCGCTGGGCGAAGGATGAACGGCTCAGAACGGCAGCGGGACCCACTCCAGGCCGCTGAGCCTGTCGTCCGTCGGGTCATCAAGGTGGGCACGAGCCTGCTGCGGGGCGACAGCAACCGCCCGACCGCAGCGGTGATCACCGACTTGGCCGCCAGCCTGGCCCGTTGCCGCCAACGGGGCGAAGCCATCGTGCTGGTCACGAGCGGCGCCGTGGGCCTGGGCTGCACGGCCCTGGCGATGGCCCGACGCCCCAGCGAGGTGGTGGCCCTCCAGGCCGCCGCCGCCGTGGGGCAAGGGCGACTGATGTCGCTCTACCAAGACGCCTTCACGGTGCGGGGGCTGGACGTGGCCCAGGTGCTCCTCACCCGGGGGGATCTGGCATCGCGGCGGCGTTATCAAAACGCCTGCCGCACCCTGGAGCAATTGCTGGCCTGGGGGGTGGTGCCGATCGTCAACGAGAACGACACCCTGGCCACCGACGAACTGCGCTTCGGTGACAACGACACCCTCTCCGCCCTGGTGGCGGTGGCGGTTGGCGCCCAGGAGCTGGTGTTGCTCACCGACGTGGACCGCCTCTACTCCGGCGACCCCCGCAGCGACCCCGAAGCACAGCCGATCGAGGATGTCTGGAACCTGGCCGAACTGGAACACTACGGCAGGGGAGCCGGCGGCGGCGGACGCTGGGGCACGGGCGGCATGGGCACCAAGATCACCGCCGCCCGGATCGCCACCACCAGCGGCGTGCGGGTGCGCCTGGCCGATGGACGCGATCCGGCCGTGCTGGAGGCCCTCCTGCAGGGCCAACGGCTGGGCACCGTGTTTCACCCCAGTGCCACCCCCCTGCCGGAACGCAAAGGATGGCTGGCCCATGCGGTGCTGCCCCGCGGCAGCCTGCGGGTGGACAAGGGGGCTGAGCAGGCCCTGGTGCACCGGGGTGCCTCCCTGTTGGCGGTAGGAATCCAGGCGGTGGAGGGCCGCTTCGGCAGGCTCGAGCCCGTGCGGCTGCTCGCCAGTGACGGGCGGGAGCTCGGCCGTGGCCTCAGCACCCTCAGCAGCGAAGAGGTGGAAGCGATCATGGGGATGGCCAGCGATGAGGTCCGCCGCCGCCTCGGTCCCGTCGGCGACGCGGTCGTGCATCGCGACCAGTTGGTGCTGACCCCCGGTTCCGAGGAGCCAGCCCACGGCTAGGAGCTCGGCCAGGGGGAGGGCGCAGGTCGAAGGGCAGACCGATCAGCACGGGCCCTACGATCCGCCCAAACGGCCCCGGCCCATGCGCTTCAGCAGCCTGCTCAGCCAGCTCAGCGGCGTGGCTGAATCCACCCCCAGGGATCTCTCTGGGGACCCCGAACTCCACAGTGCCCAGGCCCTGGACCTGGCGGGGGCCGGCCAACTCAGCTTCCTCGAACCCGGCAACAGCCTTTCCGCAGCCCTGGCCGCCTCCGGCGCTGCTGCCGTGCTCCTGCCAGCAGATTCCGAACTCCAACGCCAGGCCAGTGAGCGCGGCATCGCCTGGGTGGCCCTCGCCGATCCCCGGCTTGGCTTTGCCGAGGCCCTTGACCTGCTCCACCCTCGCCCCCTGCCTGCACCGGGCATCCATCCCACCGCCGTGGTCGATCCCACGGCCCAGATCGGGAAGGCGGTGCACCTGGGTCCCTATGTGGTGGTGGGTGCCGGATCGGTGGTGGGGGATGGCTCCGTCCTCCATGCCGGCGCCGTGCTCTACAACGATGTGGAGCTGGCGGAGGGCTGTGTCCTGCACGCCCATGCCGTGCTCCATCCCGGCAGCCGGCTGGGGCGGGGCTGCGTGGTCCATTCGGGGGCGGTGGTGGGTTCTGAGGGTTTTGGCTTCGTGCCCACGGCCAAGGGCTGGCGCAAGATGCCCCAGACCGGCTTGGTGGTGCTCGAAGACGGGGTGGAGGTGGGGTGTAGCTCCACGATCGACCGTCCCTCGGTGGGCGAAACCCGGATCGGTGCCGGCACCAAAATCGACAACTTGGTCCACATCGGCCACGGCGTGGTGACCGGCCGGGGCTGCGCCCTGGCGGCCCAGGTAGGCATCGCCGGCGGTGCCCGGCTTGGGCACGGCGTGATCCTGGCTGGCCAGGTGGGGGTCGCTAACCGCGCCACCATCGGCGACCGGGCCATCGCCTCCTCCAAGTCGGGCATCCACGGCGAAGTGGCGGCGGGCGAAGTCGTGAGCGGCTATCCGGCCATCCCCAACCGGCTCTGGCTGCGCTGTTCGGCGGCCTTCAACAAACTGCCGGAAATGGCCCGTACCCTCCGACGGCTACAGGCCCAGAACGAGCCATAGCCGTTGGGAGTGTTTGGGGAACGTCGGGCTGCGCCCTAGCCTCGCGGCCACCAACCGATGCCCCGCCGGAGCAAAACCCGCCATGACCAGCCACCGGATCACCCTTCTCGCCGGCGACGGCATTGGTCCGGAGATCACGGCCGTTGCTCGCCAGCTGCTGGATGCGGTAAGCCACCGCCACGACTTCAGCCTCATCTACGACGAACAGCCGATGGGCGGTGCCGCCATCGACGCCACCGGCGAACCCCTGCCGGCCAGCACCCTGGAGGCCTGTCGCCGCTCCGATGCGGTGCTGCTGGCCGCGATCGGCAGCCCCCAATACGACACCCTTCCCCGCCAGAAACGGCCCGAATCCGGTCTGCTCGCCCTGCGGTCGAGTCTCGGCCTGTTTGCCAATCTGCGGCCCGTCAAGATCATTCCGGCCCTGATCGCGGCCAGCACCCTCAAACCCGAGGTGATCGCCGATGTCGATCTCCTCGTGGTGCGCGAACTCACCGGCGGGGTCTACTTCGGCACCCCCAAGGGCCGGGTGGAGGCCGAGGGTCGGGTCCGGGCCTTCAACACCATGGCCTACTCGGATTTCGAAATCGACCGAATCGCCAGGGTGGCCTTCGATCTGGCTGCGGCCCGCAGCGGCCGCCTCTGCTCGGTCGACAAGGCCAATGTGCTGGACGTGAGCCAACTCTGGCGCGAGCGGGTGGAAGCCATTGCTGCCTCCTATCCCTCGGTGGAGCTGAGCCACATGTACGTGGACAACGCCGCCATGCAGCTGGTGCGGGCCCCCCGTCAATTTGATGTAGTGCTCACCAGCAACCTCTTCGGCGACATCCTCAGCGATGAGGCGGCCATGCTCACCGGCTCGATCGGCATGCTGCCCTCCGCCTCCCTCGGGGATGGCGGCCCTGGGCTGTTCGAACCGATCCACGGCTCCGCCCCCGATATCGCCGGCCAGGATCTGGCCAACCCGATGGCCATGGTGCTCAGCGCCGCCATGCTGCTGCGCATCGGCCTGAAGCAGGAGGCCGCCGCCGCCGACCTGGAGGCGGCGGTGGAGCGCACCCTCGCCGCCGGCTATCGCACCGGCGACCTGATGGCCGAGGGCTGCGAGCGCCTGGGCTGCAAAGCGATGGGCGACCAGCTGCTCGCAGCCCTGGAGGCCTGAGCCGGCCCTGAGCGGCAGGCTCTCTGGCGGAGGGGGGCCGACGATCTGCGAAACTCTCAGGCGCTCCCTCCTCCCTGCGTCGATGTCGAAGCGTTACCCGGTTGTCTCTGTCACCGGCTCCTCCGGCGCTGGAACCAGCACCGTGAAGCGCGCCTTCGAGCAGATCTTTAAACGTGAGGGCATCACCCCTGCGGTGGTGGAGGGCGACAGCTACCACCGCTACGAGCGGGGACCCATGAAGCAAGCCATGGCCGAAGCCCTGGCCAAGGGTGAGAACTTCTCCCACTTCGGCCCCGAAGCCAACCTGTTCGACAAGCTCGGCGAACTGTTCCAGAGCTACGGCGAGACCGGTTCGGGCCAGAAGCGCTACTACCTGCACTCCACCGAGGAGGCCGCTGAGCACAATGCCCGGCTTGGTACGAGCCTGGATCCCGGTCAGTTCACCCCCTGGGAACCTATCCCAATTGGCACCGACCTCCTCTTCTACGAAGGCCTCCACGGCGGTGTGGTCGGTGACGGCTACGACGTGGCATCCCTGGCCGACCTGCTGGTGGGTGTGGTGCCGATCGTCAACCTGGAATGGATCCAGAAGATCTCCCGCGACAATGCCGAGCGCGGTTACTCCGCCGAGGCCACGGTGGACACGATTCTGCGGCGGATGCCGGATTACATCAACCACATCTGCCCCCAGTTCAGCCGCACCGACATCAACTTCCAACGGGTCTCCACCGTGGACACCTCCAACCCCTTCATGATTCGGAACATCCCCACCCCGGATGAAAGTTTCGTGATCTGCCACTTCCGCAAGGGAGCCCGGGAGAAGTGGGAAATCGACTTCACCTATCTGCTCGACATGATCCACGACTCCTTCATGTCCAGCCCCACCAGCATCGTGGTGAACGGCGGCAAGATGGGCTTTGCTATGGAGCTGATCCTCACCCCGATCATCCACCGCATGATCGAAGAGAAGAAGCAGCTGGGTTGATCGTTGGGCATCAACGGCGAAACAGGCAGATCCCCCTGGTACTCCTAAACTCTCGCCAACCGAACCGGTGCTTGCCTTGGTGAGTTCCGGTTGGTGCCGTTCCGCTGCTTCGGAACCATCAGCACCGAACCACTCCCCATGGCCACCAGCGTTGCCGCCGGATTCAACGGCGTGATCGACGCTGGGCGACAGACCCGTCATGAGCCCAGGCACGAGGGACCCGACCAGTCCTTAAGCAATGCCACTGGCATCGCCGGCGACCCCTTGCAGGCCCCTGCCACAGCGCCCAGCCCGACCAATAACCAGGGTGTTCAGAAAGCCAAGCACGATGAAGCCTCCAACGGGAATGCTCCAGGCCCTAGGGGCCCGCTGAGTCCCTCCTTCGTGATCCGCGGTTCCTCCAGCCCCATGGCCCCCGGAGCACCCCCTTACGGAGGAAGCTCGCCGTTGCGCCTCGATCGGATCAACAGTGCCGAGGTGCTGGGCCTGGCCCGCGGCGTTTACTTCGCCTATCTCTCCGCCTGTAGCGCTGGAGCCGACCCCCTGGGCGTCGTGCTGGCAGCCGCCGGTGGAGGCCGGGTGGTCTTTGAGGTGCCGGTGCTGCTACCCAAAGAGCAATTCGTGCCGATCGAATGGCTGCGCAATCGCAGCCAGGGCCGCGCACGGGGCAGCCGCGGCTCCGGCCTCGGCCGCCCACCCGCCTGATCCCCAACTCCTTGCCGTTCGCCTCCCATCCCGTTGATGCCCGTGGAGTCGTCCGAACTCTCTCTGCTGCTACCCCTTCTGGCCCCTCTGGTGGCCCTGGCCGGGGCCTGCGTTGGCAGCTTCCTCAACGTGGTGGCCTGGCGCCTACCTCGGCAGGAATCGGTGATTTGGCCCGGCAGTCATTGCCCCCACTGCGGTACCCAACTGGCCTGGAACGACAACCTGCCGGTGCTCGGCTGGTTGCTGCTACGGGGCCGGTGCCGCCATTGCCATCAACCCATCGCCCTGCGCTATCCCCTGGTGGAACTCCTCACCGCCGGGCTTTGGGTGGCCGTGCTGCTCGCCCGCCCCGAGGCCATGGGGCTAGCAGCCCAGCCCTGGCTGCTGCTGGGAGCTGGCTGGTTGCTGGTCAGCTGGCTGGTCCCCCTGGTGTTGATCGACCTCGACAGCCTCTGGTTGCCGGAGCCGCTCTGCCGTTGGGGCGTGGTTCTGGGCCTGGCCGTCACGGCCCTGCTTGGCTTCCAGCAGGGAGTGGGCACCGGCCGCAGCCTTTTGCTTGAGCACCTGATCGCGGCGGCCCTGGGCCTGTTGGGTTTTGAGGCGGTGAGTGCGCTGGCGGAGAAAGCCCTCGGCAAGCCCGCCCTGGGACTGGGCGATGCCAAGCTCGCCGCCCTGATGGGGGCTTGGCTGGGGCCGCTCGGGCTGGGCCTGGCGGTCGCCCTGGCGGTGCTGTTGGGTGCCTTGATCGGAAGCATCGGCCGTCTGAGCGGCAGGCTCGGACCCAGCCAACCCTTCCCCTTCGGACCCTTTCTGGCGGCAGGCGCCCTGGCCGTCTGGCTGGTGGGACCAACCCCATGGCTGCTGTGGCTGTTGCCGGGCCTCGCCCCGATTGGATCGGCCTGAACCCTGGCCAGCCTTTAATGGAACCGGACCATCCCAGACCCCCAGCGGGCGCCCCTTCGATCGATGTCGCTCTTCGACTGGTTTGCCGATCGCCGCAAGAACGCCCCGGTGGTGCGCGCCAGCCAGGGCCCCGAACCGGATGAAGGCGACGGCCTCTGGAGCAAGTGCTCCGAATGCGCGCTGGTGGTTTACCGCAAGGATTTGGCGGCCCATGCCCATGTCTGCAAAGGCTGCGGCCACCACAACCGGATCACTAGTGACGAACGCATCCGCCTGATCGCCGATGCGGGCAGCTTCGAGGCCCTCGATGGCGATTTATCGCCAACGGATCCCCTGGCCTTCAAGGACCGGCGGGCCTACGCCGATCGCCTCCGCGATAGCCAGCAGAGCACCGGCCTGCGCGATGCGGTGGTCACGGGGCTGTGCCGGCTGGAGGGGATGCCGCTGGCCCTTGGGGTGATGGATTTCCGCTTCATGGGCGGCTCGATGGGCTCGGTGGTGGGCGAAAAGCTCACCCGACTGATTGAGGAGGCCACGGTTCGCCGCCATCCGGTGTTGATTGTGTGCGCCTCGGGGGGGGCCCGCATGCAGGAAGGCATGCTGAGCCTGATGCAGATGGCCAAGATCTCCGGAGCTCTTGAGCGGCACCGTCAAGCCGAACTGCTCTACATCCCCCTTCTCACCCATCCGACCACGGGAGGGGTTACGGCCAGTTTCGCCATGCTGGGGGACCTGATCTTGGCCGAACCGCAGGCCCTGATCGGCTTCGCCGGGCGCCGAGTCATCGAGCAGACCCTGCGGGAAAAACTCCCCGAAGGCTTTCAGACCGCCGAGTATTTGCAGGAGCACGGCTTCGTGGACAAGATCGTTCCCCGCACCGAGCTGCGCAGCACCCTGGCCACCCTGCTGCGCCTCCATGGCGCCAGGCGCCGCAGTGAAGTGGTGGCCCCATGAAGCCAGACCTACCCCGCCACCAGCAAGCCCCGCTGCGCTGGCTGGGGCGCGTTCTGGTGCTCTTGTTGCTGCTGGTGACCCTGGCGCCCCTACCTCCGGTGGGGGGCTTCGCCCCAGGCCCCCCTGGCCGGTGGGACCAAGCCCTTCTGAGCGCCGTGCTGGCCGGCCCGGTCGACTGGCAGGAGGTGCCAGCCAGCCCCCAAGGGCGGCAGTGGTGGGATGCGGGCAGCCTGCGCCGCGACCGCCAGGGGCGGCTCTCGGTACTGAGCCGCTTCCAACCGGCCCCAGGTCCCGACCACGACAAGGACGGCACCTTGCTCCAACGACCAGGAACCCTCTACGTGATGGACCTCGACTGCGGCCAGGAGCTCTACCGCGATCGTGCCGTCAACGGCCTGCCCCGCTGGGGGGCCCCCTGGGCACTAGCCACCGGCGATCCCCTCACCGAGGCCACTCTGCGGGCCGCCTGTGCGGCAGCCGAGGCGCCCCATGGTTGAACTGCACTCCCCAACCGATTCACCGCTACGGGTTGCGATCGCCGGTCTCGGTTTCGGGGAGAAGGTGCACCTGAAAGCCCTGCTCGCTTGCCCGGCGACCGAGCCCGTTGCCCTCTGGCACCCTCGCCAGGAGCGGCTTGAGCAGGCCTGCCGGGCCGCCAACCTCCCCGGCCACACCGATTTCGACGGCCTTTTGGCCGATCCGGGGGTGGAGGCCATCGTGATCGCCACGCCACCGGCCCCCCGCTTCGAGCTGGCCCGCCGGGCCTTGGAGGCCGGCAAGCACCTGCTACTGGAGAAGCCCGTGGCCCTCGACGCCTTCCAGGTGGAGGAGCTTCAGCGCCTGGCCCTGCGGCGCGGCCTCACCGTGGCGGTGGATTTCGAATACCGGGCCGTGCCCCCCTTCCAGCAATTGGCCGCCCTGCTGGAGCAGGGGGTCCTGGGGGATCCTTGGCTGGTGAAGCTCGACTGGTTGATGAGCAGCCGCGCCGACCGCAGCCGACCTTGGAACTGGTATTCCCAGGCGGCCGCAGGAGGCGGGGTGCTGGGCGCCCTCGGCACCCATGCCTTCGATCTGCTGCACTGGCTGGTCGGACCATCCAGCTTGCAGGCTGCCCGGCTCAGCACCGCCATCGGCGAGCGGCCCCTCCCCAGCGCGGAGACGGAGACTCCACCGCGGCAGGCCGCCGTGGATGCCGAGGACATCGCCCTCCTGCAACTCGACCTCCTCGACCCGCGGGGCCGCAGGGTGCCAGCCCAGGTCAACCTGGCGGCCGTGACCCGCAACGGCCGCGGCTGCTGGCTGGAGCTCTATGGCAGTGACGCCACCCTGGTGCTGGGTTCCGCCAACCAGGCCGACTACGTGCATGGCTTCCAGTTGCAGATGGCCAGGCCAGGAGAAGGGCTGCGGCCCGTTGCACCGGATCCAGCCCTGGCCTGGTCACGCACCTGGGAGGATGGGCGAATCGCGCCGGTCCTGCGGCTGGTGGGCTGGTGGGCGGCCGCCGTCCGGGAAGGCCGGCCCATGGTGCCGGGCCTGGCGGAGGCGGCGGCGAGCCAGCGTCTCTGTGATCAGGCACGCCAGTTGGGTGGCCCTAGCCTCAAGAACGCCTCTGCTGGCTAAGGGACAGGGGAGGGGCAGGGGGCATCGCCTAGACTCCCGCCCAGACACGGCGGGGGATCCCGCCAGCCGTCGCTCTCCCCCATTTCCCGAGGTTCCCATGGCGCTCGTCCCGCTTCGGCTGCTGCTCGACCATGCCGCCGAAAACGGCTATGGCATTCCGGCTTTCAACGTCAACAACCTGGAGCAGGTCCAGTCGATCATGGAGGCGGCCTACGAGACCGACAGCCCCGTGATCCTGCAGGCGTCCCGCGGCGCCCGTCAGTACGCCGGTGAAAGCTTCCTGCGCCACCTGATCCTGGCGGCGGTGGAAACCTATCCCGACATCCCGGTGGTGATGCACCAGGACCACGGCAACAGCCCCGCCACCTGCTACGGCGCTGCCGCCAACGGCTTCACCTCCGTGATGATGGACGGCTCCCTCGAAGCCGACGCCAAGACCCCGGCCAGCTACGACTACAACGTGGCCGTGACCAAGGAAGTGGTGGATGTGGCCCATGCCATCGGCGTGAGCGTCGAGGGCGAGCTGGGCTGCCTGGGCTCCCTCGAGACCGGCCAGGGTGAAGCCGAGGACGGCCACGGTTTCGAAGGCACCCTCGACCACTCCCAGC